>JALSJI010000062.1 GCA_026989435.1 Sulfurovum sp.
GAAAAACACTTTACAATGAGTCTAAATTTAGCCTCTGAAATCTTCGCAACTTTTATATACTTGTTTTTCATCGGTATAATGGTACTTTCTTTGCACTTTATACCCTCTGTTCTAGTCTAGACCCTTATAAACTAACCCCTCAACCTCATCCGAACACTCTCCTCATGTGCAGTCAAGCCTTCAGTATTGGCTATCAACGCACAAGCACCGCCTATCTCCTCCATACCCTTTTTAGACATAAAGATAATAGACGATTTCTTCAAAAAGTTATCTACACTTAACGGTGAGTAAAACTTAGCCGTCCCGCCTGTAGGTAGTGTATGGTTTGGTCCTGCTACATAGTCACCTATAGGCTCAGGTGTATTTTCTCCTAAGAAGATGGCTCCTGCGTGTTTGATACTGTCAAGTAAACCCATAAGATCTTTAGTGATGACCTCTAAATGTTCAGGGGCTATCTCGTTCATAAGGGAGATGGCTTCTTCCATATCTTGTGCTACAATAATGGCACCACGCTCCTCTATGGACTTTCTAGCTATTGCTTCACGGTTAAGTGTACCAAGAAACTCCTCTACCTTGTCACTTACCCTATTTGCCAGTTCTTCATCTGTGGTGATAAGAATGGAACTTGCCATCTCATCATGCTCTGCCTGGCTTAATAAATCTATAGCGAGGTAATCTTCTCTTGCGCTCTCATCTGCTAAAATACCTATCTCAGAAGGCCCTGCTATCATATCTATATTCACTTCACCATAGACTAACTTCTTAGCAGTAGCTACAAAGATATTTCCGGGTCCTGTAATGACATCTACTTTAGGAATAGTCTCGGTTCCATATGCCATTGCAGCTATAGCCGATGCTCCGCCTACACGAAATACTTTTGTCACTTTGCAAAGGTGACACGCAGCAAGGAGTAGTTCATTGAGTTCATTATCTGGTGCCGGTGTACAAACGACTATCTCCTCTACCCCTGCTACTTGTGCAGGAATCACATTCATAAGTAACGAGCTTGGGTAGGCAGCTTTTCCACCGGGGATATAAAGCCCTGCTTTCTCTACTGCCGTGACCTTTTGTCCCAGTATCGTACCGTTTTCCTCTGAATCCATCCATGTTTTTGGCATAAGCTTTTGGTGGTAACTTTCTATTCTGTCGTAGGCAAGGTGGAGAGCATCACGAAGTACAGAGTCTATATTTTCATACGCCTTTGCCATCTCCTCTGTACTTACAAGAAGTTCTGCATCCTCCTTAGGCTCCCATCTATCAAACTTAGCTATCTGTGCTTTGAGTGCCTTGTTACCCTCAGTTTGTATCTCTTTAAGTAATCCGGATACTATCTTTGTTACACCCTCAATATCCATCTTTCCACGGGTTAAAAGCTCATTAAAATTTGCTTCAAAATCCTCGTCATTACTATAAAATATTTTCATTTGTTTTGTCCTATTGCTTAGCAGTTCACCAAAGGGTCAGGTGATTTATGATTCATTGCTTTGCAACAAACCAGAAATCACCGACCCCCTCTATGCACTCTATGTTCTTATATTTTCTTTTGTACCTTGGGAGCATACTCTCGTTACCTAACACGCCGCCTTGGTGAATATAGAGTGTAGGCTTAGAGATCACTTCATCATGTGCCAACAGTGTTCGCCACCCCAAAGGATCATAAAGCAAATCAAAAACCACACCCGTCTCTTGTTGTAATTTTAACCAAATTTCATAGTTTTCTCTATAAAGTTTCCCAAAATGGTATTTTTTTTCTAAAGAGAGTAGCGCGGGATGATACTTTTCATTCTCTTCTAACTCAAAAAACTGCTTTTTTAAATAGCTGTTATCTCCCACACAAGCACAGGTATATACCCTAATTTGTACTCTCTTTGCCTTAATCAATGTTTTCTGCAAAAAAAGTGCCATGGTTCCCGTTCCTGAAGGCAAAAATATGTTTAATTCCTCTATACCCTTTAGAATTTGCCAATCTATAATCTCCTGTGCCAAAACCTTGATACCATATTCTGCCTCTTTTTGATGCCCTCCCTCTTCTATCAATAAGGTGTGGTTGTCTGCCGGAATAGGTACAGGTCTATTTTCAGTAATATGCATGCCATTTTCTAATGCCGCCTTATAATTGCCATGAGGATTTTGCTTTAAATAGTTAGCAATATGCTTCACATAGTATTCAAACCTCCACCCTCTCGTCTTTGCAAGTACTGAAAGTGAATACATAGCATTCGACTGTGCAGAACCGTAAGAGATTATTTTCGTAATATCCTGAAAATCATTTTCTAAAAAATAGTGAAATTTTCTGGCTTTATTTCCGCAGAAGTCCGGATGCAAGAGGTCATCACGCTTTAAATAGAAGGAGTGTCCTTCAAAAACAATAGTCTCAACAGGAGAATGCAACTTCACAAAGAGAGCTCCCATGAATCATTACTCAACTGCCTTATCATCCACGATAACCTAAAACAGAGTAATTCTGTCTGTTTCGGCAACATTACGTGAGATAAACAAGGTCTTTATCTAATGAAACTTTACTTCTTCAATCAATCTTCTAAGATCTTCTTTGTTTTCTCAAAAAATACAAAGAGAAGTCTACTCAAGATAAAAACTAATTTCTACCGACACAATTCAAATCTTCAAAGGCATGCTCTAACCTTTTTATCATCGAAACCTCAGCCTCACGTAACCATTTACGCGGGTCATAATAAGATTTGTTAGGCTTGTCGTCACCCTCTGGGTTACCAATTTGTCCCTGAAGATAATCATGATACTTTTCTTCATATTTCCGTACTCCATCCCAATATGCCCACTGTGTATCTGTATCAATATTCATTTTAATCGCACCATACGAGATAGCTTGGCGGATATCAGAGAGTTCAGAACCGGAACCTCCATGAAATACAAAATTAACCGGTTTTTCATCTGTGTGAAATTTCTCTTGTATATACTTTTGTGAATTGTCCAAAATTTTTGGCGTTAAAGTAACATTGCCCGGCTTATAAACCCCATGTACGTTTCCAAAGGAGGCAGCTATGGTAAAGTTGGGAGAGATTTTCATCAGCTCTTCATAAGCATAGGCAACCTCTTCCGGCTGTGTATAAAGCAGTGCATTATCAATACCTGTATTATCCACACCGTCTTCCTCGCCCCCCGTTACACCTAACTCAATCTCTAAGGTCATACCCATTTTAGACATGCGTTCCAAATAGCTTTTGCATGTAGCAATATTCTCTTCGATAGGCTCTTCCGAGAGATCTATCATGTGTGAAGAAAAAAGTGGTATACCCTGTGTCTTAAAGTGTGCCTCACCCTCCTCTAAAAGCGCATCTATCCATGGAAGCAACTTTCTTGCTGCATGGTCTGTATGCAATACTACAGGTACACCATATCTCTTGGCTAGCGTATGTACATGCTTGGCCCCTGAGATTGCACCTAGGATCGCTGCTTCATCAGAAGGCAAGCCTTTGCCTGCATAAAAACCTGCACCGCCATGAGAGAATTGAATCATCACGGGAGAATTTATCTTTCTTGCTACCTCAAGAACGGCATTCACGGAAGAACTGCTTACTGCGTTAACTGCGGGTATAGCAAAGCCCTCGTCTTTGGCTACTTGTAACAACTTTCCAAGACTCTCTCCCGTCACTACTCCTCTCTCTACTATGTCTAATACTCTTACAGACATCTCATTTACCCCCTTTGCACTCTATGTGATTATTTTAGTTTGATTTCTGCTTTTTTCATCAATTTTGTTAATAGTTCTTCTTGCGCTAGTTGCATTTTTATACTCTGTTTGACTTGTTCAAACGCCGGTATTTTTTCTTTGTTTTTTTCTGCCTTGGATGCTTTTTTCATCTTCTCGTATGCTGCTTTTGCTCTCTCATCCGAAACAGCTATGTTAGCAATGGATTTTTGCATCCAAACTCCCGAAAGTGCTGCATCTTTTTCTCTTTGGGATAACTCTTTTTGTGAAGCTTCAAAGACCAGTTTAGAAGGTGCTATCATTTGGATAAGTTGCTTTTTTTCCTCTCTTGAAAGCTCTTTCCATCTTTGTTTACCTTGTGAGATCACCTCAAGTGCCTTATTCGCCTCGGCAACACTAATCTCTATACCATTGACCGTCGCAGCTGTCACTGCCCATAGCTCTACGGTAGCAAATAACATAATTAAGACTATGGTTGTCAATTTTTTATACATTTTATTTTTCCTTTTTTACACTACTACTCTCTTGTATCGCTGGAGTATGGCGGGTGCTTTTAGATTGATTATGATCATCTAAAATCTCTATCTCTACATCTTTCATAAGTTTTTGCGTAATCTTCTTCTCTATTATTTCATTCTTGAGCTGTTTACCTATAGAGAGGTACGGAGGAATTACTGCATTTAGATTTATAGCCAAAGATTGTGTTTTTTTCTCTTCATAGAGTGCTAGCATTTCATCGCTGCTTACCTCAATACTGCTTTTTTGTTTCTCTAGCCAAACTTGTCGCAATACCCCTTCTTTCTCTTTTTTTGTCAACTGCTTATATGCTTCTTGTTTTACAATAATAGGCTTTGCCAAATCCGTTATAAGTAATTTCTGCTGTTTCTTATCAAGCTTATCAAAATCTTTTACTTTTCCGGCAGTCACTCTGCTTAAAAAACTGTCTGCCTCTTTTTTGCTAATATCCACACCGTTGACAGTTGCCACCACTGCCGTAGGCGGTCTGCTTTTTCTATGTTTGAGTTCGTAAATTTTTACCAGTTCCTTGATTACTTGCCGACGCTGTTTTTCAGAAAGTCTGTCAAAATCATTTACCTTCCCTTTGGTCACCTCTTTTAAAAAGGTGTCTGCTTCTTTTTTCCTTATTTTATGTCCCTTAACCGTAGCTATAACCGTATTGGCAGATCGTTTTTTAAAATGTACTCGAGATCCTGATTTTCCGGTGATACTCAAATTATCCAAGCTAACCATATCTACAGAGTTTTTTTCATCTAAGAGATTGGTGAGTGTATCTTTCAGTGCATCTGCTACTAAACAAGTATGTATCTGTAGAAGAATCAATCCTACAGAGAATATCGATGTTTTCATATGTTTCTTTCTAAACCGGTTACCATAAGTTTTATACTTATTTTTTAGTACCGTTTGCATCAGCAGAGTGGTCTACTATTTTTGCTTTTGCTTTAAGCTCCTTTGCAATTTCAGTAATCTTGTTTGCAAACTGCTGCTGTTTCAACGATGCAATAATTCTATCTTTGACCTGTGCATACTCCGTTGCTTTGGCTTCACTCTTGCCCTCAAGATAGATTACATGATAACCAAACTGTGTTTTTACGGGTTTTTGCGTAATCTCTCCTACGTTAAGTGCCCATACTGCTTTGTCAAACTCCGGAACCATCTGCCCTTTTGAAAAAGATCCCAAATCTCCGCCTTTAGAAGCAGAAGGACCTGTTGATTTTGCTTTTGCCAACTCTATAAATTTATTTTTGAGTGCCTCTCCTTTAAGAGATTTTAATTCATCGATAATCTTTTGTGCTTCACTCTCCTCTTTAACTAAAATATGTCTTGCATGCACAGTCTCTTTTTGCATAAACTTCTCTTTGTTTTTATCGTAAAATGCTTTGGCCTCAGAGTCGCTTACTACCACGCTATCCATCTGTGATTTCATCCACATATTTACAAGTAACTCTTCTTTGATTTTTTCCATATTTCTTTGGAATTCAGGTTTTTTATCTATGCCCTCTTTTTTCGCAAGTTCTGTAAAAAGTACCTTTTCTACAAGACGTTCTTTGATCATTGCTTGTTGTGTTTTATCAAGAGTTTCATAGCTGCTTTTGGGAGCAGATGCTGCAACAAATGCCTCTGCTTCTTGTTTGGTAATATTTTTTCCGTTCACTGTGACTAAAATGTCTGATGCCGTAAGCGTGGCTGTAAGCATAGCCACCGTAAGAAATGAACTTTTTACATAGTTTAACATTGTCAAATATCCTTTTTGTTACTTAAATATAAATTTCAATAAAATCATAACCCTTTTGAGTAAATCATTCATTAATGTGTTACTATTTTAGTCTTATTATATTTAGAGTAAGGTTTTAAGATGTCAAAAACAGAAAAAAAAGTCAAAATGGCAACCAAAAAAGAGATAGAAGCGATAAAAAAAATCTTTTTAGAACATTATCCGAATTCACTCACCGAACTTCACTATACAAACCTCTATGAGCTTCTTGTTGCCGTAATGCTCTCTGCTCAGTGTACCGACAAACGTGTCAATATTATCACTCCCGAACTTTTTAAAAAGTATCCAAACCCCATTAGCCTTGCCGGTGCAGAACTTGATGAAGTTAAATCATATATCAAAACCTGCTCTTTTTTTAACAACAAGGCAAAAAACCTCATCAAGATGGCGCAGTCTGTTGTTGAAAATTATAATGGAAAAATCCCCTTAGAGAGAAACGAACTTGTTAAACTGGCTGGTGTTGGCCAAAAAACAGCCAATGTCGTCATGATAGAATATACGGGTGCAAATCTTATGGCAGTAGATACCCATGTGTTCAGGGTAGCCCACCGTCTAGGACTCAGCGATGCCAAAACTGCCATAAAGTGTGAAGAGGAGCTCACTAAAAAATTTAAAACCGACTTACATCTTCTCCATCAGGCGATGGTCTTATTCGGGCGTTACGCATGCAAGGCGGTCAAACCCGAATGCGAAGGATGTATTATGAAGGCGTATTGTAAGACAACACAGACATTTAAAGTATAATCTGCCATAATTAAACTTTCCCGATAATCCTCAATAGTACCTCGTAAGTACGTTCAACGGACTCTAAATCCACCTCTTCGCGTGTCGAATGCGGATAGCGTATAGTAGGTCCGATGGAAGCAAATTTCATATGTGGATATTTCTGGGCTATGACTCCACACTCTAGCCCCGCATGTATCGCCGTCATTTTACTGCGTCCAAAGACTGCTTTCATCTCTTTGCCCACTAGCTTTGTAAAGTCTGAAATCTCTGGTTTCCATGCAGGGTACTTATCTTGCACCTCTACACTAAAATCGTAATGTTCAAAAAATTTTTGTGTAGATGATGTAACATACTGCAATGCTTCCATGCTCATTGCCCTTGCACTTGCTTCTACCCGTACCCCACCTTTCTCATCTGTAGTAATGATGGCAAGGTTAATGCTGATACTTGGGATGCCAAGCTCCTCGTTCATTCCCAATACCCCATGCTGAAACAGATTGATAAAATTAATGACTTTTTCCCCCTCTTTAAGTACTTGAGGAGATTTTTTTAAGACCCTTACTGTTACGTCACCCTCATCTTCAAGCACTTTTTCACTTCGTACTATGGCTACAGCATTGGCGGGAATGGAGTTACGACGTTCTCCGGCATAGATGCTTGCTAGCCCAGTAATGCCATTTTCTACCAAGTACCTACCCAATACCTTAATAGCAGAGGGGATGCCCTTATCTATATCTACGCCCGAGTGTCCTCCTTTTAAGCCTTTGACGGCTACTTCGTAGCAGATACCTTTACCCTCTACGAAGCTCTCTTTTTTAAACGCTACCAAGTCTGCTCCGCCTGCACAGCCTATGTAGACTTCTGCTTCATCTTCACTGTCTAGATTGAGCATATATGCGGCTTTTAAATTAAACGCTACTTTGTTTGCTCCTATGAGCCCTATCTCTTCATCAGCCGTGAGTAGAAACTCCAAGTCTAGACCCTCATCCATGTTTTGCATCATCATAGCTATCGCCATACCGTTGTCTGCTCCCAGTGAGCTGTCCTTTGCTCTCATGATACCCTCTTTGATGTAAGTCTCTAATGCGGGTGCTTTCCCCATGCAGACCATATCATAGTGTGCTTGCAGACATAAAGTAGGCGTACCTTTGTGTATGTAGATATTCTTTGCTTCGTCTACTTCTACACTGTAGCCTCTACGTTTGGCAAACTCTACTAAAAAGTCCAGTAATTTATCTGCTGCTTTGGAGCAGTGGGGTATTTGTGTAATGGTTTGAAAGTGTTCAATGATTGCTGACATCACTTGTCCTCATTTTTACTATGATTGAAACTCTACGTATTGTTTTTCACATCATAGCATCACCTTCATTTTAAAATGTTAAATGCTATAATCCCTACTAGATCATTCGAGGGTATTTTATGCTAAAATGGTACCAAGAACCGCTTGTTCACTTTTTAATTTTAGGTTCGTTTCTTTTTTTTCTTATACAAACAATCCATACACCTGCTTCTATGCACAGTGATAAAACCATCATCACACTCTCTAAAAAAGAGATTAAACAGATGCTTCTATTTTGGCAAAACAAATACCATACTCTCCCTACCCAAGAGGAGTTGCATAAGCTATTTGAAACATATATAGAAAAAGAGATACTTTATGCTGAAGCCAAACGCATGCAACTAGACAAAAACGATACGGCTATCAAACAGATACTCATTGACAAATTAAAATATATTGCAAGCGAGCCGTTAGATATAGGGCATATTACGGATAGAGAACTACAAACGTTTTACCAGAAAAACAAAAGACTCTTTGCAGATAAAAGTGAGCGCTATATCTCCTTTGCGCATATCTATTTCAATCCAAAAAAGTATGAATCATCACGCTTTATAGAGGAAAAAGCCCATAGACTCTACCAAAAGATAAAAACTTTAGATTTATATACAAATTACGCTGATAAAGGAGACAGCTTCTACAAAGGCTCCTATTTTTCCCATATAAACACCAAAGAACTCACTTCCGTATTTAGCCATTCGTTTGTACAATCATTGCTCAAATTACCACAAAAAAGATGGTCAAAACCTCTAAAATCAGGGTATGGCTTACACCTAGTATATATAGAAAATATTGATGAGAAAAAAGCCACTTTTGCTTCACTTAAAGAGCAGATCAAAGATCGCTATATTATTCATAAATCACAAGAGGCATACCGACAGTTTTATCAAAACCTCAAAAAGAAATACCGGATAGTTATAGAGCCCTACTCTGCACAAAATAAAGAGTAATGCTATGCTACGCTTGTCTCTTTTTCTTCTTTTATTCTGCTCTTTCCTTACATCTCATACAATCAAGCCTGCCTATTTGCAGATCAAGTCGATAGGAGACAATCATTATGACGTTCAATGGAAAACCCCGCTTGTTCGTGGTAAAAAATCTTTGCTCATGCCTATCTACCCTGCTATGTGCAGAAACCGGATTACAAAACATATAGAAGATTCAAATATCTACTTAGTTGCCAGCACGTTAGAATGTAAAAAGGGACTGCTTGGAGAGACCATTTCAATTAAACATATTGAAAAAGAGATGCGCAGTGTCATTTTTCATTTTTCACAGCACCCTATCTCCTATTTTTCAGAGTTCACTCCTACCCATCCCTCTATAAAAATAAAACACTTGCCCCACCGTTCTCCAAATATACTACAAAGTATTCTGCTAGGTATAAAACATATTCTTCTAGGCTATGATCATCTTCTCTTTATTCTTGCTCTTTTGCTTCTGATTCAACGTATTAAAGTACTTATAGGAACCATCACTGCCTTTACCGTCTCACACAGTATTTCCCTTGGTGCCGTTTCCCTTGGGTATCTATCCGTTTCTGAGATATTTATCGAAATTATGATAGCGCTTAGTATTCTTATTTTAGCTGTTGAAATTCTCTATCTTCAAAGAGCCAAAATAGGTCTTAGTACAAAATATCCTTGGGGTGCAGCTCTTTTGTTTGGACTAATCCACGGGTTTGGATTTGCCAATGTGCTTGCATCGTTAAATCTGCCTCAAGAGAGACTTTTTTATACGCTGCTCTTTTTTAACCTTGGTATTGAATTGGGACAAATACTCTTTATTGCTTCACTGCTTTTACTTTACCGTATATGCCGTCTTTGTATCGAAGAAAAAACCTTTATGCAGATAAAAACAACCACAGCCTACATCATTGGAACGATAGCATCCTTTTGGTGTATAGAGCGTACGGCAGCAATCTTTACTTATTGATTGGTATATATCCGATGTGCCTCTTTAAGTGTATAAAACGTTAAACCTATCTCTTCTGCATACCGAATAATAGCTTTTAACTTTCCCATCGATGTTTTATAGATATGTGTATCTGTATCTAGGTCTTTCTCTTTGACAATTAAATGCCCTAAGAGTACCCCTATCTCTTTCTCTTTTTTTAGTTTGTCTAAAAGTTCTTTAATCTCTTTTAGGGTTTTTGAACCTCCAGCAGGCGGCTCATCTATACTATAGACATAGCTAAAAAACTCTCGTATATGCGGCAAGGTTTCTCTAATAACTTTATTATGTGCAGGCTGCCCCGTTATATAAGGGTAAGAGAAACTCTCCGGATTAAAACCCCGTTTTCTCATATTTTCAACACCAGGCTCTATTTGTGATCGAAAGTAGGCTTGCGCTTTTTGCTCTATAGTACTATATTTTTCATATCTTTCATCTCTGGTACTTACATGATCTACCGTATGATAGGCGATTTCATGTCCCTTGCTTTCAAACTCTTTTAAGGTAGCCAACTCCTCTTGTGAGATATCATTTCCCTCGCTGCCCCATCTATGGCAAAAAAATGTTGCTACAACATCATACTCTTCAAACATCTCCATCGCCTCATTCCAACTCTTTACCCTACTATCATCAAAGGTGAGTACTATCCCCGGTGCCTCAATTACCGCCGATCTATCAATCGCCACATTCTTAGCACTGTCGTAAAGCTTGAGATCATCCAATGCCATATCACCCATGAAATCGATATACTTAATAGATCTAAATTGGTTATCAGGCTCATATCGTTGGATATCCCTATCTAAATCTCTTATAAATGTATGCCAGGTATTATCCGTTGCATCGGATCCTATGCCATGTCCTATTTTCTCCCGTTTATTATAGCTAGTTCTTCCTTTTCCCGTATCTTTTGGAAAATACTCAATCTCCCTTTCTCCGTTTTTTGTATTCAAAATAAAACGGATATTAAAGTTTTTAGCTGTTTTCATACGCCACTTTATAACAGGATAGTCTTGCTTTAGAGTGCCCTGATATCTAAACGCCGTTTGCACGATATTTTTGTTTGTCACGCTTCCTTTTAATACAATCACACGACTCTGTTTTGTTTCATCATAACGATTTATAATCGATGCCTGTCCGGAACGGTCATAAAGAATCTGCCAGCGAACTCTTTTGGCGTCTTCTGCATTTTCAAGAACGCTTTGTCGTGTAGTGTTATTCTCTCCATGACTTTGGACATCTATACTGCTATTACTCTCAGAGAGGCCTACACTTACTTCTACTTCGGAGTCTTTTTCTTTTACATGAACCCTACGGCTAATATGACTTTCATTTCCTGCATTGTCTCTTATAACATAGATAACACGATACTCTCCGGCTTTATTAGTATCTACATCAGAATCAATGCTTATATACCGTGTAATATTGCCTTCTATATTATCCCGTGCACTAGCACCGGGATCCTCATAATTACCGTATAACTCCAAAGAGATATTTTCCTCTCCTATTAACTTTATTTCTGGAGGTTCTTTGTCTTCCAATAATCTTTTTAGCTCACTTTTTATTTTTGTAACCGTATCGATATCTTCAGCTTTACTTGCTAAATATGCATTGATTCTATCTACATGATCAATCTCTTTAAACCCTATAGTTTGATATGTCTCTACGGTAGGTGCACTACCCTCTTTATGGAGATAATTAAACAAAACCTGTGTTGCTTTTTTTACTTTGCTATTGCCACCGCAACCATACAGAGAAAATAACGTAACAAAAAACAAAAAAGATACAACATTTTTTTTCATAAATACTATACTTCTTTCATAATGTATTTTGACAATTATACAGTGACTCTCCTCAATCAATACCGATATCTATATCAAATAATTAAAAACATAGATATCGTAACCTATCTATACAATTTGATGACGGCTACTCCGTCTCTTGAGAAATATTTTATATATTATCCAAATCTTATACCTAAAATCTATATCCTATATGCAATCTCATGATGCGTATGTCACTGCTGTTCTCATACGCTTCATTGATACCGGATGCCGTTACCAAGATAAGACCTACATCCAAACCATTGTCTAGGCTATTTTCTATATCTACCTGTAACTTAGATTCGATTTCAAGATCATTATGATTATTTTCCTCTTGTGCAAGATATACTATTTTTTCATATTCGGTATCCAAATCCAAATCCCATTTTACTTCCGAAAAAGCAGGCAGACCCAATACTCCTAGAAATAGCATACTTTTTAATAATTTTTTCATCTTTACCCCTTGCATCTTTTATACAGTGTAGACAAAAAATATCAACAATTGTCAAGATCGGGTTTCACACCGCATAATAGGTAGCCTTGCGATGATGCACCACCAAAGCCGTAGTACTCTGCTCAGGGTGTATCTGGAAGGTCTCACTTAGTTCTATGCCAAACTCTTCAGGCTTTAACAAGTCAAATATCAAACGACTCTGCTCCAAGTCTGGACAGGCAGGGTAGCCAAACGAATATCTAGCACCCTGATAACGGTTCATGCGTACATCACGTAGGGAGCTACCCTCGTTGTCTGCTATGTTTAGGTCTAGACGTATTTGTTTGTGGGCTACTTCTGCTAGGGCCTCGGCTAGTTCTACAGAAAAACCATGTACCATGTTGTACTCTAGGTATTTGCCTGCATCGTAGAGCTCTTTTTCATAGGCTGAAAACTTTGAGCCTGCACTCACACAGGTAAGCGGGATGATGTCATGTCTGTCATGATGAAAAAAGTCAGACAATGCTCGGTGTGGTTTACGTCCTTGTCTTGGGAAGCTAAACTTTCCAACGGCTTTGTCTTTTACCTCTTCAAAAGGAGCTTTACTTGCATTGGCATCGACATTCCAACCCTCTGTTTCGTCAAATATGTACAAGTCTTGGTCATCAGCACGGCATGGGTAGTACCCATATATGATGGTTGGCTCAAACAAGCCTTTATCTATGAACTCACGTTTGAGACGTTCGTACGCAGGGTAGACTGTTTTGTCTAGGAGTTTTTGGTACTCCTCTTTGCTCATACCTTTAGACTTGTAACCCCAGTGAAACTTTATGACGGTACGTTGGTTGACCCAGTTAAATATCATGTCTAGGTCTAAGTCATCTTTAGTGAGTACACGTCGTCCCCAAAAAGGAGGAGTTGGTACTGGCTCACGCTCTGGTAGTTTTATCTCTTCAAAAGGAGGAATAATAACCTCTTTTTTAACCTTCTCTTCACGCTCTTTCATATCACCTGCTAAGCGGGTGTCCAGTTCAGTGCTAGGGTCTTCGTTGTATTTTTCTATGCGACTCATGGCTATGACCCCGTCAAAGGCATCCCTACAGTAAAAAATAGGCCCTTTGTAAATGGGTCGGCAAAAGTCATCTACAAAGCTACGCGTAAGAGCTGCCCCACCCAAAAGTACAGGAATGGTCATGCCCATCTGGGCCATGGCTTCGAGGTTGTCTTTCATTACCGCAGTTGACTTTACGAGTAACCCTGACATACCTATGGCTTGTATGGACTGTTTTTCTACTACGTCTAGGTACTCTTGCAGGTCAGTTTTTATCCCTACGTTAACAACTTTAAAGCCGTTGTTTGAGAGTATGATGTCTACAAGGTTTTTACCCACATCATGCACATCACCTTTTACTGTACCTATGACAAGCGTGGTGTCTGTGTCCTTTTCTTGCTTGGTGAGATATGGATTTAGATAATCTACCGTTGCCTTCATAGTCTCAGCCGACTGTAGTACAAACGGCAGTTGCATCTGCCCGCTTCCAAAGAGTTCACCTACTACTTTCATCGCGTCTATAAGTATCTCATTCACGATGGTATCAGGGTGTATCTCATGGCGTGCCTCTTCTACTAGCGGTATCATACGCTCTTTATCACCATCAAGTAGAAGTTTGGCTATCTTTTCTTCGTTGTTCATCGCCAAATAAGCTTCATCATCTCCCTCTTCATCTATGGTTACATCAGAAAAATGTTCAATAAATTTAAAAAGTGAATCATCATTAGGGCTAAAAAGTAACTCTTCACATACCTCTCTATCGGCATCTGACATTTTAGCCAATGGTATGATGTGCTTTACATTTATGATAACTGTCGTTAAACCTGCCTGAAGACAATGGTGTAAAAAAACAGAGTTTAAATAGCGTCTTGCATTAGCATCTAGTCCAAAAGAGATATTGGAAAGTCCTAGTGTCGAGCCTACTTCAGGGTGACGCTTATGGAGTTCACGGATTGCTTCAAGTGTCTGTATGGCTGCGTTTCGGTATTCCAAGTCCCCAGAACCTACGGTAAAAGTAAGCACATCGAAGATGAGATTACGTGGGTCTATACCGTGAATGTTTACTGCCATATCATACATACGTTCAGCTTGAGCGACTTTATCCTCTGTGGTCTTTGCCATACCTACTTCATCAATAGTTAAACATACTAGGGCAGTACCAAATTTTTTAGCCAGTTTACATATAGCATGAAACTTCTCTTCTCCATCTTCAAGGTTTACAGAGTTAATAATAGGCTTTCCACCTATACATTTAAGCCCCTCTTCCATGGTATGTACACGTGTGGCATCTGGCATAAGTGGCAAAGGGATTTTTTGATTATACAGCTCCATAACAGCCTTCATGTCTTTTGCACCATCACGCCCTGCAAACTCTACGTTTGCATCCAGACAGTGTGCCCCGTCACGTACCTGTGCCTGCCCTACTTGGAGTGTGCCTTCATAATCTCCTGCAAGAATAAGTTCACGAAAAGCTTTTGATCCGGTTGCATTGGAACGCTCGCCTATGAGTAGCGGGGCAGGCTCTTGAAAAAGAGATGTAGTATTAAAGAGTGAAGCAATACTCGGTGCTATTGTACCACTTGGAGTTTTGGGCTTGATACCTCCTACTGCTTTTTTAAGTGCCTGTATATGTTGCGGAGTTGTACCGCAGCACCCACCCAAAAATGCCACACCGTCAAATGCCGAAAATTCTAGTTGTTTTTGCGTGAACTCATCCGGACCCATAGGGTAGTAGGTGTAACCTCCACGGTTTTTCGGCAAACCGGCATTGGCATGTACCGAAATAGGGAATTTGCATAGTTCAGAAAGGGTTTTAAGATGTTTTTTGACTTGGTCAGGCCCTGTACCACAGTTAAACCCAAGTGAGAGTATGTCAAAGGGTTCTAATATGGTTACAATAGTTGCTGCGTCTGTACCTATAAGCATCGATCCACTTAGCTCAATGGTTACAGAAACCATAATAGGTAGTTTGACACCCCTACTTTCATTGGCAGCTTCACAGGCATGAAGAGCGGCTTTTATCTGC
>JALSJI010000063.1 GCA_026989435.1 Sulfurovum sp.
AGATGGGTGACGCCAATTGGCTTTAGTAGGGAAGTTTAGTACCCATTTGTTGGGGGTTTTATAAACTTGTAGTTTGCCTACAGTCAATTTACCTTCTTCACAAAATTTTTGATAGGTTTTGAACATCTCTGGGTAAAGCCGCTTAAACTCCTTGGCAAGACCTTTACCCATTACCCCTACTGTGTTTACAGTATTGACCAGCACTTGGGCGTTTGATTCAAAGATATTTGTACGTACATAGATTATCATGCTTCATTCTCCATACTGTCATTATACTCTATTTGACTCTCATTTGCCAAAGGTTCTCCACCCTCCACCACAGCCACTTCATCCTCACTCAAGCCATACAGCTCATACACCATTTGGTCTATCTGGGCTTCTAGTTCTGTGCTATCTTGGTTTCTATAAACAATATTATACATTTATGTTCTCTATAATTTGTATTTCATCATCCGTTAAATTAAAAATACTATAGATTAACAGATTAAGTTCTTCTTCTAGTGTATCACTATTAAGATTTTCTACTTTAGATTTTAAGATATTTTTCACTAAAGTTATTATTGCATTATCAAACTCTGTACTTATAAAGGGTAAATTATCCACCTCGTATCCATTTACATTACTACTTGTACTACGTATTTTAAATAAAAAATTTAATAGCTTAGAATTTAGCCATCCCAACAATAATTCAATCTCGTATTCATTCGGTTCCAATAAATAATTACAAGAATTTGCCAAAAATATATCTTTATCAATTAATGTAGCCTTTATCCTATTTTGTTCATTTACTCCAGTTAAACCTTGAAGGGCAATACGCTTATATCTTGAATCATTTATTTTTTTAGCGGAACCAATTTCAGAAAAAATATTAAAATTAATAAATTCTATCTTTCCTTGCGAGATATTCTTCTGTTCCTTCTTTACAATAAACTTATCAATCTGCACCCCTTTTAATAAAACAGAATCATCTTTGTCTGCTGTTATCGCCGATTTCCCGAAAGTCATATCAACTTCACCAGTTAAACAAGGAGATATAGAGCCAAGTTTTAATATATTTTTTGTTTTAAGAATTTTTGAGAGTAAGTTAAATGAATTCGTATTCATTAATGGTATTTGAACTAAATCAGGGCTTAACTCAAGCAAGTCTTGCGTATTAAAGTAGGCTCTATTTGATGAAATACTCCTATCATATGATATACCAATATTAAAGATATTATCTTTTTTAATACTAGAAGTAAGTAAAATTGCTGTTGACATTTTCACATCTTCAAAAACTCTTCTTTTGGTGCTGTCTCTTTCGGGAAAAGCATCTACATTAATTAATGAATAATTATCAAATATATATTTTCTTAATTTTGAAGAAGTAGTGTCTGTTAATATTCCATAAGGAACAATCATACACTGAAAAGAGAATTTAGAACTTATTCTAAGACTAAAAGCATAAAAAATTCTTGCTGCATTAATAACTCCTCCCGTTGCTTCAGGATACTCTTCTTTAAGAAATTCAATCGCAAGTCTATCAACTGTAAGAGCGATATTTTTGTTTTGTTTTTTATTAAATAATCCATACGGTGGATTCCCAATCACCACATCAAACCCTACAAAGTTCCCCTCTTCATCCAACACTTCAGGAAACTCAAAACGCCACTCAAAGGCATCTTCGTAGATTTTGCCTTTTTCTATCTCTTCTATGGCTTGATATGCCTTGAGTACTTTGTCTAAGAGTTTGGCTTTTTCTTTCTTTTTTGCAGTGCTCAACTCCTCTTCAAACAAATTACCATGATACCCATAGTTAAACTCCAGAGCATCGAGTTGCATATCACGTTTTAACCCATCCATGCCATACTCTTTAACATACTTGCCCAAGGCTTTTTTGTAGTTTTCCGTTTGTGTCCACTGAGCTTTAAGTGTCAGCCCAAACATCCCCTTGACATCATCTATGGCAGAGCGTATCTCTTCTTTGGTAGAGAGGAAGTTTCCTTCTTTGTAGTCTTTGACTGAAGCTTTGTAGCGTTCTATGGCGTGCTTGATGTTGGGTATGTCTATCTCATCTTCTAGCCCATAACGGCTTATGAGAGAGTTACCTACCTTGATGTTTATGTCGATGTTTGGCATGGTGACCAAGTGACCACCCTCATCATAGTAACTGTTTTTGAGTAGCTCTATCCATAGACGCAAGCGTGTTATCTG
>JALSJI010000064.1 GCA_026989435.1 Sulfurovum sp.
CTATGATACCACGGCTTCAGGACCTGATGACCGAGCATTGATGGATTGGCGACGCAAACAGTTTGCGAAATTGGGCATTCAGTTGGTGATTCGTGGCACAGACTACAACCGTTTTCAAGACAAAGTGCGTTTGGGAAAAGCCCAACTCTTCTCATGGGGTTGGAATGCTGATTACCCAGACCCTGAAAACTTTTTGTTTCTCTTAGATGGAGCAAATGGAGCAGTTGCCACCAATGGAGCAGGGGTGAATTCGGCAAACTACAACAACCCCGAGTTCAACAAACTCTTTAACGAGATGAAAACGATGGAAAACACCCCAAAACGTTTGAACATCATCAAAAAGATGATACGCATCGCCCAAGAAGATGCCCCTTGGGTATGGGGTTTTCATCCCAAACGTTTAGCCTTACACCATGCGTGGTTTCAAAATATCTACCCTCATGCCATGAGTGATGACACGCTAAAGTACAAACGTATAGATGCCAAACTTAGAAGCCAAAAACAAGAGGAGTGGAATCAACCGATACTCTTGCCTTTAATACTTTTTTTATTAATGCCATTTTTATTGGCGTATCCACTTTATAGAGCGTATGCCAATCGGCAGAGAGCTGTGATAAAAAGTTAAAAATAATATAAAAAGGCTTAATTTGGATTTTTTTGATAGAATATACTATAGAATGTAAAGATGAGGAAAAGATGTTAATAAAAAGTTTAAGATTAAAGAATTATCGAAGTTTTGAAGAGTTTAATATAGATTTTGATGATAACTTAACGGTTATTGTAGCTGAGAATGGTGTTGGGAAAAGTTCAGTTCTTGATGCTGTTTCTGTAGCATTGGGTCAGTTTGTAGGTGGATTTGATGCAGGAAGAGATAGTGGTTTTGTTCCAGATGATGCGAGACTAGCTATTACTAATAGCGATAGTACTACACATATGATAGAGATGGAAAGTCAATACCCTATTGAGCTATTTGCTAAAGGACAAGTTGATGGTATAGATGAAGAGTGGTCAAGAGACTTAACTGGAAATAAAGCTAGAACGACTTATGGAAAAGCCAGTGTTTTAAATCAATATGCTAAAAAATTACAAGATGAGGTAAGAAAAGAGCTAAGAGTTTCTTTACCTATTATCTCTTATTATGGTACAGGTAGATTATGGAATCAAAAACAGAAAGTAAAAGAGAGTAGTGAACATCACTCACGTCTTTTTGGTTATGATAGAGCATTAGAACCAGCTTCAACCTATAAAGAGTTTGCTAAATGGTTTGAAGATGAATCTAAAGCTGAATATGACAAAATTGTTGAAATGGTTCAAAGAGGGGAAAGTATAAACAGTAATCTTATTGAAGCGAGTGCAGGTCTTCAGAATATTAGAGAAGCTGTAAATATATGTTTGAAAGTAAGTGGATGGGAAAATATTAGATATAACAGTAAGTTTAAAAAAATTATCGCAACACATTCAACACAAGGGGTTATTCCCGTGGAACGTCTTAGTGATGGGGTACGAAGTATGTTAGCGATGACAGCAGATATTGCTTATAGGTGTACAAAATTGAATCCTCATTTAAATAATGCCCCAAAAGAAACAAAAGGTATTGTACAAATTGATGAAATCGAGATGCACTTACACCCCAAATGGCAACAAGAAGTAATTCCAAATTTGCAAAAAGCTTTTCCTTTGATTCAATTTATTATTACTACACATAGTCCACAAGTCTTAAGTGGAATTAAAAATGAAGCGATTCGTATTATTTCAAATGCTAAAGTTTATTCAGCCCCATTAGGTACAGAAGGTGCAGAGGCTTCAAGAATTTTAAAAAGAGTATTTGAAGTTGATTTAAGACCTAAAAATAATAGTATAAGTATAAAACTGAATAAATATCTCGATTTAGTATATGATGAGAAATGGGGGAGTACAGAAGCTATGAGATTAAGAAAAGAGCTTGATATTATTTTTCATGGAGAAGAACCAGTACTTATTGAAGCAGATTTATACATAGAAAATCGTAAATGGGAGTTAGAAATTGAAGAAGGTACTTAAATCGTCTTCTTGGAATGTTTTAACGATTTATGAAAAAAAATATCCTAATAACTTATGGAATGATTTTTATAGATACAATAATAGTAGACTATATAAAAGGTTGAAAAAAAAGATATTTGATGAACAAGGTGGAATTTGTGCTTA
>JALSJI010000065.1 GCA_026989435.1 Sulfurovum sp.
AAGAACACTTCAATACTCACCTCAAAGAGTATGAGTTCAGGTTTAATCACAGAGATGAAGATTTATACAAAGTTTTGTTAAAAATCTTTAGAAAAGAACCCCTGAACTAGTCTAGACCCTTATATTTTTTAACGATATCACGCTAGAATAGCATCTATTATAAGGCTATGAAAGGCAATGTTGTGACAAAGCTATTTTTATCTATGGTGTGTGTTGTCTTTGTATCCTTGTATGCCGGGGAGATGAAGGTTGCAGTCGCTGCGAATGCAAACGATGTCGTCAAAGCTTTAATAAAGAGTTTTAAGCAGCATCATCCTCATACGCATATAGAGGTGATACTCGGCAGTTCGGGAAAGCTTACGGCACAGATTATGCATGGCGCACCTTTTGATCTTTTTTTGTCTGCAAATATGGACTATCCCAACAGACTTTATAGAGTAAAAAAGGCTATCACAAAACCTATAGTCTATGCTGAGGGGGCATTGGCTATATTCTCCCGAAAAAAGCGTGATTTCTGTGCTGAGATATTTGTACTTAAAGATAGAGATATACAAAAAATTGCTATTGGAAATCCTAAAACAGCCCCTTATGGAGCAGCTGCTATAGATGCACTGAGAAATGCAAGGATATATGATAAAATCAAAGACAAACTGGTCTATGGAGAGTCAATCTCTCAGACGCTGGGTTATGTGATGGGTGCAGCGGATATAGGTATCGTAGCAAAATCCTCTTTGTATGCCCCCTCTATGTCTCTCTATAAGGAGGCAATACATTGGACGGAGCTGGATGAAACGCTCTATACGCCCATAAAACAGGGTATGGTTTTGTTAGAGCATGCACAGGATAATATAGAGGCAAAAGCCTTTTATGATTTTGTGAAGAGTACGGAGGCAAAGCAGATTTTAAAAAGTTACGGGTATAAAATATGACAGAGCTCTTTTCTATCAGTTTTTCTCCTTTTATCCTCTCTTTTAAGTTGGCAGGGTTTACGACATTGATACTTTTTATAGCAGTATTGCCTTTTGCTTGGTGGCTTTCACAAACTAAATCCAGATTTAAACCGATTTTGGAGGCTTTGACAGCTTTGCCTATTGTCCTTCCGCCTTCTGTTTTGGGGTTTTATCTTCTAGTGCTACTCTCCCCTGATTCGGCTCTGGGTAGCTTTTTTGAGGATATGTTTGATCTTAAACTGGTTTTTTCCTTCGCAGGACTGGTGGTAGCATCGTGTTTATACTCCTTTCCTTTTATGGTACAGCCTTTGCAAAATGGTTTTGAGGGATTAAATAAACATATGCTAGAGGCATCTTATCTAGCAGGAAAATCTACGGCAAAGACACTTTTTAGCGTGGCGTTGCCAAATATCAAACCTTCACTGATGACTGCATTGATTATTACTTTTGCACATACCGTAGGCGAGTTTGGTGTGGTACTTATGGTAGGGGGGAGTATTCCCGGAGAGACAAAGGTTGCCTCTGTGGCTGTTTATGAAATGGTAGAGACGATGGAGTACGGTGTAGCACATCTTTATGCTGCGGTAATGCTTCTAATGAGTTTTACGGTATTGCTTGGAGTGTATCTTTTCCATTATAGGAATAAAAAGAGTCTCGGTATAATCTCATGATAGCAGTCAAGATAGAAAAAGCCTTACATGGGGTACACGGCAGTATGAGACTCACGGTAGATAAGGAGATTAAAAAAGGTGATTTTGTCGCAATTATGGGAGAAAGCGGCGCAGGCAAAACAACACTGCTAAGGGTATTGGCAGGACTAGAGGATGCGCAAGAAGAGATAGTCGTAGAGGGAAGATCATGGAGCGCACTGCCTCCGCAAAAAAGAGAGATAGGTTTTGTCTTTCAGGATTATGCACTTTTTGAGAACATGAGTGTAGAAGAGAATTTGCTTTTTGTCAATAAGGAGAGAGAGCTTTGCAACAGACTTTTGGACATCACGCAGCTTAGCACCCTTAGAGAGCATAATGTTACCATGCTCAGCGGAGGACAAAAGCAGCGTGTTGCTCTGTGTCGTGCATTGATGAAGAGACCTAGAGTGCTTTTGATGGATGAACCTTTTTCTGCACTAGATACAAGTATGAAAGAGCGTTTATACGGTGAGATAAAGCAGTTGCATCAAGCATTTGGTATGACAACAATCATGGTAAGCCATGATGTCAATACGACATTTTCCCTAGCCTCTAGGGTATGGATATTACATGAAGGTCGTATTATTTCAGACGGTACGCCACAAGAGGTATTGCTCCAAAAGAGTCCAACATACAATACAAAAGTACTTCGGATTCATAAGAGTGATACGCATACCGTTGCTACGGTATATTTTTCGGGAACCTTGCTTGAGGTTGAAGTAGATGCCGATATAAAGGTAGGAGAGATGATAGAGGTGAGCGTTAAAGGAGTGATGGTATGAGTCTGACGGCTAAAGTACTGCTTGCTATGGTTTTGGGTATCGCAGTAGGATTGATACTTAATGTTACAGGAATAAATACGGAAGGAAGTTTTATAGGGGACTATATCGTTGAGGGGCTTTTGTACGTTGTAGGAGCGATGTTTATAGCAGCACTGAAGATGTTGGTAGTGCCTTTGGTTTTTTTCTCTCTTCTCTCCGGAGTATTAGGCATCGGAGATATACGTAAGTTAGGATCCGTAGGGTTAAAGTCCTTTGGACTCTATCTTCTTACTACGGCATTAGCAATAGCAATAGCGATAGCTTTGGCAGCTTTTACGATTCCTCTATTTGCGACACCTTCGGCAATGCCAAGTACATTTAGTACCAAAGAGGCCCCGCCTCTTTCTGATGTATTGATTCATATTATTCCGGAGAATGTGGTAGAAGCATTTGCCGCCGGTAATATGCTTCAGATTATTTTTTTCTCTATTTTGCTTGGTATTTCCTTGCTGATGGTGGGTAAAAAAGCACACAGCATTGCTGAGGGGATAGAGGTAATGAACGAAGCGATGATGCATATGGTTCATATGGTCATGTCTATAGCTCCTTATGCAGTCTTTGCACTCTTGGCAAAAGCAGTAGCACAGTTGGGTTTAGATCTTTTAATGCAACTTGCCGTATATGTTTTAGTGCTTGTTGCTGCATTAATGTTTCACCTTTTTGGCACGCTTATGTTGACACTAAAGATCCTTTCAGGCTTAAATCCAAAAATATTTTTAGAGAAGATACGAGATGCCCAAATATTTGCATTTTCTACCGCATCTTCCAATGCTACCATGCCGGTTACTTTACGTTCAGTGACAAAACGTATGGGAGTTGACAACTCGGTTGCCTCTTTTACCGTTCCTTTCGGTGCAACCATCAACATGGACGGCACAGCCATTATGCAAGGGGTAGCGACTGTTTTTATAGCCAATGTTTACAATATAGATTTAGGTATTATCGGTTATCTCACCGTCATACTTATGTCGGTACTGGCTTCTATAGGTACAGCGGGGGTGCCGGGTGTCGGACTTATTATGCTTTCGATGGTCTTTGTGCAAGTAGGACTTCCCGTAGAGGGAATAGGGCTTATCTTGGGTGTTGACAGGCTACTTGACATGGTACGCACTTCTGTTAATGTTACAGGGGATGCAGTGGTGACTTGTATCGTTGCCAAGAGTGAAGAGGAGATAGATCTAAAGGTGTTTTCTGACGAAGATGCAGGTTTAGTAGAAGAACTAGAGATAGACGATGCCGGTGAAGATGCTTTGGCCGATGCGGTGCGTAAGGTGGAAGAGAGTTAAGCATGTAATCCATACAGAGATATTTCGGTTTTACATCCAAAAGGGTATCTCTTTTCTTTTTTATTTTGTATTGGATACCGTTTTTTTATTTTTCAATGACCATAGTATCCATCCTATCCCAAGCAAAATAAACGGTATGCTGAGAATTTGACCTGTGGTAAACGGCAGAGTCGTCGTATAGTCTGCTTGGTGTGTTTTAAGGTATTCTAAAAAAAATCGTGTCGTAAATACATAGCTTAAAAAGATACCGGGTATTATTTTGGTGCTAAGAGAGTGGGAGACTTTTTTATAAATAAGTAGCAAAACAAAGAAGAGCAGAAGATACACGGATGCCTCGTAGAGTTGTACGGGATGACGTGGAAGTGTATCGAAACGTTCAAAAATGACAGCCCAAGGCCGATTACTTTGGATACCTACAATTTCAGAGTTAAAAAAGTTTCCAATCCGTATCATCGTTGCAGCAAGAGCTCCCGGTATAGCAATACGTGAAACCAGCCAGTTAAATGAGAGTGTGTAGCGTTTTGCAAAAATATAAAGTGCCAAAAGTACACCAAGAAGACCGCCATGGCTTGCAAGCCCCCCTTTCCAAACATAGAGTATCTCTAGAGGATTGTTAAGATAATACTCCGGTTGATAGGCCAGTGTATGCATCAGTCTAGCACCTACTACGGTACCTATCATGACATAGACCAATAGAGTGTCAAGTATTTCTGGATTTTTGTGCTCTTGTTGAAAAATTTTTTGGAGTATCAGTAGGCCTATAAAAAAAGCTCCTACAAAAAGAAGACTGTACCAACGCAACTGAAGCGAACCTATATGTAGCAGTACAGGATCAATATTCCAAACAAAATATTCCATAAAAACATACCTTTTTTGTTTGGGGTATTATACTTGAAATTGATTAATGTGCTTCCATTCCAATAGCTATTTAGAGACTATTAATCTAATTCAAACTATAATACCTAATAAAAGTTATTTGTAAGGTATAATCGTTCATGGAACAGGAAAAATTGAGATTTAAAGATGCAGCGACGGGTATTTATAGCAGAGATTATTTTTTGGAGACCGGGGAGTATCTTCTTGCTTTGGCAACAAGGGGCAAAGCCCCTTTGACAATCTGTGCCGTTGATATTGACTATTTAAACAGAGTGAATGAAGTGTTTGGAAAGAGAATCGGAGATGAGGTCATCAAAACTGTAGCAATGACCGTGGATTTAAAATCCCGTAGAAGTGATTTGGCAGGATATCTCGGCGCAGGGACTATCGGCCTTATTCTCTATGATATATCCGGTGTAAATACCGGTATGGTGCTTAACGGTTTACGTAAAAAAGTAGAATATGCGATTAAAAATCTCAACTACCCAAAACTTAAAGCAACCGTGAGTATAGGTGCCTGTATGATACAGGGCGAAATGGATAAAGAGAAACTGGAAGTTATATATAAACGTGCCTTTACAGCACTCAAGAATGCAAAAGAGGCAGGCAGAAACAAGGTTGTTGTATATTAGTTGATTTTCTCTTTTATCTCTTTTGCAATAGCAGCAATGTTTTGAATCTTTTGCGTATTGTTTAGACGCTCATCCAAAAGTACTTTGACAAAAGCAGATCCTACAATCACACCATCTACATTTTTGGCCTTTTTTTTAGCAGTATGCCGGTCAACACCGAATCCCACATAGATAGGGGTATGCGAGTACTCCCTAATATGCTCAATCACAGGCTGTAAATTTTCACTGTTTCCCGCACCCGTAATGCCCGTGTAGGCAACAAGATAGATGAATTTTTTACTGTTTTCGACTATCTCTTTGATCCGTCTTTTAGGGTCTGTGGGCGCTATAAAATCTATCAGATTCAGTCCTGCAGCCTCTATGGCAGTTTTATAGGGTCTTGCCTCTTCTAGAGGCAAATCAGGGATTATGAAACCGTTTACTCCTCTCTCTTGGGCTCTGGCAATAAAGTACTCCATACCTTTATGATAAAAAGGATTAAAGTATCCCATCCAGAGTGTATCAATATGCGGTGCTATCTGGGCAGAAACTTCAAAGAGATGTTCCAGTTTAAAACCATTTTGCAAAGCTTTGAGATTGGCGGCTTCTATCACGGGACCGTCTGCTACGGGGTCGGAGAACGGCATACCCAGTTCCAGTGTATCTACACCGGCTTCTTTGAGGGCTATGGCTACGTCTTTAGTAAAGTCCAATGAGGGCAGACCCGTAGTAATATAAGCAACTAATTTTTTCAATATATCTTCTTCATATTATAGTTTTTAACATTATATGATAAAATGAGTAAAAATATTATATAGAATTAAAGAGTATCTAAAATGACAGCACTATTTACTATGGATGATTTACTGTCTATGAAACCCCAAAGGAGTTTCTAGTGAGTATACATACCCCTAAGATAGACAAAAAAATAACCTTGACAACGATAGCTAAAATGAAAGGCAAAGAACCTATTACGATGATTACTGCCTATGATGCACTCTTTGCAAAACTTTTTGACGGTGAAGTAGAGATGATACTTGTAGGCGATAGTTTGAATATGAGTTTTTTGGGAAAAGAGGATACCCTCTCGGCTACTATGGATCAGATGATTTACCATACACAGGCAGTCTGTAATGGGGCAAAGCGTTCTTTGGTTGTGTTGGATATGCCGTTTGGTTCATACGCAACGGTGGAAGACGCGATACACAATGCAACCAGGGCTTATCGGCAAACCAACGCACAAGCCGTCAAAATAGAGGGTGGAAAGGAACGGGCTCATATCGTGGAGGCATTGACAAAAAACTCCATAGCGGTACTAGGTCATATAGGTTTAATGCCACAGTTTTTACGAAGTGACGGAGCCTATAAAATACGCGGTAAAGATAAAACGGATATCAAAAAATTGGTAGAAGATGCGAAGGCATTAGAGAAGGCGGGCGTATTTGCTCTTGTAATTGAGGGAGTAAAAGAGGCGGCAGCACTTGCTGTTACCGAAGCGGTTTCTATTCCTACCATAGGTATAGGTGCAGGAAATGTCACAGACGGACAAGTCTTGGTTTGGTCTGATATGTTTGACTTTTTTGAGGCCTTTACACCCAAGTTTGTGAAGAAGTACGGCGCAGGAGCAAAGATGATTCGAGAAGGACTTCAGACATATAGAGATGAGGTAAAAAGTCGCACATTCCCATCCAAGGAATATACCTATTAATGGAACGCATGGTTGAGATAGAACGTTTTGAAGAAGAGAGCTCTTATGAGACGACACTTCGTCCCTCTTCATGGGATGAATATATTGGACAGGAGAAAATCAAAAAAAATCTCAAGGTTTTTATAGAGGCGAGTAAAAAACGCAATGAGGCTTTAGATCATATTCTATTTTTTGGTCCTCCCGGACTCGGTAAAACAACCATTGCCAATATCATTGCCGCTCAGATGCATGCAAATATTAAGACTACGGCTGCACCTATGATTGAAAAAGCAGGGGATTTGGCAGCGCTGCTTACCAATATTGAAGAGGGTGATATTCTCTTTATAGATGAGATACATAGAATGTCTCCTGCCATAGAGGAGATACTCTACCCTGCAATGGAAGATTTTAGGCTGGATATTATTATAGGTTCAGGACCTGCGGCGCAAACAGTCAAGATAGACTTGCCCAGGTTCACGCTTATTGGTGCTACTACTAGAGCGGGAATGCTCTCTAATCCTTTGCGTGAACGCTTTGGGATGCATTTTAGAATGCAATTTTATACTGCGGAAGAGTTGGCGCAAATTATCACTCAAGCATCACGTAAATTGGAGAAAGAAACCCAAAAAGATGCAGCATTAGAGATAGCAAAACGTAGTCGCGGAACACC
The DNA here is from genome assembly GCA_026989435.1 of Sulfurovum sp. Classification (GTDB taxonomy): domain Bacteria; phylum Campylobacterota; class Campylobacteria; order Campylobacterales; family Sulfurovaceae; genus Sulfurovum. Next base: position 7,591 of record JALSJI010000065.1, read on the forward strand.
GCGTATTTCCCTACGGCTGCTTAAGAGGGTACGTGATTTTGCCGAGGTGCTTGATGAAAAAGAGATTTCACTACACAGAGCGAGATATGCACTTGATCAGTTAGGGGTCAATAGCTTAGGCTTTGATGAACAGGATATAGAGCTATTAGAATTGCTTATTAGTGCAAAAAATAAACCGATAGGGCTTAATACTATCAGTGCAGCGCTGAGTGAAGACGAGGGGACGATCGAAGATGTCTTAGAGCCCTATCTCATAGCAAACGGATATATTGAACGCACAGCCAGAGGACGTATAGCCACACAAAAGACCTATACCTACTTTAAGCTAAACGGTAAAGATAGAGGTTTGTTTGATGAATAAATCAACCCTTTTGATTACAGTACTGTTTGTTTTGGGATTAATGGGAGCATACTCTGTCTACCAGCCTTTTTTACTCTCTATTACCGTTGCGATGCTGCTGACGATGGCAACGTTTAACTTGAGTAAAAAATTACTCTCTTTTACACACTCGGCAAAGGTATCTTCCGTGATTTCAACGATGTTGCTTTCGTTGTTGCTTTTTGCGCCTATTGTCTATTTGGGTACCATCGGGGTTGATTATATCTATAGACTTGACAATGAAGGAATCAAAGAGACAATATACACGGTAAAAACATTTATAGAGCAGTTTCCCCTGCTTAAAGGTTTTAGTCAGCAGTATCTAAACGATATAAAGATTACAGAGTATATTCAGGACTCTACACACTATATCACGGCAGTGGGAAGTGCAGGATTAGGGTTTATGAAAAATATGTTTTTTGTGGTGGTCTTTTATTTTTTTATCAACTTCTACGGTGATCGATTTTTTGAGATATTGCTGGCACTGTTGCCTGTCTCTTCAGTCAAAGGGGCACGTATGATACAAGAGGTCTCCGCAACCATGCAGGTGGTATTTTACTCTATTATCGTTACGGCAATTTTAGAGGGATTTCTCTTTGGGGTTATCGTAAGTTATTTTGGTTTTAACGGTTTGTTTTTTGGAGTGATTTATGGATTTGCATCGCTGATTCCTATTATCGGAGGAGTCATTGTATGGGCACCGGTGTCACTGTATGCATGGACAAAGATTGACACGCACGCTGCTATCGTGATTGCTTCATACTCGGTGATAATGATTTCAGTTATTGCAGATACGTTTTTAAAACCGATGATAATTAAAGTGATTAAAGAGGATTTTTTAAAAAGTACCGTCCAAATCTCTTCTGCGGTGATCTTCTTTTCTATACTTGCAGGCATGAGCACACATGGGTTCTGGGGTATGATACTAGGTCCTGCCGTTACCTCATTTTTAATTGCTATTACAAAAGTATATTTAGACTACAGTGAGAAATAAATAGGTATTAATCAGTGATTAAATATAATACTTTACAATAAGTCATAAACCTTATTTGATCAAGAAGGATATACCATTATTAAAATACTTATTATAGAAGATGATCCGGAGTTGGCACTGATATTGACCAATTATTTGACAAAATACAATATGGAAATTATTGGTGCAGAAGATCCCTATATCGGTCTCTCACTCTTAACGCAACATGATTTTGATTTGATTATTTTAGATTTGACGTTGCCGGGCATGGATGGCTTGGAAGTCATATCTAAGATACGTGAATTATCCAATATTCCTATTATTATCTCTTCTGCCCGTGATGATATTACGGATAAGGTCATAGGTATGGAGAGAGGTGCAGACGACTATATGCCAAAACCTTATGATCCCAGAGAGTTGGTCACTCGTATTAAAACTATCTTGAGACGTACGCAGAGAACAGAGGAGAAAAAAGAGAAAAAGGAGGTACTCTTTGAGGTAGATAAAAAAGCCAGAGAGATACGTTTTAAAGGGAAATCTCTGGAATTAACCGCTGCTGAATATGATATTTTGCATATATTGGTAGAGCATAAGAACGGCTCTGTTTCAAGAGAACAGCTCCTATATGAATCTGAGCATATAGATGATGATTCATCTATTAAAAATATCGATGTAATTATCTCTAGGATACGACAAAAGATAGCAAAAATTGATCCTGATAATATCTATATCAAACCTATTCGGGGTGTGGGATATTTATTAACCGATCGAGTATAATTTCTATGATACGCGATAAAATGAGACATCTATCCGTCACCACCTTTATTCATGTACTTTTTTCTTTAGCGATAGTTATTTTGATTGCTACATTTTTGCTTTTTCTCTCCTGGGATAAAGACCGTCAAAAATTAGAAGAGTATAAACGTTTTCAGTTTATCTCTATCTCTTTTCTCTCAAGCCTTCAGACATCCCCTAAAAAAGATGCATTAAAGAAACTTTATAGAGAGTTGCGTGTTTTGCCTTTGGAAGGAGAAGAGAAAAACAGAGTAATGGAGTTGATTGCACAAGGGGGTAAAACAATTTTTACAGGAGGTTCGTCTATAGGGCAGGTAAGGGTCTTTAGGATTGATAACAACCATTATATTTATGTACAGCGTATGGGATATAATCTGATGCTTAAAGACAACAGAGAAAAAAATTATAATTTTGAATTTGCCGTAGCTATCGGTATCTTTCTGATAGGCTTGCTTCTGTTACTGTATTTAGCTGTTTTAAAAAAACTCTCACCTCTTAAAAAATTACATCAAGAGATTCAGAGGTTTGCACAGGGAGATATGCAAACACGTATCAGTTATGTATACAATGACGAGATAGGAAAAATTGCCAAGAGTTTTGATGATGCCATTGTACGTATTCGAGAGCTTAGCCAATCCAAAAACCTTTTTATGCGTAACATGATGCATGAGCTTAAGACACCGATTACAAAAGGGCGTATCGTCGTAGAGATGCTAGAGGATGAGAGTACAAAAAAGGTATTAGTGCGTGCATTTGAGAGGATGAATGAACTTATCTCCGAACTTGCAGAATTAGAGCGTGTTACGACCCATAATTTTGAGCCCAATTTTGAATATGTTATGCTCTCTGAAATTATACAAGAGAGCAAAGAACTCTTGATGGTACAACAAGCCAATGTACAAATAGATATAGAAGATCAAGCTTTGGCTACGGATAAAAAGCTTATGGCATTGGTGATTAAAAATTTAATGGATAACGGTTTAAAGTATAGCATAGACAGTGCGGTAAGACTACAGATACATCAAGGAATCATCGAGGTTGTCTCCAAAGGTGAGAGACTTGAGCATCCGCTCTCTTATTATACGGAGCCATTTTCTCAAGCAGAAAAAAGAAGCGCAGGTTTTGGTCTGGGTTTGTATATTGTAGAGAGTATCTTGCAGAAACTCGGCTATAAATTGGTATATAAGCATGATAAGGGGTACAATATTTTCTCCTTGCTTCCCGAGAACCGAAAAGAGCAGAGAAGTTAATCTTTTAAAGAATCCGCTATAAGTTCAAGAGGGTTTTTAAAGATAGTCTCTACATCTGCATTGTTTAGGGCCTCAGAGAGTTGCATACGACAGGCTGAACATTCGGCAGAGACATAATGTGCTTGGGTATTTTTAATCATGGCTGCTTTAGGTTTACCTGCAAGTTCGGCAAAATGAAACTTTTCAGTCTGCATCGTGACTCCACCAAAACCGCAACATTGGTTTGAGTCGGACATCTCTATCATAGGGTAGTTTGGTGCTAAGAGGTTGCGTGGTTGCTCGTAAATACCTTGTACCTTTCTTGCATGACATGGGTCATGATAGGTGACGGGTTCATCAAATTTTTTGCCTTTTTCCTTGAGGATTTGTCGTAAAGGTGTATTGTCGTCTAGCCATGCCGTGGCCATATGTATTTTTTGGGTTACTTTTTGTGCACGCGCTTCCCAATCGGGCATATTTCTGTTTTTAAAAAAGACTTGCCAGTCATGTTTTATCATGGCTGAACAGGTAGCTTCGGGAATGAGCATCGCATCACACTCATCTATAAAACTCTCAAAGTATTCTATGTTTTTCTTTGTCATGTATTCAACGGAATGCACATCACCTGTAAAGTAGGCCGGTGCTCCACAGCAAAGTTGTTCTTTGGGTATGAAAATATCAATGTTAAGCTCTTTAAGTATCTCTACTAAACTCTCACCGATGCCCGTATAATTGTAGTTTGCCAAACACCCAATAAAGAGTGCTACACGTTGATTTTTTTGCTGTTGTTTGGGTGCAGGTATCTCTTCGGGGTAGCTGTTTAAAAAGCTTGTTTTCGCCATAGAAGGCAGAAGCCGTCCTTTTTTAATCATAGGTAGTGAAAACCTTGCTTTTAGACCTCGGTCTTTGTCATCTTGAGCTAGGGCACAGGTTTTAAACATAAAGCCCGCTTTCATAACAAAATCCATGATCTTTCGATGACGAAGCAAAAAGAAAAATCCTCGTTTAAACCATGCGATACCAAACTTGTCGGCAATGTCGGCACGCACCTCTTCTATGACCATATCCGTAGCTAGTGAATTGGGACAAACATCTACGCAGTTGGTACATAAAAAACAGGATTCAAAAATATTTTTAGCAGTTTTATCCAGTTGCAAGTCTCCTTGTTGGTAGGCGCCAAGGAGGTCTATAAAACCACGTGGAGAGGTGGTCTCATCGGGGTTTACCTGGTGGATAGTACAAACGGGTATACACTTACCGCATTTAATACAATCATCACTTGTCTCTTTAAAGTTAAAAATATCTTCGGGGTTTTTACTCATATTGCCTCTTTAAAGTTTTGTTTACACTCTTTGTGTGTGTATGTGTAGTCTCTTCTTTATAGCTAGACTTTGGTTAAAAGTCAATGGCTAGAGATGACGCTTAGTATCAAGCCAAACCATAATGCCTTTTTGCGCATGCAGTCTGTTTTCTGCTTCAGTGAAGATGACTTCTGCATGTTTTTCAAAGGTCTCTTCACTTACTTCATAGCCTCTGTAGGCCGGAAGGCAGTGTAAGAAGATAGCATCTTCTTTAGCATGAGACATCATTTTTTCATCTACCATATAGCCTTCAAATGCCTTGATACGCTCTTCTTTCTCTTCCTCTTGCCCCATACTTACCCATGTATCGGTGGTTACTACATCACACTCTTTTACTGCTTCTATAGGGTTATTGCAAAAGGTGATGGTCGCACCGCTCTCTTTAGCGATTTGCATAGCATCTAAGATGATATCTATATCACACTCGTACCCTAACGGGGTAGCAACCCTGAGTTCAAATCCAAGCTTTGCTGCAAGCATGAGCCATGAGTGTGCCATATTGTTACCATCGCCTACATAGGCTACTACAGGGTTTTTCTCTTTGCCGAACTCTATCATGGTAAGGTAGTCTGTCATGAGCTGGACAGGGTGGTGGCTGTCTGTAAGACCATTAATCACGGGTACTTTAGAGTACTTGGCAAACTCTTCAAGCTTCTCTTGTTCAAAAGTACGTATCATCACCATATCTACCATACGGCTGATGACTCTAGCCGTATCTTTCATGGGCTCGCCGCGTCCAAGCTGTATGTCGTTGGATGATAAAAACAATCCCACACCGCCAAGTTGATAAATACCCGTCTCAAAGCTTACACGCGTACGCGTAGAAGACTTCTCAAAGATCATCCCAAGCGTCTGCTTTTCTAGGTAAGGCACAAATTTACGCTCTTTGGTTTGCGCTTTTATTTTCCGTGCCAACGTGATCATCTCCAAGATCTCTTCTTTGGTGAAATCTCGCAGGGTTAAAAAGTGTCTCATAGGATTATCCTAGTGCAATAAAATATCTATTCTCGTTTCATTCATGAAAAGAGTCGCATGGCCCCAACTGCTGAAGCTTATACAGCATTAGCGTAGCCTATTTGACCCTTGCTTAAAGAGCATGCTTTCCAATAAAAAAAGATTATTTTATCATAATTTGGGTTGCAACACTATAAAACAGGTTTTTTTACGTTTTTGCCTAGCTCTGTAGCGATACTGTAGGCTATGAGACGGGCTATCTTTTTAAGTCTGGGTCTGAGCCATTTGGCTTGTTTGTCACAGGTGATTTCACCGAGTTCCAAAACTAAAAACTTCTCTGCGCGTATCCGTTTGTAGGCGTAGTAGTCTCTAAGGTTTTTTGTAAAATTGTCCTGTTGCCATTTATAAGGAAAGTAGTTAGCATAGAGTTTTTTCCATCTTTGGGCGAAAGAATAGGAGTTATCGTTTGGATAGCCGATACTTGCACCCGATGCACAGGGGTTTATAGCACCGTCAAAGTGTATAGAGACTGCTATAGTCGCACGGATAAAAGAGACGTCTGCAGGTACGCGTTTTACCTTTATGTGCCAACGTCTAAGTTGCTTGGCTACTTCATTTGCCACATAAGTATTCCATCTATCTTCATGGTAGAGTCGAGACTCTGTTCCCGTATTACCGGTAGTACGTCCTTCATGACCTGCTTGTATAACGACGGTGACGGGTGTGCTTATAGCAAGGTAGAGTATATACCCTGTAAGTAAGATAATAACTATCGCAAAAAAGGAAGCAGCTTTGTTTTTAATTATCATATATGCGATTATATCAAAAAGTACGTAGAATGTTTTTAATCTCTTATTAACCTGTAATGCTATATAAAATATCATCAAGATATGAGAAAACAGGATATAGTCTATGATGACAGACAAACAACTAATAGAAGAGATAAAAAAAGCTTTTGAAGGCGTACTGCTTAAGGAGGGTATAGGGATTAACGAGGCAGATAGAATGATGCTTGAACAAAGAGATGTACTCATTCAAAAAGGTAGAAACCTAGACAGGTTGTGGTGGAGAGAGTGGACAGATATTCAAGACAAATACATCGCTTCGTACTCGGATGTGATGTATTATATGGATTCAGCAGGTATCAAGTGGGTGCTACCTGCGTATATGATTTATATCATCAAACACTATAAAGAGGGCTCTTTTTCTATAGACAGCACCATCTATGTGCTTGAAGCTGGTGGTTTAGGCGTAGACAAAGTAGACCTTTATACAGATGAACAAAAAAAAGTCATCGCTAAGTTTTTACAGTTTATGATAGAAGTAGGTGAAACATATGTGGATGTAGAGTCTGCACAAAATGCACTTGATAAGCTTTGGGGTGAGTGGCTCTAAAACAATGATATACTAATCAAGGTTCTAGACTAGCAAAAGGATAACTCATGTCTATAGACGAACTCAAGATGTTAGGTATTAACAAGCATATCATGCTTGAAAAAGAAATATGGAACCCCATACGAAAGAATAAGAGCATATAGGGCTGTATGAGCATGAAAAAAGTGTTTTAGACGAGAGACTTGCATTGCCGGAAGACAACTCTTAGACTCTTGTCTCTTGGAGTGAGATGAAAGATAAAATTAGAAATTATAGGAATAAAATCATACTTTTTTTACGAAACACCTCTTCTTCGTCTATTGGTTTTTTCTTTTTATAACTTTGTCAAAAGTTGTTGTTTCGTTAGTGTTGCCATAACTAATCCCTTTTTCATTCATTTCTATTTGTAGTTGATTGTAGCAAAATTATTTTTGCAATAACGCCGCTGCTTCCTTCGCATGATAGCTAATAATAATATCCGCACCCGCACGTTTAAATCCTATCAATGTCTCCATCATCACCGCATTATAGTCTATGACACCTGCTTTGGCTGCCATTTTAAGCATACTATACTCACCACTTACGTTGTAAACTGCAAGTGGTAGGGTAGTGTTGTTACGTACGTCTCTGATGATGTCCATGTAGGCTAGAGCAGGTTTGACCATGAGGATGTCTGCTCCTTCTGCTTCGTCTGCTATAGACTCGGCTATAGCTTCGTTACGGTTGGCCGGGTTCATTTGGTAGCTTTTTCTGTCACCTACGATATTGCCTTCTTTGGGACTAGACTCCGCTACATCACGAAACGGGCCGTAATAGGCTGAGGCAAACTTGCTAGAGTAGCTCATAATAGGAAGGTTTACAAACCCTGCTGCATCAAGTTTGCCTCTAATAGCTTGTATCATCCCGTCCATCATACCGCTAGGTGCTATCATGTCTGCACCTGCTTCGGCATGGATAAGAGCTTGTTTGCTAAGATTGTCAAGCGTAATATCATTATCAACCGTTTTAAGCACAGGGTCGATCACACCGCAATGGCCATGGTCCGTATACTCACAAAAACACAGGTCTGTAATAACAAACATGTCAGGGTGTGACATTTTTATTTTGCGGAGAGTCTCTGCGATGATACCGTGTTCACACATCGCATCACTGCCTACGGAGTCTTTGAGATCGGGGATACCAAAAAGGATAATAGACTTGATACCAAGCTTTTTAAGTTCATCACACTCTTTTAGTATCTCGTCTATACTCATTTGGTATACACCGGGCATAGAAGCTACTTCTGTTTTTATACCGGTACCGCTTCTAGCGAAAAAAGGATAGATAAAGTCATCGACGGATAAATGTGTCTCTTGGAGGAGATCTCGCAAGACAGGATGGATGCGTTTTCTTCTAAAACGTGTGAACATAATAGTGCCTTGATAAATGTTTTCTACATTTTACAGTAAGTTTTCTAATTTCTAATTTCTAATTTCTGATTTTCATGTATAATAATTCTATGAATAGCATAGAAATATCACAAGTGGCAACACTGCCGACCAAATACGGTACTTTTAATATCCGGGCATTTAAAGACGAAAAGGAAAAGGAGCACCTGGTTATCTATACCGATCTCCTCTCTGATGCACCTGTCGTACGAGTACACTCGGAATGTTTGACCGGAGATACTTTAGGTTCTGTCAAATGCGACTGTGGAGAACAATTGGATTTTGCACTTAAACTGATAGCCAAAGAGGGAGGGGTGGTTATCTACCATCGCCAAGAAGGTCGTAATATCGGATTGCTAAACAAGGTCAATGCCTATGCACTCCAAGACAAAGGCTTTGATACCATTGAAGCAAATCATCAGTTAGGATTTAAAGCCGATGAGCGTACCTATGAAATTGTAGGGTTTATTCTTAAGTATCTGGAGATATCTAAACTAAGACTGCTTACCAATAATCCGCGTAAACTTGAAAGTTTAGGTAGTATTGAGATAGTAGAACGTCTGCCTATACAAATTCCTCCGAACAAATATAATGAGGCATATTTACAAGTAAAAAAAGATAAAATGGGGCATATACTTTAATGAAGCTCTCTGAATATTTTGCATATGAAGAGATAAGCCTCTCTTCGGAGAGTATCACGAAATTAGAAAGATTTGCATCTTTGTTGCATGAGTGGAATCAGGTACATAATCTTACCGGTGCCAAGAGTATCGATGCTATCTATGCAAATATCGTAGATTCCCTCTTTCCGCTTTCTTTTATTGATATGCCAAAGAGTATTTTGGATGTAGGTACCGGGGCAGGTTTTCCCGGCTTGGTACTGGCAATTGTCTTACCTGATATCGAGATAATTTTGGCAGAACCTCTTAAAAAGAGGGTTTCTTTTTTAAAATATGCTGCTATAGAGTTGGAAATTTTGAACATGAAGGTAGAAGCAAAACGGGTGGAGTATATAGATGCAGATCCTTTTGAGCTTATTACTTCACGTGCGGTGACAGACACAAAGCTGTTACTGGCATTGACAAAAAATATCTCTAATTCCGGTACACGCTATCTCTTTTATAAAGGTTCACGGGTCTTTGAGGAGTTTTCTGAGATAGAGCATAAGTTAGAGTATGATATAGTACAAAACAAACAACGTTATTATCTATATATTAAAGGCCAAGTGTGATTTTAAAACTGATCATTTTTGCAATTGTCGGACTTCTTCTATACAAGATATTAGGGGGGAATTTTCTTCAAATCAAAAGAAGATCCGATGAAAAAAAACTCGATGAAGATACACTGGTAGAGTGCAATAGGTGCAAAACCTACGTAACACTCAAAGAGAGCCTTATTGTAGATGGAAAATATTACTGTTCAAAAGAGTGTATTAAAAAGCAGTAACAAGGAGGATATATGATCATTATCGGGCATCCGTGGATCGAGAGTGAAAAGTTTTGTAAAATTTTTTCAAAAGAAGATATTAAAAAATCTACTGCAGGAAGTATTGTACTTTTGGAGCCTATTGTTGACTCGCATGACCTGGCGCAATACTGTAAAGAGAACGAAATCCCTTTTGCAATTACGGTAAACTCTCTTAAGGAGGCGATTATTGCCAATGCTCTTGGTGCTTTGTATATTGTCTGTGAAGAGGATGATGCCTTGCGTATACAGCCTATAGCTCAGGAGTATCTCTTTGATACACGTATCTTAGTACTGATACATCAAGAGAAAGAGATACCCAAGATAGCCCATTTCGGCATAGACGGAGTGATTTTTCCTGAGGCTATATGCTAAGAGATTTTTTAGATGCCAAAATCACATATACCTTGCTGGTACTCAATACCGTTATCTATCTATTGAGTGCTTTTTTGAGTAAAAATTTTGTCGATATTGATATAGAGGTTCTAGGTATCATGGGCGCTATATATGGCCCCGCAACGGTTTTATATCAAGAGTGGTGGAGGTTGATGAGTGCACTCTTTTTACATGGCGGTATAGCGCACCTTTTGATGAATATGTTCTCTCTTTATATCATTGGAATGACTGCCGAGAGATATTTTACACCCGGCAACTATATAAGCCTCTATTTGATATCCGGTATATTAGGAGGATTGGTTTCAATAGTCGTACATCCGGTCTCAATAGGAGTAGGTGCTTCGGGTGCCATATTCGGAATCTTTGGTGCATTGGCAGGATTTTTTATCGCACATCGAGAAGAGATCGCTTCTCATAGCAAAGCCTTTATGAAAAGTTTCTCTCTGATTATCGCCGTCAATTTACTCATAGGGTTGTCAATTCCCGATGTTGATGTCTCCGCACATATAGGAGGATTGCTAGCAGGTCTTATAGGCGGTTATATGCTTTCTAAGAACAGTATCGTACAGCAAACGATTTATTATCTATTGGTATTAAGCGTGATACTATGTATAGCGTATTATTTGATAGGACAGTATGCTAAACCGCGTTTTTTTCTGTAGTCTTATATTGATTGTCTCTTCAGGCTGTCAGGTAAAATATCCAAAGATGCCTAATGAAAGCGTAGATAGATTGGTTGAACTTTTAGGCAGAGTGCAACTTAAAGCTCCATTGTCAAAAAAGAAGAAGCTTGCACAAAATATATTTCGGTATGTCAGCTATCTAACAGAGCAATATGCACTTGTTTCCCCTCCTTTGTGGCATAATTTTTTAGTCAATATCGGTATCAAAGAGAGGGGACTTTGTTTTCATTGGAGTGATGCACTCTATCTCTATTTGAGACAATATCACTATGATTATTTCTCTTTTTATCTTGTCGGGGCAAATATTGGAGAGTATTTTTTGGAACACAATGCTCTACTGATTGCAGCCAAAGATGCCGACACCATAAAGGGCGGTGTACTTATCGATCCGTGGCGATATTCGGGAAAGCTCTATTTCTCTATCGTGGAAGAGGATAAGGACTATAAATGGAGACGTAGAAAAAAAAGAGAGATCTTTGTTCCGTAATTATTCAGCTATAGGCTCTTCACCTACGCCATATTCACGCAATTCAGCCTCTTCAGCCTCTTTTGCCTCTATCTCTTCTGCCGAGAGAGCTTCTTGAGTCTCTATGTTTTCTACCTCCTCTTGCGGGGGAGTCTCCCGTATTTCCATAGACTCTTGTGTTTGATCTAATGATCTCTTTGTAGTATCTTGCTGTTTCTCTGTCTCTATCGGTTCTTGATCCACATTGGCCTCATGAGGTATATCGGGATTGTCTCTTTGGATAGGCGTTTCTGCCTCTTCTATGGCTACGGGTACCTCTTCGGTCTTAGGAACAAGCAGTGGTTTTGTCTCGGCTTCTTGAGCAAAAACGAAACCTTGCAAGAAGAGAAAAAAAGAAAACAGAAAAGTTAAAAATACTCTATACATAACAAACCTTTATACTTTTATATAAGAATTTTACTAAAATTTTACTAAAATGGCAAATAGATCTTATCGATAAGCTCTTCATATTCACGTTTGGCATGAGAGTCTACGGTAATGCCTCCACCGCTTTTATAGTAGAGTTTTTTATTCTCTTTTTCTAGAAAACGTATCATCACGCCAGAGCGAAGGCTCTCTCCGTTAAACACGCCGAAGACACCGGTATAAAACCCCCTCTTATACTCTTCTACCCGATGGATAATATCTACAGTACTCTTTTTGGGCGCACCGGTAATAGAGCCCGCGGGAAGCATCTGAGAAAGGATTGTGCCTATATTGTCTCTCCAATCTTCAGGAAGCGTGGCAGTAATTTTAGAGCTTACTTGGAGTAACTCTTTTTTACCCGCTTTTATCTTTTCGACATAACGAAACTTTTCTACTTTTACGTTGGTACCTACAATACCAAGATCATTACGCATTAGATCCACTATCATCACGTGCTCCGCCATCTCTTTGGTATCCGAGAGTATTTTCTCCTTTGCTTGGGGGATATTGGCATCAATGGTGCCTTTCATGGGGTAGGTGGCTATAGTCTCTCCCGCTATCTCTACGAAACGCTCTGGCGAAAAGCAGATAAATTGATCTTTAAAATAGAGCTTGAACTTGGCACGCGCATAGGTAAAGATCTCTTTAAGAGTATAGTTGGTCTCTATGGGGGTTTTAAAGGTTAGGTTGAGCAGATAGGTATTACCGGAGCGTATCTGTTCGAGTATTTTGTCTAAAGATTTTTTGTAGGCAGCAAATGACACGGGGGATTTAGAAAATGTAAACTTCTTAGTACGCTTTTTTACAGGATAGTTACGCCAATCTTCCAGCTTATAGTAGATCTCTTTATCGAGTTTATCGAGTGCTTGTACAAATATTTTACTTTGGTCATAAGAGATAATAAAAAGAAAAGGTGTACGCAACTTCCCTAATGCATCCATCTCTTTATAAGGGTCAGGCGTTGAAAATACACCACTATTTTTCACTATCTTTGAGATAAGTGAGCGTGAGACACCAAGATGTTTGGCAATCATGGCCTGTGTGTAGCCGTCTTTGAGTGCTAGAATAATGGCACGGTTTCTCCCATTTTCTTTAAAGTGTTGTTCTAGCGTCTTGTTAAAAGCGATAGATTTTGTGCCGTTATGCGTAAGGACTTTTTGTGTTTGTATTGTAGAAAGTATCTCTAACTCTTTTTCGTTTAACTCTGTACCTATGATCTCTTGGATATTTGTATCGCTAAGCTCGGTAAGTAGTCTAGAGTGCAGGGTGCAAGGTGGCGGCATTTGCCCATTGGTTATGAGGGCTGCGAGCGTATAGGGGTACTCTCCTACACGAGATGCCAATCCGGCTTGTATGGGATTTTGTTCTATGTAGCGTATGAGGGTGTAGTAGTAGGTTTCTGAGTTGATATATCTAGAGTAGAATCTCCCTTGCCAGAAGTGTCCGGAACGTTTCTGCTTTTTGTTTGCGTATATAGCATAATTGGAGTTGATATGTTTCATAAACAGGGAGATGTTTCCCCTGCTAGTCTCTATAAGAAGATGAAAATGATTAGACATCAAACAGTAGTCATGCAGCACCACGCCATACGTATTACACGCTTTGCAGACGATGCCTAAAAATACTTCATAATCTTCATCTGCTATAAAGATGTCACTACGGTTTATCCCACGGTTAATGACATGATGGTAACCTGCTAAGTCTATGCGTGGTCGTCTGGGCATCGTAAATCCTTTTGGTTTAATGGAATGATTATAGCATAAGTATAGGGTAAATTTTCAACGCCTGACCCTAATAATTAATTAAGTTGTGTCGGGTATAATAATAAAATTATCTAATTTCAAGGAATGATAGAATGAAAAGATTAATACCCATACTCATATCGATTTTGGTATTTATCGGCTGTGGAGAAGATAAGCCGGAGAAGAAAACACCCCAAGTGGTTATAGATAAGAGTCGTCTACAAGCAGATGATGAGATTAACGCTACGGTTTATGTTTGTTCTTTAGGAGATGAACTAGTTCGTGATGGCAATGCATCGAAGTTTGATACAACTTATGATCAAACCAATTTAGTGTGGAAGATGACACTTGATACCGGCAAGAATAAAGATTTAAAAGTTGATGAGTGTAACCTTACTTCTACTTACTCAAGATTATGCTTTCAGGTTAATCCTGAAGAACCGGGTACGGGAATGTATCAAGAGATTTCGACAGAGACAGGCAAGAGATACAGAGTCATGGCAGAGCTTATCGGTGCAGATAATGTGGGTCATCAAGAGGATTTTACACAAGGAAGATCTTATGTCTCTATTGAAGACAGCAAACCTAAGAAAACCAGTCAACCTCTTAAATATAGTGAGTTGGTAATAGGAAATATTCCAAAAAAAGTAGCATTTGATTTTAACGCCACTAAAGAGACGATGTACGTACAGCTTAGGGGTAATACTGCATTTGCATACCCCTCGGCATTTTATATCTCTGTAAGAGAGTTGATTCTTCATGAAAGAGCAAATGCACCAGAGAATACAGTGGAGTGCAATCTTTAAAAAAAATTAGCAAAACGACTCCGTTTTGCTACGCTACGTCCCGTCACTACCTAATGCGAGGATACCCTATGCATCCAACAACAGCAACTTTAAAATAGCCATACGCATAAAGACACCGTTTTTTACCTGAGCAAGCACTTTACATCTTGGGTCTTCAAGCATCGCATCGCTAATATCTATATTTCTCATCACGGGCCCAGGGTGCAGAAGCAGAATATCTCTATTGTGCATACGCTCTTTGGTGATGCAGTATTGCCTTGCATAGTCGTCATAGTCTTCAAACAGCTCCGTCTCATGGCGCTCTAGCTGTGCACGTAGGCTCATAATAATATCGACTTTGTCCATAATGTCGTCTAGGTTTCTGTATTGAGGAAGATTACTGTGAGGCATAAACTGCTCAGGCGCTACAAGAAGTACATGCATTCCCATACGTGTCATAAGGCGAATCGCAGAGTTTGCCACACGTGAGCTTACGATATCTCCTACGATAGCGATGGTTTTACCCTTGATATCGCCATCAAAATGTTCTGCTATTGTAAAGAGATCCAACAGTGCCTGGGTAGGATGTGCGTAGTTGCCTGCACCCGCATTAATCACGGGACTTGTGTGCATCTTAGCCAGTAGTTTGGGAGTGTCGTTTTTGGAGTGACGGACAATGATTCCGTCCGGCTCCATGGCACAGAGATTGGCAAAGGTATCCTCCAGGCTTTCACCCTTTTTGGCAGAACTTCTGCTTGGATCGAGATGAACAACCGCCGCACCCAATCTTTTTGCTGCCACTTCAAAAGAGCTTCGGGTTCTGGTGCTTGGCTCAAAAAAAAGCGTAATGAGCAGTTTGTTATAAAGTAACAAGGGAGGGTGCTTGGACTTAAAACGTTTGGTATCAGCGAGTAGTTGTGCGATTTGGCTGTCTGAAAAATCATCGGTATCTACAAGATGTTGCATGGGGCTCCTTGGAGAATAATTATGTGATTATAGCGTAGAGCGGCTAACAAATTTTAGTAAGCCCTTTTCTATATCCCACCATTGAGGAAATAGGGCATCGTAATAGGGCTGTGTCACCTTTTTAAAAGCCTCTTTGTCTTCGTAGATATTTACGCACCACTCAAAGTCAATCCCCCCGGTTTTTAGTGCTTCTATAGAGAGCAGTGTATCGTTAATGCACCCTAGACGGCTAGGTGTGACAAGTAGGGTTTTGCTCTGCAGTGTTTTAATAAGGTCTATCATATGAAAGTCTCTGGTGACAGGAACATAGAGTCCTCCCGCACCCTCTATTAGGAGGATATCGCACAGTTTTGAGAGTGTATGGTATTTTTCGATGATTTTTTCTATAGATATAATCTGCTCTGTGTCTGCACAAAACGGTGCAGCGGGAAGAGCAAAGGTATAGGCAGTAATGTCAAGGGGTTTTAGATTTTTGAAGTTTTCATTAACCTTTTGGCAAACTTCAAGTAGTATAGTGGCATCAGGAGCCATATGGGTGACCCCTGTTTCAATCGGCTTATAGACACCGACACTGTAGCCCTTGGAAGCAAATGCTTCAATAAGCTTGAGTGTTGTGTGGGTTTTGCCTATATTTGTGTTTGTAGCAGTAATAAAAAGTGAATGCACTTGTATTTCTCCGTTTTTTTTGTATAATATACTAGGATAGACATATCGATTTAAAATGAAGGAAAGTGTAACACAATATGCCAAAGTTTCAAGAAGAACTGGATCTAGATGTAGAACTCGAAGAACCTAAGATGTTTAAAGTGCTTTTACACAACGATGATTATACCAGCATGGATTTTGTCGTGGAGATACTGATGGATATTTTCCATAAGCCACAACCCGATGCAGAAAAAATTATGCTGCAGATACATGAATTTGGCAAAGCCGTATGCGGTGTATACTCTTTTGAGATTGCACAAACCAAAGCACGACAGGTCAAACAGCGAGCAAAACAGAACGAGTTCCCATTGTTGGCAACGATAGAAGAAGATTCGTAGGTTAAAGTATCTACAGAGTAAAGGATAAAAGATGATTAGTATCGCACTTAATGATGTATTTAAGCAGGCAGTAAGCTACGCAAAAGAGAATAGACATGAGTATCTCACGGTAGAGCATGTTTTTTTGGCCTTGGTAAAATCTGAGACAGGTGCAGAGATACTCTCCACGCTCAATGCCGACCTTGCGGCATTGGAACGAGGGATTGTCGAACATATTGCCAAGACCATTCCTTCGCTCAAGGAGGCGGTAGAGCCTTTTGAGACGGTAGCACTTTCGCGGGCTATCAATGATATGATGACGCAGATACACTCATCCGGAAGGACAGAGGCGAGTATAGGCGATATGCTGGCGGCTATTTTTATGCAAGAGCACTCGTATGCCGTCTATTTGATGAAAAAAGAGGGGATCTCCCGTGTTGATATTTTGGAAGTGATTTCGCACAGCTATGATACCGGTATCTCTTTGAAGAAAGAAGAGAAAAAAGATGAAACATATTTGGATAAATTTACTATAGAACTTGTAGCATTTGCCAAATCAGGGAAAATAGACCCGGTAGTAGGACGTACGGAAGAGATAGAGCGTGTCATGCAGACGCTCTGTAGACGTAAAAAGAACAATCCTTTGCTCGTAGGTGAGCCCGGTGTCGGTAAAACGGCTATTGCAGAGGGGCTTGCACTGCGTATTTCACAGGCTGACGTGCCGGATGTCTTGAAAAAATCTAGTGTCTATGCCCTGGATTTGGGTGCCCTTGTCGCCGGTACCAAATACAGAGGGGATTTTGAAAAGCGACTTAAGGGGATTATCTCCGAGCTTGCCCAAAAAAAAGATGCTATTCTTTTTGTAGACGAGATACATACGATGGTAGGAGCAGGCGCTACAAGCGGCGGGAGCATGGATGCTTCCAACTTGCTTAAACCGGCATTGGCACGAGGGGATTTAAAATGCATAGGCGCCACTACCTATGCAGAGTATAGAAACTTTTTTGACAAAGATAAAGCACTTAGCCGAAGGTTTGCCAAGATTGATGTAGAAGAGCCGAGTATAGAAGATACCTTTACTATACTTAAGGGTATACAGCATAAGTATGAGGAATATCATCGTATTGAGTTTACGGATGCGGCGTTGCAGTCGGCTATCGACCTCTCCGTAAAATATATACACGATAGGTTTTTACCGGACAAGGCGATGGATATTATCGATGAGGTGGGTGCACACTTTATGCTTAAAGGGATTGAAAACGTCAAAGTACACCCCCAAGATATTGAACATAGCGTTGCTAAAATAATGAAACTGCCTTCTACGGTAATTAGTGCCGATGATACTGAAAAGTTAAAAACACTGCAAAAAGATCTATCGGCACGTATTATTGGACAGGATGAAGCGATTGAAGTACTCGTAACGGCGGTAAAACGTTCATATGCAGGGCTGAACGGAGAGAATAAGCCTATAGGTTCTTTTCTCTTTGTAGGTCCTACCGGTGTAGGTAAAACGGCATTGGCAACACAACTTGCCAAAACCTTGCATGTACACTTTGAGCGCTTGGATATGAGTGAGTATATGGAGGCACATACGGTAAGTAGGCTGGTAGGTTCTCCCCCGGGATATGTGGGATATGAACAAGGCGGATTGCTTACTGAGATGATAAAAAAGCATCCCCATACCGTATTGCTCTTGGATGAGATAGAAAAAGCACATCCTGATATTATGAATATCCTGTTGCAGGTGATGGACGGTGCAAAATTGACGGACAATAACGGCATAGTCTCTGATTTTAAAAACGTCATACTCATTATGACTTCCAATATCGGTACAAAAGAGCCCAATGTGATGGGATTTAACAAAGACAACTCTATTAAAACCGATAAAGCATTAGCATCATTTTTCTCACCTGAGTTTAGAAACAGACTCAGCGCGACCGTTGAGTTTAACAAATTGAGTTTGGATGCTTTGGTGCTGATTGTAGAGAGGGAAGTTGAGAAACTCAATCAACTGCTTGCAGCCAAAGATGTCAAAGTGAAATTGTCAAAAAAGGTCAAAGAGTATTTGGCAAACGAAGGGTATGATGAGCGTTACGGCGCAAGACATATCTCTCGTGTAATCGATGAACAGATAAAAGAACAGCTTACCGACGAGATGCTTTTTGGGAAACTTAAAAAGGGTGGTTTTGCAAAGGTCAGTATGAAAAACGAGACATTGAAATTTGAATTTACGGCAAAGTAGATTTTCATATTGATGCATGAGGAGTTTTACGTCACGCAGCTAAGCCCTTATTTTATTGCCTTTCCCAATCCTTATTATGCAGATGACGGGGGTCTGCTCGCCTATGGCGGCGATCTCTCTTCCAAGAGACTCATTGCTGCTTATAAAAGAGGTATCTTTCCCTGGTATTCCGAAGGAGACCCTATTCTTTGGTGGTCTCCAAATCCTAGACTTTTACTCTATCCGCACCAATTTAGGCTTCGTAAATCATTTAGAAGGGTACTGCGTTCCGGAAAGTTCTCCGTGACGTTTGATCAAGACTTTTCAACTGTTATCAAGCAGTGTGCCTCGGTTCCAAGAAAGGGTCAGGAAGCCACATGGATAGTGCCTGAAATGATAGAGTCCTATACCAGACTGCACAAGGAGGGATATGCCCACTCCGTGGAAGTCTATTTGGAGGGCTCGCTGGTTGGAGGTTTGTATGGACTGGCACTTGGAAAAGCTTTTTTTGGAGAGTCTATGTTTTCATTGGTCTCTGACGCATCTAAAGTAGCGTTTAAAGCACTAAGTGATGTTTTAGCTAGCAGAGGATATGATTTTATAGACTGCCAGATGAAAACAGATCATATGCTGAGTTTAGGTGCCGAGATTGTGCCAAGAGAGATATTTTTGAGCGAACTTGCTGCAGCCGTAGAGGCACCGACACAGATGGGACCGTGGGATGATTTTCACTGGGTATATAAGGAATGAAAATGGTAGATAGGGATTTGGGATTCTCTTTATGGCTGGATTTTGTTGAAAGAGATTACCTTAAAGTAGAGTTTCCCGGGTTAATCGAAAAAGGGATTATTAACGGTGCGACATCCAATCCCTCTATTTTTGCCTCGGCAATCGCTAACTCAGAGGCATATAAAGAGCAGTTGCAAACACTTTTAGATAAAACTCCAAAAGAGAAATACGAAGCACTTGCTATAGAAGATATCCGTACCGCTGCCATAGCACTTAGGAGCTGTTACGATGAGGGGAATGACGGCTATATCTCTATAGAAGTAGATCCTTTTCTCGCCAACAATACGGCAGGAACAATCGAAGAGGGAAGACGCCTCTTTGCCGAGATAGGAGAAGCCAATGTTATGGTAAAAGTACCTGCAACACAAGCAGGATATGAGGCGATGACGGCACTGCTTGCAGACGGCATTTCCGTCAATGCGACGTTGGTATTCTCCCCCAAACAAGCACACAGGTGTATTCAGGCGATGCAAAAGGGCATTGAGACATTTGAAGAGAAAAACGGGGGCAGGGTAGATGCAGTGATATCTGTATTTGTAAGCCGTTTTGACAGGCTACTGGACAAAGATTTAGCCGCAAGAGGTATAGAGGTATCAAAAACAGGTATCTATAATGCAACTAAAATCTATACTCTTGTAGAAGCATGTGCTAAGGAAAATATACGTACACTGTTTGCAAGTACCGGGGTGAAAGATAAGAGCCTTGAAGCTGATTTTTATATGCGAGAACTCTATGCTCCACACTCAGTAAATACTGCTCCTTTGGCTACCATAGAGGCATTTGTTACGACAGACACCCTTAGATCTAGGCTGCCTCTACAAGAACATGAAATCAATAGTTATTTTGCAAAACTTTCAGAGAGTGGCGTAGATATGGACGGGGTATACCGATTACTTCTTGACGACGGGCTTAAAGCCTTTGAAAAGGCATTTCAAGAGATGCTGGATAACTTATAGGAAGGGAAATACAGTGGAAGAAAAACTAAAGCTTTATTTAAAAACAATGATTAAGAATAAAGGTTCGGATCTTCATATTAAGTCAGGAGCGATTGTAAGGGTACGTGTCCATGGTCAGTTGAAGATGTTGGGGGACGAGATATTAACGGCTGATATGGTAGAGGAGATGGCCAAAGAGATTACAACACAAGAGCAATATTATAAACTTAAAGAGGAGAAGAATCTTGATTTTACCTATGTTCTGGGAGAGGAACATCGATTTAGGGTCAATTTTTTTCATCAAATGGATGGGCTTTCGGCAGTTTTTCGTATTATTCCCGTTAAAATCGCAACACTGGATGAACTTAACCTGCCTGAAGTCATTAAAACCTTTACGGATATACATCGTGGGCTTGTACTGGTAACGGGAGTGACGGGTTCTGGTAAATCAACCACGCTTGCAGCCATTATTGATAAAATCAACAGAGAGACCAAAAAGCATATTATCACAGTGGAAGACCCTATTGAATTTATCCATAAAGACAGAGGATGCCTTATCAATCAAAGGGCAATAGGCACAGACACCTACTCGTTTGCAGATGCGCTAAGAGCAGCACTGAGAGAAGACCCTGATATTATACTTGTCGGAGAAATGCGTGATTTGGAGACAATAGATATTGCACTGCATGCCGCAAATACGGGACACCTCGTTTTTTCTACCCTTCATACACTCGATGCCAAAGAGACGATAGACAGGATTGTAGGTATGTTCTCCAAAGAGGAGCAAAACAGAATCAGAGGTTCTTTGGCCTCAGTCTTAGAGGGTGTTATATCACAGCGACTTGTCCCTACAAAAGATGGTGGCAGGGCAGCAGCGATTGAAGTATTGAAAAAAACATCACGTATAGAGCAGCTTATCATGGAAAACCGTGACTATGAAATACCCGATGCGCTGTTTGAGGGGAAAGAGATTTACGGTACTCAGACATTTGATCAGGCTTTACTTGATTTGGTTAAAGAGAATCGTATTACGCAAGAGATTGCTCTTGAGTATGCCACAAATGCTGCAGATATGAAGCTCAAAATGCAAGGAGTAGGCAAGGGAGCTATCGTACAGGATGATAATATTTCAAATATGAATGAGGATGTTTTTGCCTTTAAAGAGGATGATGATGCATAGAGATTTGCAGCAGCGGTGCTACAAAGAAGAGTTTAATAGAAATTGGCTATAATTCGCATCTCTTAGATTCTCACCTTATAAAGTAGCAACCATTACTTTAAGTTAGAGGAGTCACGTAAGAGCTTTGCTCTTGTTCAAGGAGAATATTAAATAAAAAGGAACATAGATGTTAGAAGGTATTGTTAGAGAGAGTATCGGAAAGACGACTGCAAAGAAGCTTAGAAGAGATGGTTATCTAACTGCAAACCTTTATGCCAAGGGTGTAGAGAATATTCAAGCAGCATTTAAACGCGGTGAGTTTGTAAGAACAGTTAGAAACAAAGAGAGTCTTGCTTTTGCTGTAAAGGTGGGGGACAATGAGTTGAACGTAGTGATTCAGGAGTATCAGCTGCACCCTGTACACGGCGAAGTAGTGCATGTGGATTTGAGAATAGCAGTGCCTGCTCAGGTGACAGATTACTTAGTCCCCGTAGTGACACACGGAACACCCGTTGGACTTAAAAATAAAGGCGTACTTGTCATGTCTAAAAGAAGACTTAAAGTAAGGGGAGCGATTGAGGATATACCGGCTAGATTTGATCTTGATGTTACACCGTTAAACAGAGACGATTCTATATTGGTAAGGGATATTGAAGTGCCTCAAAACTGTAGATTAATGGATAGACCACATGTAGCAGTCTGCGGTGTTATTAAAGCGAAATAGTATACAATGAAAGTATAATAAGATGACACTCTTCGTAGGTCTAGGAAATCCGGGATCTCAATACGAAGATACACGCCATAACATAGGCTTTAAGATTATTGATAGACTGATTGATAATTTTGAAGCTAGAGATATCTCAAAAACCTCTTTTAACGGACAACTCTATCGTACGTCCGACACATTTTTTTTAAAACCTACTACGTTTATGAATCTTTCAGGTAAATCAGTTTTGGCAGTAAAACGGTTTTTTAAAATCGAGCTTGACGATATTATCGTAATACATGATGATATAGATCTCCCTTTTGGAGCATTGCGTTTTAAGAGGGGTGGAGGTCACGGAGGTCATAACGGTCTTAAATCGATAGATGCATCTATAGGCAAAGAGTATATTCGTGTTAGAGTCGGCGTGGATAAGCCGGAGAAAAAGATTCGGGTAGCCGAGTATGTATTGCATAGATTTTCTAAAGAAGAAGTAGAGGATTTAGATAGGCTTATAAAACATGTAGCAGATGCATGTAAGGCACTTATGGATGAGACGTTAAGCTGTGTCAAATCAAAGTATAGTCTAAGATCTATTGAAGGTTTACAGTGATAGCCGCATGGATACCGCCGCTTTATTTTTTGTACCTTGTGAAACACTATATCAAAAATCTCTTTTTTATTCTTTTTGGACTCTCCTTTGCTTTTGCAGCTATAGATTATTTTCAGCATTTGGGAAAGCTTGATATAGCGGGAAATTATAAAATACTCTATATCTTTTACAAGTGGCTAGAGGCCTTGGGTCTGCTCTATCCCTTGGCTATTGTATTTGCTCTGGTGATGACCAAAATTTCATTGATTAAAAGTCATACGATGGGCGCTTTGCATGCTTTCGGATATAGTAAAAAAAGATTGCTTACTCCTTTTATACTTGTTGCTTTTGTCACCTATGCACTATTTCTATTTTTGCATACTACTGAGTTCTCATATGCGAAAAATAAAGCATCTTCTTTACTTAAAAACGAATTGCATACCTATGATGTCAATAATCTTTTTTTTAAATACAATAATACCTTTGTTTATATTTATGCACTGGATCCTATAGAAAAGAAAATGCAGGATATAACACTTTTTAGAGTAGAGGGGGATCAGGTACGTGCGACAATACATGCATCTTGGGCATACTTTAACGGCAAAGAGTGGGACGCAAAAGACGTGATTATAAAAACCCATAACTACAAAGAGGGTAGTTTACATAAGTATACGCTTACATATAAAAAAAGTATGAAAACTCTAAAAGGGTATAAGCCTAAGATTATAGAGTCTTTCTATGAAGGAAAAGCATTAAACATGATAGATGCTTATCATACATGGCAACTTTTGAAAAAACAGCATGTCAATTCAGAAAAAATAAGGGCCTCATTGTATCAAAAAGTCGTGATGCCTCTTTTTTCATTGGCACTGCTACTTATCCTGTTTTTTAAGTTGCCGTTTGATGCGAGGATGACAAGTATGGGATTGGTCATAGCACTCTCTTTGGGTACAATCTTTGTGCTTTGGGGTATACTGTTTGGGTTAGGACAGATAGGTGCAAACGGCGTGATTTCTCCGGAACTTGCCAGTATTGTTCCGATCGTTATTTTGTGGGTGTATGCAATCTATGTATATCTCAGGGATGAAAAGAGTATAGTGTGACGTAAAATCTTATAGACAATTACATCGTATCTCCTAGATGCATCGCTGTCTCTGCATCCCATCTTGCGACATGGAGTACCATCCAGTGTTTAAACTCTCCTTCTAAAAAGTCTTGAATCTCCCGAGGGTTTTTGTTTCTCTCCCAAGACTCTCCTAGCACTTTGATCTTTTTTCGCATAGTATCATGCTCGGCTTTATGTATCTCTGCAGCATAAAATCCGCTCTCTTGCATCATTGCCTCTTCCGTAGAGAAGTGATCTTCTACATCATATACCAAGAGTTCATAAAGTTCCGTGATTTTGTCACTCTCTTTTTCCGAGAGAGCATCATGAAGTCGGTTTACTATCTCTATCTCTTCTTCATGCAGCATATTCATGATAGCATTTGAAACCAGCTGTATATCTTTTTTGTCAAATAGCATAACTCTACCTTTTTTATATGGATTTCGTCTATTTTATCTTAAAGATAGAAATTCTTTCTTGATCATACGCAAGAGAGTGAAGCTTTCCTCTTACTATCTCGCTCTTAGTGATTTTTCGATAAAATCACATCAAATCATAGAGAGGATGATACATATGAGGATCGATGCACATGAGCTGACTAAGAAGTATGGTACACCGTTATATGTGTATGATTTTGATTATATAACAGATAGGTATACCACGCTTAAAACAGCTTTTGCAGGTAAAAAGTCACTCATTAATTATGCGGTAAAAGCAAACTCCAACCTCTCTGTGATTGCACACTTAGCAAAGCTTGGAGCAGGAGCCGACTGTGTAAGTATCGGTGAAGTAAACCGCGCACTTACGGCGGGTGTAGATAAGTACAAGATTATCTTCTCGGGCGTCGGCAAGCGTGATGACGAGATACGAGAGGCACTGCAAAAAGATATTTTAATGCTCAACCTTGAGAGTGAGGCCGAGATGAAACGGGTAGAGCTTGTAGCCAAAGAGCTTGGCAAAGAAGCACGTATCTCTATACGCGTCAATCCCAATATCGACCCACAGACCCACCCTTATATCTCTACGGGACTACATGAAAACAAATTCGGCGTAGAGATAGATATGGCAAAGCGTATGTATATTTATGCCAATAGGTCCGAATTTTTAAATCCAGTAGGTATACACTTTCATATCGGTTCACAGTTGACACAACTTTCTCCTATTGAAGAATCGGCACGCATTGTAGCAGATTTGGTACGTTCACTAAAGGCGATTACGATAGATATTAAATTTTTTGATGTAGGTGGAGGTATCGGTGTGGTCTATGATGATGAAGTGACGATTGCTGCATCTGAGTATACCAAAGTCATCGTTCAAGCCACCAAAGGTCTTGATGTGACCCTGCTTTGTGAACCGGGCCGTTATATGGTAGCCAATGCCGGCGCATTTTTTACGAAGGTGCTTTATGAAAAAAATAACGATGCAAAACGTTTTGTGATTGTTGACGGGGGTATGAATGATCTTATTCGTCCCAGTCTGTACGGTGCTTACCATAAGATAGAGGCGGTAGGCGTGGAGGGTGAAAAAACGCCGGCAGATGTGGTAGGACCCGTATGTGAAAGTGGTGATTTTTTTGGTAAAGAGGTACCATTGCCGCCACTAGAACATAACGATTTAATTGTCGTTCATTCAGCAGGTGCTTACGGTTTTACCATGGCAAGCAATTATAATACCCGCCCAAAGCCGGCAGAAGTGGCGATAGAGGACGGAAAAGAGAGGCTTATACGTGCTAGAGAGAGCTATGAGGATCAGGTGCGTTTGGAACGTATGTATTTGAAGCAATAAGGCTTAAGATGAGATTGGATGATTTACGAGACAAAATAGACCACATAGACAGCACACTGCTTAAGTTGTATAACCGGCGGATGGATCTGGTGCATCAAGTTGGAAAGCTAAAACAGACGACAGGAGCACCGATCTATAGACCCGAACGTGAGAAAGATATCTTAAACCGTCTTAAAAAAGAGAATCAAAAGATGGGCGGAAAACTCACCGATGCCGCTATCGATGCACTTTTTTTAGAGATGTTTGCCGTATCTAGAAATCTTGAATTACCGGAAGGTGTAGCATATTTAGGTCCGGAAGCAAGTTTTACACATCAAGCTGCCGAGAACAAATTTGGATCTATGTCGGAGTATCTTCCTATCTCATCGATAGAGGGAGTTTTCAGAGCAGTACAAAAAGGTACGGCAAAGTTCGGCGTGGTTCCTATAGAGAACTCTTCTAACGGTATTGTAAGTGATACGATTAATTGTCTGGATACATACAATTTGAAAATTATTGCAGAAGAGATGATTGATGTACATTTTGCATTTGCAACGCTGGGTGAATCCTATCACAAGATTACAAAAATCTATTCAAAAGATATTGCATTTGGTCAATGTCGTAAGTTTCTGCAAGATTTAGGCCTGGAGAGTGTAGAGTTGGTACCCGTAGAGTCTACGGCAAAGGCGGCAAGACTTGCTTCAGAAGATGAGAATAGCGCAGCACTCTGCCCCTCGATTGCAGCAAAACTGTATCATATACCCATACGTTTTGAGAATGTAGAAGACAATGCCAATAACAGAACACGGTTTTTTGTTATCTCGGATTTTGAAAATGCTATTTCGGGAAACGATAAAACATCGATGCTCGTAAGACTTACCAATACACCCGGTGCATTGGTGAACTTTTTGAACCATTTTGAGGAGGCAAAAGTCAACCTTACTAAAATCAAGTCTCATATTGTTGGCGGTGAGTCTATCTTTTTTATAGAGTGTCACGGGCACAAGGAGAGTGATCTTCTTAAAACAATCTTGCAAAAGTATCAAAATGAGATTAAAGTACTAGGCTCCTATGTAAAGGAGACAGACGATGTATAAGAGAATGAGAGAGTAGAAAGCAGAGAAATGATACGATTTAACAAGGCATTAAGAGATATAAAAATCTATGAGGCGGGAAAACCTATAGAGTTGGTTGTTAGAGAATTTGGGATCGCTGCAGAAGATGTGGTAAAATTGGCATCAAACGAAAACCCTTTAGGCACAAGCCCCGTTGTGCAACAGGCCATTATAGATAATGCGAATAAAGCACATCTGTATCCCGACGATTCGATGTTTGAATTGAAAACTGTTTTGGCTAAGAAGTATCAAGTGCATGAAGAGAATATTATTATAGGGGCAGGTTCCGATCAGGTACTTGAGTTTATCTCGCGTGCCGTATTGGATGAAAGTGCTTCTGTCTTGATGTCGGCAGTGACTTTTGCCATGTATGAGATTTATGCCAAGCAAATGGGTGCGAAGGTACTTAGAACGATGTCGTATGAGCATAAATATGATGAGTTTATAGAAGCCTATGAGATGCGCAAACCTAAGATTGTCTACCTCTGTACGCCCAATAATCCAACCGGTGATGCAACATCTAAAGAGGAGGTTTTAAAAATCATCCGTGAAATCAAAGAGGAGACGCTAGTCGTCGTCGATGGTGCGTATATGGAGTATGCTGCAGCAAAAGATAGAGCATATGCCGTCACACCCGGTGATTTGATAGGCTTTGGCAATGTCATTTATCTGGGTACCTTTTCTAAAGCCTACGGCATGGGAGGTATGAGAGTAGGCTATGGTATTGGACAAAAAAACCTAATTGGAGAACTTTATAAAATGCGTCCTCCGTTTAATATCTCTACGCTCTCTTTAGCAGCAGCAATTGCCGCTTGCGAAGATAAGACGTTTATTGATACTACCATAGCTGTGCATTCAGAACAGATCAAGCGTTATGAAGATTTTGCAAAAGCACGGGGATTGGAGTATATAGAGAGTTATACAAACTTTATTACATATGTGCTGCCTCAACATATAGATGCCACTATGGTCTCTGATAGACTGTTGCAAAAGGGAGTGATTATCCGTAATCTAACTTCTTATGGGATGAATGCCATACGTATTACAATAGGGACACAGGAGCAGAATGATAGATTTTTTCAACACTTTTTAGAGGTGCTCTCTTGAAAAAGATAGAGGTAGTAAAAGCATCTCAAGTGGAGTTAAAAGCGTTTTGTTTGGAAGATTTCATCCAATCTAAAGAGATGCCTGCTACTATAAAAAGAAAGAATATCGAAAAAGTAAGCAAAAAAATGTTAAAAGAGTTGGCAGATTCACTAGAACTCTCTTATGATGATGCAGATATCTCTTTTGCCAAAAAATTATTCAATGCATATTTAAAACAGATGAGTGAGAGATGATTGAGATAAAAGATTACTCCATAGAAGAGCTTGAGAACCTAGCCAAAGATATTAGAAAAAAAATTTTAGAAACAGTAAGTAAAAACGGTGGACATCTCTCTTCTACAATGGGTGCAACCGATATTATTATTGCAATGCATAGGGTATTTGATATCGAAAAAGACCCTTTTATTTTTGATGTAAGTCATCAGTCTTATGCCCATAAACTGATTACCGGGAGGTGGGATGCCTTTGAGAGTCTGCGTAGATTCGGAGGGATTTGCGGCTATACCAAACCTACAGAATCAAAATATGACTACTATGTTGCAGGACACTCCTCTACCTCCGTCTCTTTGGCAGTTGGCGCTGCCAAGGCTATAGCGCTTAGGAAAGAAGAGAGGATTCCCGTCGTATTGATCGGTGACGGTTCTATGTCGGCAGGTATGGTATATGAAGCGCTCAATGAATTAGGGGATAGAAAATATCCAGTAGTCATCATATTGAATGACAATGAGATGAGTATTGCAAAACCCATTGGGGCGATCTCGAAGCTTTTGTCCCAAACAATGGCAGGTTCTTTCTATCAACGCTTTAAAGCAAAGGTGGAAAAAGTATTGGAACATCTGCCGGAATCTGCATCCTATATGGCAAAAAGACTTGAAGAGTCTTTTAAACTCATTACTCCGGGGATACTTTTTGAAGAGATGGGGATAGAGTATATAGGACCGGTAAACGGTCATGATATTGAAATGTTGATTGAGACGATGGAGGTGGCCAAGGCTTTAGGCAAACCGGTGATTATTCATGCGCAAACCACCAAAGGCAAAGGATATAAAATCGCAGAGGGTACCAAGGAGCATTGGCATGGTGTCTCGGCCTTTGATCTTCAAACCGGTAAATCAGCTAAAAAATCGGGTGCCAAAGCCGCCACGGCTATTTTTTCCGAAACACTGCTCTCTTTGGCAGAGGAAGATCAAAAGGTCGTAGGGGTGACTGCAGCCATGCCTACGGGTACAGGGCTCTCGGCAGTCATAGAAAAATACCCCGATCGTTTTTGGGACGTAGCTATAGCCGAACAGCATGCAGTCACCTCTATGGGAGCTTTGGCAAAAGAGGGCTTTAAACCTTTTTGTGCGATATATTCTACATTCTTGCAGCGCGGGTATGATCAGGTGATTCATGATATCGCACTGATGGATGTAGGCGTGGTTTTTGCTATGGACAGGGCAGGTATAGTTGGAGAGGACGGAGAGACACATCAAGGTGCATTTGATATTGCCTATCTTAGAGCTATACCCAATATGACCATATTCGCACCATATAACGAAACGACTATGAAGCTCTGTATGGCTTTTGCCAAAGAGTATCCCCGCCCTTGTGCTTTTAGGTATCCAAGAGGTGCTTTTTTGGCAAAAGATGCAGAGAGTATACCCTATGAGCTAGGGAAGTCGGTACTTCTTCAAGAGGGTGAAGAGATACTCTTTATCGGGTACGGTAACGGTGTAGGGCGTGCTCTATTGACAGCAGAGCTTGTTGAAGCCAAAGTGGCTATTTTGGATTTGCGTTTTGTCAAACCTCTGGATGAAGAGATGCTCGTACATCTTGCCAGGAGCTATAAGAGATGGTATCTGTTTTCAGACTCTGCTAAGCGTGGTGGCGTTGCTTCTGCCATCCTTGAATGTTTGAGTGAGAATCGAGTAGAAAATATTATGTTGACCTCTTTTGAATATGATGATGTCTTTATCACACACGGTAATACAAAGTCGGTAGAGGAGAGCTTGGGACTCCTGCCTGAACAGTTGGCAAAAAAGATTGTATAGGTCGGGGAATGTTCATAGCAACAATGAACATTGACGCAATCAAAGTGAAGTATAGCCTAGTCGGCATTGCTACAAGATTGAATTTAAATAAGTGCCTTTTAAGATATTTTTTTAAGTTCAGTGACAGCGAACAAATTTGTCAAAGGAAGAACAGTATGTCAAAAGAGTATATTTTTACAAGCGAATCAGTGACAGAGGGCCATCCCGACAAGATAGCCGATCAGATTTCAGATGCAATACTTGATTATATTATTCAGCGTGACCCACAGGCAAGAGTGGCTTGTGAAACATTGGTAAGTAACGGGTTTTGTGTAATTACGGGCGAGCTTAAAACAACAGCATATGCACCTATGCAGGAGATTGCAAGAGAGGTGATAAAAGAGATAGGGTATACAGATGCCTTGTTTGGTTTTGACTATCGTTCAGCCGGTGTACTCAATGGGATAGGAGAACAAAGCCCAGATATTAACCAAGGTGTAGATAAATTTTGTGGTGAGATTGGGGCAGGGGATCAAGGGCTAATGTTCGGATATGCATGTAAAGAGACACCAGAGTTGATGCCTTTACCTATTTCTCTTGCACACAAAATCACAGCGAAGTTGGCTGAAGTACGTAAAAATGGTACTGTCCCATTTTTACGTCCAGATGGTAAAGCACAGGTCTCCGTAAGGTATGTAGACGGTAAGCCTGTAGCGATTGATACGATTGTGGTCTCTACCCAACATCATGATAATGTAAATCTACAGCAGGTACAACAAGCCGTACTTAAAGAGGTAATAGAGGCAGTAGTACCCAAAGAGCTTATAGATGAGAATATTGTTTACCATATCAACCCAACAGGGCGTTTTGTCATTGGTGGTCCTCAGGGAGATGCAGGGCTTACGGGTAGAAAAATCATTGTAGATACCTATGGCGGGGCCTGTCCTCACGGGGGAGGGGCATTTTCCGGTAAAGATCCTACAAAAGTCGATCGTTCAGCAGCGTATGCGGCACGGTATGTAGCAAAAAACCTTGTGGCTGCGGGTGTGTGTGAAAAAGTAACATTACAAATAGCATATGCCATAGGTATCGCCAAACCGGTCTCTATCTACGTCAATACGCACGGTACGGCCCATGTAGAGGAAAAGCGTATCTCCCAATGTATCTCCGAGCTGTTTGACCTTACGCCTAAAGGTATTATGCAGGAACTAGATCTGCTCAGACCAATTTATAGAAAGACGGCTGCATACGGGCACTTTGGCAGGGAAGATGAGGGCTTTACATGGGAGAAAACGGCAAGGGCGGATGAGATAAAAGCCTATTTCAAGATATCGCGATAGTAAAAAAATGGTAACGTATAGTAAAAAATTTATACAATTCGTTTTTGGATTAAAGATTTTTTTAACTTTTTTGGCTATAGTTTGACTATACCAAAATAAAGGAATAAAAATGGCAGTAGTTATAGGTGATACTTGTATTAATTGTGCAGCTTGTATTGACGAATGTCCAGTAGAAGCAATCGTAGATGAGGATGATAATCCAACAGGTGAGGAGTACTACTACGTATATCCTGACAAATGTGTAGAGTGCGTTGATCACTTTGACTCTCCTGCATGTGCAGAAGCCTGTCCAACCGAAGGTTGTATTACTTGGGATATGCCTTTTGCAGGTGACGATAAAGAGTGGTTTAAAGAGCCAAACTATTTAGATGGAGAAGAGTATGGCGTAGAAAACTTTGATGTAGATATGCCATACAGAGACGATATTTCTATGGAAGATAGAAAAGCACATAAACCTGTGGTAGAGGACTAATCTATTACATGTAAACTAGGAACTAAAACGGTTTTCCGTTTTAGTTCCTAAAATCCTTACTTTTTTAAATAAAACAACCACAAATTTCTATATGTATCTTTAAGCTTTTAGATGAAAGCGACTCAACCAATGTTAATCAATTCTTAGATATAATTCCGCCCGAATACTCTCCATGCAATAGATTTGGAAGTAAATTATCGCTTAGGAATAAATCATGGAACAAACTTTATCGATCATTAAACCCGATGCAGTAGCTAAAAACGTAGTAGGTCAGATTTTGGCTAGGTTTGAAGAAGCCGGACTTAGAATTGCTGCAACAAAAAAGATACAACTCTCTAAAGCCGATGCTCAAGCATTTTATGCAATTCACGCTGAACGTCCTTTTTTTAACGACCTTGTAGAGTTTATGATCTCAGGTCCTGTAGTCGTGACTGTATTAGAGGGTGAAAATGCGATGCAGAAAAACAGAGATTTAATGGGAGCTACCGATCCTGCAGAGGCTGAAGCCGGTACAATCAGAGCAGATTTTGCACAGAGTATAGATGCTAATGCAGTGCATGGTTCTGACTCTATTGAGAATGCTATAAATGAAATCAATTTTTTCTTTGCACAAAGAGAGATTCATTAGATAGGACGTAAGTGGGCAAAGCCCATTTTTACTACGCTGACGTTATGTCCGCTTCAGCAGCGGGCTCATGCGACTAGTCGCATATAGGCGTAAGGAGAAATAATGCAAATAGCTTTTGGCAAGGTGGGCTCTACAGCCAAACCCGTTGAAGTCTCTTCAAAAGGCGTGACGCTTCATGGAACATTACAAAAAAGCGGTCATCATCAAGTTGTCTTGGATGCTAGACTCACAGGATCTCTTGATTTGCATTGTGATAGGTGCGGTAATGCATACAACTATCAGATGGATACAGAGTTAAAATTGAAGTTGAGTGATTTACTTTCTGAAGATAAAGATGATTTGGATATAATTGAATTTTTAGATGGCACTATCGATCTTTTGTATATATTAGAGAGCGAAATAACATCTGTACAAAGTACTTATCATTATTGTCGCAGTTGTGACGGAAATGATGAGACATTAGAAATTGAATTTTAAGGAAATATTATGGCAGTACCTAAGAGACGTGTAAGTCGTACAAGAGCAGCGAAAAGAAGAACACATTATAAATTGACATTACCAATGCCTGTAAAAGATGCAGATGGAACATGGAGAATGCCTCACCATATGAATATGACTACCGGTGAGTACAAAACAACCAAAGCGTAATTGATGATACGCATCGCGATTGACGCAATGGGTGGGGACTTTGGTCCTGAACCTATTATAGAAGGTGTGATACAAGCACTGGATGAAAAAAGTTTTTTACCTATTCTTGTAGGTGACGAAGAACAAATATTAGAATTCCTCCCGCAATATTATGTTGATAAAGTAGAGTTCGAACAGGCTTCCGACGTCATCGCAATGAGTGATGCTGCAACTGATGCGCTCAAACGTAAAGACTCTTCTATATTTAAAGCTGTTGAACTTGTACGTGAGGGGAGAGTCGATGCGGTACTTTCTGCAGGACACTCAGGGGCTACGATGACTGTAGCAACACTTCGTATGGGTAGAATTCCGGGCATTAAAAAACCGGCACTTGCTACACTGATGCCAAGTATTACAAAAGATAAAACCTTGGTTTTGGATGTGGGTTCCGTTACAGACTGTAAACCTGAAAACCTGTTTCAGTTTGGAGCCATGGGTGAGGCCTATGCGGCTAAAATCATGAAGATCAAAAACCCTAAAGTAGGGCTTCTTGCCAATGGGAGTGAAGATTCTAAGGGGAATGAACTGACTAAAGCAACCTTCCCCTTACTCAAAGCACTTGATGGGTTTATCGGCAATGTTGAGGGGAAAGACATCTTCAACGGTAAAGTAAATGTGGTAGTCTGTGACGGTTTTACGGGGAATATCCTTCTAAAAACATCCGAAGGCGTGGTATCTACTGTTTTTGATTTGATGAAACAGCATATTCGTAAATCATTGCCGGCTAAAATTGGTGCATTGATGATGAAAAAGAAAGTATTTGGAAACATGAAAAAGCAAGTAGATAAAGATGAATACGGCGGTGCACCGTTGCTTGGACTTAAAGGATGCGCGATTATCTCTCATGGAGCCTCTAGTCCTAAAGCGATTAAAAATGCAGTCTTTCAGGCGATTTCATATGTAGAGTCTGATGTCAACACGACAATAGAAACACTACTAGAAGAGAACGAATAATATATATTTTAGAACAATCCTAACTGTTTGATGATAGAATACCTAATATAAAATAGGCACAAGGATGGCAATGTCACACATATATGCTTCATTTAGATCTATAGGGGCTTATGTACCAAAAAAGATACTTTCCAATGCAGATTTGGAGAAGATGGTAGATACCACAGATGAGTGGATAGTAAAACGTACGGGTATTAAAAAACGTCATATAGCAGCCCAAGATGAATATACCTCTGATATGGCAGCTAAAGCATCTGCTTTGGCATTGGAACGTTCCGGTATAAGCACGGATGAGATAGATTTGGTTCTTTGTGCTACCGTGACACCGGATTATTTTAATATGCCTTCAACTGCATGTGTGATTTCTGACAAACTGGGTATAAAAGACGTACAGGCCTTTGATATCTCTGCAGCCTGTTCCGGTTTTGTCTATCTTCTTTCGATTGCTAGAGCATTTATAGAGTCAGGTATGAAAAAAAATGTTTTGATAGTCGGTGCCGAGAAGTTCTCCTCCATTGTAGACTATACAGACAGAAGTACCTGTATTCTGTTTGGAGATGGGGCAGGTGCTGCTGTTATTTCAGCAACCGATAATCCAAAAGAGGCTATTATCGATATTCATGCCAGTGCAGATGGCGCTTATGCAGACTTTTTAGTTACTCCCGCACCAGGCAGTATCAATCCGGCAAGCCAAAAAGTTATCGATGAGGGGCTACAGTATGTTCAGATGAAAGGCAATGAAACTTTTAAGCTTGCAGTCAAAACATTGACAAAGGACGTCAAAGAGATTTTAGAAAAAAACCGGATAAACGCTGAGGATATTTTGCATTTTATTCCTCATCAAGCAAATTACCGTATCATTAAAGCAGTGGGCGACGCACTAAAAATGAAAGAGGAACAGGTCGTACTTACCGTCGGTAAATACGGTAATACTTCAGCAGCTTCTATCCCTATGGCGATTAATGATATTTGGGAGTCAGGTAGACTGCAAACAGGCGAACTTATGTTACTCGATACCTTTGGTGGTGGGCTTACTTGGGCGTCTGCTTTACTTCCTTTTGCCGGAAAGAGTAAATAAAACGTGCGTATTGGGTTTATTGGGGATATTGTCGGTAAACCCGGTCGCTTGATGCTCAAGCGACATCTTAAACGTCTACGGCAAGAACACTTCATAGATTTTACCGTTGCCAATTATGAAAATGCTTCTCACGGCTATGGTTTGACCGAGAAAAATTGTATAGAGCTTCTTAGCTACGGTGTAGATGTGATGACAGGGGGTAATCACTCTTTTGACAAAAAAGAGATACTCACTATGTTTGAGAAATATCCACTCATTCGTCCTATAAACTATCCTAAAGAACTTGCAGGCAAAGGGGTGTACGAGACGAAGGTCCTTGGACAAAATCTAGCCATAATTAACCTCATGGGACACTATACTATGCCTATGGCAGATAATCCTTTTACGATGATAGTCCAAGAGGTTAAAAAGCTAAATGATCAAGGTATGAAACATATAATTATCGATATACATGCGGAGTCGAGTGCAGAAAAAAATGCCTTTCGACAAATACTCAAACAGAACGTTTCGGCAATTCTAGGCACACATACGCATGTAGCCACAGATGATTTACAGATAGTAGACGGCTGTTGTTATGTGACGGATGTGGGGCTTACGGGGTGCCGTGACGGTGTGATAGGGATGGATGACGAAATACCCGTGAAGCGTTTTTTAACCTCACTTGGAGGACATCATAACGTACCTGATAAGTGCAAGAGTATTTTTCAGATGGTGGTTTTTGAGATTGATGATGAGGGGAGATGTGTGGGGGCCGAGAAGATTAAGATATATGATGATATGCCTAAGATTGTGACTCAGGCTTGGGTGGATTAATTGTTATTGGATTTGATAGACTTCAGTCTATTTTTTGAAAAAGTTTTGATTTCGAGCAATAGCTCTTTTATCTCCTCTCTAACAGTTTTGGGAGCATAGGCCAATAAATTTATAAGCTCTCGTATCTCCTCTGAGTAGCGTATATTATACTCCGTAGCATACTCTATATCAAAACTAAAAAGCTCCTGTTCGCTGACTCCTAGTACCTCTGCGATGTAGGGGATAAGCTCTACTTTTAACTCTCTTTTTCCGTTAAGATAGCCGTAAATGGTCTGAATGTTGGGCGGATTGCCTGTACTTTTGAGTGTGGGTTGCAAGTTTTGCAAGGATTCAGCAAAATCTTTTTTGCACCTCGCTTCTACTTGGGATATCTGCTCAAGTGATAGAAAAAACAAAGGTAGACGACAAGACTTACAGTAACAACTTTAAGGGCTTTAGATTTTTTGCTACCTCTTTTTACTCTGTTGACCCTGTAGTATTTTTAGTCTCTGCTTCTTACAGTTTTAATAAAGAAAAGTCTGTTGCACAATACACTCGCAAGGATGCGGATATTTTTACATTATCACCCCAAGTCTATTTTGCGGTCAATCCCTACACCAGTTTAAACTGGGGTGTAAAGTACAACTATTTTGGAAAAACCAAAATCGATGATATAATCATAGGAAACAGCGGTTCAAACTTGGCACTGGTTACTGGACTAAGCTACGAACTCTCTTCTACAATGTTTATGAACATCAATGTAGAGTATCTTAACACTAATGAGATGTCACAAAATACATTTGCAACCACATTTTCATATAAGTTCTGATGAAAAATTTACTTTTAATACTCACGCTTACCTATGCACTGGAAGCTAAAGTGCATATGCTGACAGAGGATATAAATATGGCTGTTGATGTGAAGTCTTGGATAGAGATAAAAAACCAAAACCTTACTAGACAAAAACATGACTACTCATGTGGCAGTGCATCGCTTTCAACCATTTTGACACATTATTACAAGCAAGAGGTGATAGAAAAAGAGATACTTGATGCAGTAATGGGCATGAAAGGGCTAACAAAAAACAGCTCCTTAGAGGAGTATAAAAAAGCCAATGGACTTTCCTTTTTGGATTTGAGTATTTTTGCCTTTAGTAAAGGGTTTAGAGCTATGGGACTTGCACTTGACATGGAGTCGCTTAAAAAACTTAAAATACCCGTTATTTTGTATGTAAAAATAAGAGACAGTGAACACTTTAGTGTACTCAAAGGAATAGATGAGAAGTATGCCTATCTAGCAGACCCCTCTTTTGGAAACACAAAGGTAAAGCTCTCCAAATTTAAAGAGATGTTTTATCAAAGAGATGATTTGAGACATCCCGGTAAAATCTTGGCTATCTTCCCGCCTAAAGGAGAGACAGCTAAAGATATATCTTTTATGAAAGTACCAAAAGATTCAGGTTTGATAGCGGATGTGATACGTTCACAGAGTATAAAAAAATAAATTCTTTATTGGTTAGCTATTACGCTTAATCCTCACCTTCTTCGGATCAAAAAGTGAAATTGCCTCTTTGACCATAGGCTCCTCTAATAGGGTGGAGGGATCTTTTTCTTTTGCGGCTTCCGTCTCTCCCGATTCAGGGGCGATACAGGAGCTTTTCATCTCCATATCTTCGGTTATGGCGCTTGTCTCTGTCTCAAGGTGCGGGGGATTGATTTTAAGAGCTTCGGATGGCTTTTGTGTTTCCGTGTCCGTGTTTGCCAAAGCCGATGAAGCATCAACTTCTTTTTTTTTAGCGATATTGACGATTTTAGTCTCTAACCCAAATACCTCTTTGACAAGCATACTGATTACACCCCAGTGTTTTATCAGTGATTTTTTATCTTCCCCTTGAGCTTGGGATTCCCAAGTGAGTTTGTTTTCTTCAAAAGAGACAAAACGTATATTGTTTTCGAAACATCCGCCCAAATCAAAATCTCTGTCAAATATTTTTTGAATCAGTGTTTCAAATCTCTTTTGATGTATGGCTTCTTTGGATCTTTCAGAGCTTGGAATAGGCTTTTTAGCCTCTATGGTTCTTTTTTCATCATCTTGCCGACTTACCGAGTTTTCCGCCGTGTCTAAAGATACCGGAGGCTGCTCTTTTTTAATGGAATTAGATTTTTGTTTAGGAAGTGTAGCAGTTATTTCATCTTGGGTAATGGTAATTACCTCTTTAGGGTTAGAGAGATTGGGAGCAGGCGTAGTGACCATAATCTCTGAAACTTCTACACCTTTAAGCTCATTTTCAAGGCCTCGAATCATAGTGTCTATATCTCTTATCTCTAAGCATTCTATCATTTTAAAGAGTGCCAAAGAGAGGACAAATTCCCCATCACTTCCTAATGCAAGAAGGCTTTTAGACTCTGCAATGACTCTGAAAAAACGCTCTATGATCATGGGGCTTAATTGGCCGTTGTCACCTAGAAGTAGCTCTTTAAGATAGAGTGTAAGCTCATCGAGTATCATCTCTGCCTCATAATCGCGTGCTATATTGATAAAGTCCAATACCTTAGCCGTATTCTTTTGCATGATGTGATGTAGCAGACTCTCTAGATGACTAGGCTCTATAATGCCAAGCATATTGGTAACGGTGGCTACATCAACAAAGTTTTTGGAGTAGACGATGGCCTGGTCTGTAAGCGTAAGCGAGTCTCTTAAACTTCCTGCTCCGGAGCGTGCCAAAATCTCAAGTGCATCTTTTTCATACCCTATATGCTCTTGATTAAGGATATACTCTAGGTGTTTTCGTACCAGACTTTGCGGGATTTTTTTAAATCTAAAGTGTTGTGTACGCGAAAGAATCGTCGCCGGTAGCTTTAAAGGATCTGTCGTTGCCAAGATAAATTTTACAAAATCAGGCGGCTCTTCCAGAGTCTTTAGCAGAGCATTAAAGGCCTGATTGGTAAGCATATGCACCTCATCGATAATAAAGATCTTAAAGCGTGCAGCACTTGGTTTGTATTTGGTATGTTCAATAAGCTCTTTAATGTCATCAATACCGCGATTACTTGCTGCATCCATTTCGATGATATCCATATGGCTATTTTCGTTTGCCGTTTTACAGTGCATACAGTTCCCGCATGGTTTGGAGCTAGGACCTTTTTCACATAGCAGTGCTTTGGCAAAAATGCGTGCAGTAGAGGTCTTCCCGGAACCTCTAAGTCCGGAGAATAGATAGGCATGCGAGAGTCTCTTCCCGTCAAGAGCAAGCGACAGAGTCTGTGAGACTGCCTCTTGACCTATAAGGTCGTCAAACGTAGCAGGTCTATATTTTCTCGCTAAGGCTAAAGACACAATTGTTCCCCTATTTTGTATGATGAATATTGTAGTTAAATTTTACTTTTGATTGGTATAATTAAAGAAATAAACTAAGTGAGGTTGAGTATGAAATGGAGAGGCGGAAGAAGAAGTGCCAATGTAGATGACAGAAGGGCTTCATCAGGGGGAAGTACAAGGCGTGGAATGCCCTCTTTGGGTATGATGATGATGGTATGGCCGATGATAAAACCTTTACTCAAAACCAAATTTGGGTGGGCTGTTATCGGACTTGGTGCAGTAGCATATTTTTCCGGTTTTAATCCGCTTTCGCTTGTGGGAATGGGCGGAGGTAAAAAGGTGAGTGTTGCCAATGAAGCCAAAGACAATGAGATGGCGGCTTTTATGGCAACGACATTAGGTTATACTGAAGATGTATGGCGCAGTATACTCCCCCGATACGGTATAAGATACAAAGAACCAAAAATGGTACTCTATCGCCAAGGTACAAAATCCGGTTGTGGTTTTGCAGATTCGGCTATGGGTCCTTTTTACTGCCCTGCGGATCAAACCATCTATATAGATCAGAGTTTTTTTGACGAGCTGGCACATAAGCACTCTGCTCCCGGTGATTTTGCACAGGCTTATGTATTGGCTCATGAAGTGGGACATCATATTCAAAATATGCAAGGTATTTTAGATAAAGTACACAACAGTAAACGCGGCGGTATTTTCGGTAGCAGTGTGAGAGATAATGCCCTTCAAGTAAGGGTAGAATTACAAGCAGACTGCTATGCCGGAGTGTGGGCACATCATGCGCAAAAAAAGTTTGGTATTCTTGAGCACGGTGATTTACAAGAGGCTATTAGAGCAGCAGCATCCATAGGCGATGATGTGATGCAGCGAAAGGCAGGAAGACCTGTCAATCCGGACGGGTTTACACACGGTTCATCTCAACAGCGTATGGAGTGGCTGAAACGCGGGTTGAAAACAGGGGATTTGAGAGTATGTAATACTTTTGGGTAAAGCGTTTTGGGATGATGAAAGAGAAGTATAAAAGTTGGGATTTTTATGCTTTTTTATATAAATTCCTCATTCATTGGCTATAATTCTCCAAAAGAATGATGAGGAAAGACAATGCATTACAATCTAAGCCAGATTGAAGCCAAATGGCAGAAAAAATGGGATGAGGAGAGGGCTTTTGAACCTGACGATGCCTTAAGCAGAAAAAAGAAATATATCCTCTCTATGTTCCCTTTTCCCTCCGGAAGATTACATATGGGACATGTAAGAAACTATGCTATTGGCGATGCTTTTGCCCGCTACTACAGAAAACAGGACTTTAATGTCCTGCACCCCATAGGTTGGGATGCTTTTGGTATGCCGGCTGAAAATGCAGCTATTAAACACGCCAGACATCCTAAAGAGTGGACATATTCGAATATAGACTACATGCGAAAAGAGCTCAATACCCTTGGACTCTCTTTTTCAAAATCACGTGAGTTTGCTACCTGCGACCCACTCTATACAAAGTGGGAACAAGAGTTTATTATCAAGATGTTTGAAGAGGGTTTGCTTTACCGTGAGTCTACTAGAGTCAACTGGTGTGAGGATTGTCATACGGTACTTGCCAATGAACAAGTAGAAGAGGGGTGTTGCTGGAGATGTGACAATCCTGTGGAACTTCAAGAGATGCCGGGGTATTACCTGGACATCATCAAGTATGCAGATGACTTGTTGGATGATTTAAAACAGCTTGAGGGGAAATGGCCAAACCAAGTACTAACGATGCAAGAAAACTGGATAGGAAAATCACAAGGGCTTGAGTTTGACTTTGAACTTAGTGAAAGTTCTAAGGAGAAACTAGGCGGAAACTTTGAGAAGTACACGGTATTTACTACACGTCCTGATACCATTTACGGTGTAACCTATTCGGCGTTGGCTGCGGAACATCCTATAACAAAGTACTTATTAGACAATGACTTGTTAGATGCAGACGTAGCAGAAAAAATAGTGACTATTGCTAATATGACAGAGATAGAACGTGCCAAAGAGGGTAAAGAGGGGTATGATTTGGGACTGAGTGTCATTCACCCGCTCACACGTGAAGAGATACCCGTATGGACGGCAAACTTTGTACTTGCTTCATACGGCGGAGGGGCTGTGATGGCGGTACCTGCACATGATGAGAGGGACTTTGAATTTGCCACTAAGTATGAGTTGCCTATCAAACGAGTAATATCCGGGGGAGATACTTTGCCTTATACGGCTGAGGGTATTTTAGAAAACTCAGAGTTGTTTACAGGGATGCGTAATGTCGATGCTAAAAAAGAGATTATTGCACGATTTGAGGCAAAAGCGTTGGGCAGGGGTACAACCAACTACAAGTTAAGAAACTGGGGAATTTCCCGCCAGCGTTACTGGGGAGCACCTATACCGTTTGTGCATTGTGATGAGTGTGGTTTGGTGGCTGAAAAAATAGAAAACTTACCGATAGCACTGCCTGAGGATATAGAGATAACAGGTGAAGGAAATCCCCTGGAAAGCCACCCGACATGGAAACATTGTAGCTGTCCTAAATGTGGAAAAGAGGCGATACGCGAGACCGATACGCTTGATACTTTTGTGCAGTCTAGCTGGTATCAGTTTAGATATGCAACAAATCCTAACAAATGGAACGAGACGGGAATAGACAAAGAGGAAGCAAATTATTGGCTAGGTGTTGACCGGTATATAGGAGGGATAGAGCATGCCATTTTGCATCTACTCTATGCTCGATTCTTTACCAAAGTACTGCGTGACCTTGGTTACCATGAGATAGACGAGCCTTTTGAGAACCTGCTTACACAGGGTATGGTGCTTATGGATGGCGCCAAGATGTCTAAGTCTAAAGGCAATACCGTTGATCCGGATGCATTGATTGAGAAGTACGGTGCGGATACGGCACGTCTTTTTATTCTTTTTGCTGCCCCTCCTGCTAAAGAGTTGGAGTGGAACGACTCGGCAGTGGAGGGTGCGTTTAGGTTTATTAAAAAACTTTATGACAGAAAGTCTAAAGTTGATGCCAAAACATTACCGGAGATAGATCAAAGTAGCTTAACCAAAGAGAGTAAACTAGCACGCGTAAAGGTGTATGAGGCTCTACAAAAATCTACGGATGTGTATGAAAAGACATTTGCATTTAATACCCTTATTGCTGCTTGTATGGAAGCACTCAATGCACTGGACAAACAGGATGATGCTAAGGTATGGACGGAGGGTATGTATATTATGTTAAATCTCTTAGAGCCTATTATCCCTCATGTGGCAACGGAGCTTTCTGAAATGTTATTTGCTAGAGAGAACTTGAGTGCAAAACTTGGGATAAAAGAAGAAGTATTTGTGCAAGAGAGTATCAACTATATGGTGATGATAGGCGGTAAGAAACGTACAGAAGTAGAAGTAAGTTCATCTGCTTCACGGGAGGAGATACTGGCACTCGCAAAAGAAGCAGGGGCTAAATGGCTAGAGGGTATGAGCATCACCAAAGAGATAATTGTGCCAAATAAGTTGGTGAACATAGCGGTAAAGCCCGATTGAATTTAAGATAAAATACAAGAAGGCAAAGGAATATAGCATGAAACAACATAGCAAGCGTCTATATAAAAACAAGATATTGAAATGTTTCATTTTTTATTTGTTGTTCCTTTTAACAGCAGGATGTGGGTATAAGCCCTCTTCTCATGCTATAAGCCATATATTTGAAGATACGGTCTACCTAGAAGTGCTAGTGGACAAAATAGAGCCTGAAAATGCTCCCTTTATCAAAGATGAATTGAGTCGTCTTGTCTATCAGCGTTTTAAAGGACGTGTTGCCGGTAAAGAGGAGGCAAAAAGTTATATACGTGTAAGATATGATGGAAGCACATTTACGCCCCTTGCTTATAAAAACGGTTATGTGGTGCGTTATCGTGCTAATATTCGTGTGCAGTTTGACATGCTGAACAAAGAGGGGAGAGTGAAAAAAAATATTAACACCGTACATGAAGCAGATATTCAAGCCTCGTCACTGACCTCATCTACATTGAGAACGGAGGCTATTCGTAAAGGTCTGCAAAAAGCACTAGACGAGTTCCTGGCTTATGTAAGCGCCCGGGGGGTGCTCAAGGCAGAGAGTATCAAGCGGTGAAGCGTACAACTCTTGAAGGCTTTTTAAGCACAAAGCCCCTCTACTATAAAGAGATAGATCATACACGCATATATTATGCTTATACACTCCTCAAACCACATATTAAGCATCCCAAAACAGTGCATATCGTCGGTACGAACGGCAAAGGTTCAACAGGACGTATCTTAGCACATTTGGCAGCAAAGTCCAAACTAAGCGTAGGGCATTACTCTTCTCCTCACATTCTAAAGTTTAACGAACGTATCTGGCTCGATGGTTCGGATGCTTCAGATGAGACACTGCAGACGGCACACCGAGTACTTTTCGATATTTTGGGTGAAGAGATGGCTGATATACTCTCCTATTTTGAATATACCACGCTTTTGGCTTTTGTCGTATTTCAAGAGTGCGATTTAATGGTACTCGAAGCGGGCTTAGGCGGTGAATTCGATGCGACGAATGTATGTGATAAAGAGCTTAGTATCATCACCCCTATAGGTTTAGATCATCAGGCATTTTTAGGTGAGACGATTGAAGAGATAGCAGCTACGAAAATACGAAGTATTCAAGACAGAGTGTTGTTGGCACCGCAGATTTATGCCGAGGTAATAGAAATAGCTACCAAGATTTCCGGAGAAAAAGGTACAAAGCTATTTCTAAACGAGAAAGTAGAAACAAAAAACAAGCAGTTAGAAAAAATTGCCCAAGACAAAGGATGGGCTGATTATTTGATATCTAATGCTACCGTAGCGATGCAGGCTTTAGATATTCTGAATATTTCTTATAATGTGGATGATTTAATGGATTTAGAACTCTTTGGACGTTTCTATCCTCTCGCTAATAATATACGAATAGATGTAGGGCATAATCCTTTGGCAGCATCTGCCGTAGTAAACGCTTTAGATAAAAAAGTAGTACTTATCTATAACTCGTTGGATGATAAGGATTATGAAGAGGTTTTACGCATACTTAAACCTAAAGTGAAACGTGTGGAGATTATGAAGATTGATGCACAACGTGCTACAAGGTTGGAAGAGATAGAAAAAGCGTTAGAGACCGTAGGTTTAGAGTATAGCTACTATGAAAATAAAATAGATGAAAACGAAAACTATTTGGTTTTTGGGTCATTTTATACGGTAGAAGCATTTTTAAAACAAAGAGAAGTACAACACTCTATAAAATAAGGATAAAAAGTTATCTATGTATCAAAGTAATATTTATGAGTATTTAGAGGAATTAAAAGAGACAAAGTTGCTCATCTGCCATGATGATAAAGAGGCTGTGCAAATAGATGATGTGGCAGTACTTCTCGGCTATGAT
Organism: Sulfurovum sp.; assembly: GCA_026989435.1. Taxonomy (GTDB): domain Bacteria; phylum Campylobacterota; class Campylobacteria; order Campylobacterales; family Sulfurovaceae; genus Sulfurovum. The sequence goes on from JALSJI010000065.1 coordinate 52,288, forward strand.
GCCTTTGTGCTACCTGATATACGCGTAGGAGTAGGCGAAGATTTACGCCCGTATACCAAAGAGGTGAAAACATTGCTTTTGCAATTGGCAGGTTTTCATAAAAGTACTAAGAAAAAGGTACTGATATCACCGCTGCGCACACTGCTTATCCCTTTTCCCAAACCTGAATACTTTGCTTCTCAAACCATAGAGTTTGGTGAAACGCTTAAACTCCAAGAACTTAAAAAGAGACTCTATCGGTGGGGTTACCATTTTACGGATATTGCTGCTCTGCCCGGCGAAGTCTCTTTTCGCGGGGATATTATAGATATTTATCCTATCGATGCAGACAAACCGTATCGTATCTCTTTATTTGATGAAGAAGTAGAAACCATTCAGCATTATGATGAAGGCACGCAAAAACGTGAGAGTGAAGAACTAGAAGAATTTACTTTCAGCCCTGCTTTTTTAGCTTTAGATGAGACACAATACGAAGCGTTAAAAAGCAGATGTGAGATGAGTACCCATGATACCTTTGTAAAAGACATAGATTCTCTTGGATTGTGGCATTTAGAGGAGTTAGGGCAAAGTGCATTAGAAGAGTATGACGGGATATGGGCATCAAATTTGGATGAAGAACTTAAAGAGATTTATACATTGTCTCAACCATTGGTACCACGGAAAGCATTTTTGCTACCCACTATTCCCAAAAGCTCGAAATATAGAGATCTTGAAGTTGTTAACCATAATACATTACTCGAATCACATAAAGATAAAAAGATTACCGTCATTGCTAAAAATGAGAGTATCGTAAGAGGGTCTGATCTCAGCTCTTTTGAAAATATAGAGTTTGTTTATCAAGAGGGGATCGTTAATCTCATTGGAAGCGATAGACTTATTCTTTCACTAAACAAACCGCTCAAACGCAAAAAGGTAAAAAAAGCCTCTATTATCCTTGATGAGCTTAAACCCGGGGATTATGTCGTACATGAAAACTATGGCGTGGGTATCTTTAAAGGTATAGAAAAAAGAGAGATACTGGGTTCTTTGTCAGAGTTTGTAGTACTGCATTACCAAAACGAAGATGCTCTGCTCATACCCGTATCAAGCCTTGAAGTCATAGACCGTTATGTGGCAGAGGGTGGAGCGTTGCCTGTGCTTGATAGAATGGGTAAAGCCAGCTTTAAAAAGCTCAAAGCCAAAGTCAAAGAGAAACTCTTTGCTATCGCCTCACAAATCATCAACCTTTCTGCACAACGTCATTTAAACAAAGGCATCAAACTCAAACGTAATATGGAGGAGCATGCTATTTTCATGGCTGAAGCCGGGTTTGTGCATACAGAAGACCAAGAAAGAGCTATTAATGACATGCTTGATGATATGTCTTCGGGTAAGATGATGGATAGGTTGCTCTCTGCTGATGTTGGCTTTGGTAAAACGGAAGTGGCGATGAACGGAATGTTTGTGGCAGTCAAAAATGGCTATCAAGCCATGATGATAGCCCCTACCACCTTGCTCTCTTCTCAGCACTACAAATCGCTTAAAGAGCGTTTTTATGGTCATGGTATCAAGGTAGCAAAGCTTGACAGATTTTCCACTCCCAAAGAGAAGCGTGAGATACTCTTTGGTCTAGCAGAGGGGAGTATAGATGTAGTAGTAGGCACACATGCTCTACTCAAAGCGAAGTTTAAAAACCTAGCACTTGTGATTATCGATGAAGAGCATAAGTTTGGAGTAAAGCAAAAAGAGGCTCTTAAAGAGATGGCTATTGATGTGCATCTACTCTCTATGTCAGCCACACCTATACCAAGGTCACTCAATATGGCACTCTCTGAGGTAAAAAGTTTTTCTGAAATTCTCACTCCTCCTGTTGAGCGTCAAGGAGTACGTACCTTTGTAAAAAGCTATGATGATAAAGTCGTCAAAGAAGCCATTTTAAGAGAGATGCGTAGAGGTGGGCAGATATTTTATGTTTTTAACTCCATCGCAGGGATAGAAGAGAAGAAAAAAGTACTCTTAGAGATACTCCCCAAACTTCGTATAGCAGTCTTACACTCTAAAATCTCTGCCAAAGAGACAGAAGAGGAGATGATGAAATTTGAAGACGGAGAGTATGATGTACTGCTCTCTACTTCCATAGTCGAATCAGGTATACATTTACCCCATGCCAACACGATGATAGTCGATGGTGCCGATAACTTCGGTATTGCAGACTTGCATCAGCTTAGAGGGCGTGTAGGGCGTGGAGGCAAAGAGGGGTACTGCTACTTTATGGTTTCAGACAAAGAACGTATAAGTGATAACGCAAAACGTAGATTGCTTGCACTTGAATCTCATTCAGACTTAGGCTCCGGTGCAGTACTGGCATTTCATGATCTAGAGATACGCGGCGGGGGTAATATTATTGGTGAAGCCCAGTCTGGGCATATCAAACAGATAGGCTATAGCCTTTATTTACGTATGCTTGAAGATGCCATTAAAGAGCTTAGCGGACAAGACAAAGAAGTGGCCCGCAACATAGATATGAAACTTTCTATCGATGCCTATCTCAATGAAGAGCTTATTGAAGAAGATAGATTGCGTTTGGAGCTTTATAGACGGCTCTCGCAATGTGAGACTACCGGTGAAGTCTATGAGATAGAGTCTGAAATAGCTGACAGGTTTGGCAAATTAGATACCATTACAAGACAGTTTATCGATGTGATTGTAATGAAGGTATTAGCACGCCAAAAGGGCATCTCTAAACTCTCTTCCTATGGTGAAAATGTCTTTATAGAGTTTTTAGATACATCCAAAGAGAGAGTGGTGCTTAAATCAAACTCTAAAGATGATGATGATATTATTGCTACAGCAATGGGATATCTGAAAAGATTATGATTTAGAATATATTTTGTCATATTTTTCAATCTATATTCAAAAGGGTGCAAATGACGTTTGAAGCAGATTTGCTTAAAGGTAAATATTTTACCAAAGGAAGCAGAGAGAGACTCAAAGCAGTGATGCTCGCACTGATTGTCTATCTACCTGTGCTTGCTATGGTGTATGACTATTATGAGAGTGTCATATACGGTTTTGAGACGATGCAGTACATAGAGCTCTCTGTATTGATTTTGGTATTTCTGGTCTATGCACTCTTTCCTCGTTTTATCGGTTTGACGCTCACAACAAACCTTATTTTGACACTCTTTGCTATTTTCTTGTTACTTTGCTTAGTGATAGAAGACAAAAATGCGGAGTTTTCTCTTTTTTGGTTTAGTATGTTTCCCGTTATTTCGTTTTTTTTTCTTGGGAAAAAACAGGGGATTATCTGGACGGGAGTGATTTCGTTTGCACTTTTTGCACTCTTGGCACTTTCATTAGTGGGTGTGGTAGAATCTTTATATGAGAGTGCATTGCTTTTTCAGATATTGGGTGCTTATTTGGCATTTTCGTTTATTGTATATATGATAGAAAAAGAGCGCGCAAACTATGAAGCAGAGCTTAATGCATCGTTTGAGAGAAACAAACTGCTTTTTAAAGACGTACACCACCGCACAAAAAACAATATGCAGGTAATGATGGGGCTGCTTGAGACACAATCTTTTAGGATCAAAGACCCTAAATACAAAAAGATGTTCAGGGCACACGTAGATCGTATCAAAGCGATGAGCATGGTACATGAAAACCTCTATCGGGGCGCCTCTTTCGAAGAGGTGGATATGCATACGTATCTTACGGAAATTATTGAGAGTCTCCAAAAGATTACGCAGCATACCATACTGGCAGATATAGACTATATGACTCTTGGCGTTAACGAGAGTATCAATTTGGGATTAATAGTCAATGAAGCCGTAAACAATGCTATAGAGCATGCCTACAGTGCAGGAGAGGGAAAAATCAATGTCTCATTGAGGTATTTAGGGAAGCGTTGTGTCTTAAGTATTAAAGATGAGGGAGTGGGACTCAATCCTCAAAAAGAGTATCAGTCGTTGGGTATGACACTCATCTCGGATCTCGCTGCCTCGCTTCCTGGCGGAAAACTGGAGATTCATGTAGATCATGGGACACATATAGACGTATATTTCGATGCAAAGGAGAGAGAATGAGCACATTGCCAAAAAGCGTACTGATTATAGAAGACGAGGCGATTACGCAACGCTATTTGAAAGATATATTGGCGCAGTTTAATCTGGAGCATGTAGATTGTTATGACAATGCCAAAGATGCCTTGTCGCATATAAAGACAAAAAACTATGAGATGATACTCATGGATATCAATATCAAAGGGGCAATGGACGGCATACAGCTCTCACGTGAGATACTTAGAACCCGAAATACACCGATCATATTTATTACGGCACACTCTGATACGGAAACCTTTCAGGAGGTACTAGAGCTCTCCCCTTACGGTTTTATAGCTAAACCATTCTCTTCTCAGGATGTAGAGATGGCACTTCAGTTAGCATATAAACGATATTTGGTACACAAAGAGAAAGAGGAAGAGGAGGTCTTTGAGGAGAATATAGATATAGTGGAGATCGGCAAAGGGTTTGTCTACTCCAAGGCAGAAAAGACACTCTTTTTTGAAGACAGACCTGTACACCTTAATGTAAAACAGACAATATTGATAGATATGCTTGCAAAAAATATTAACAATACGGTAGATTACGACACATTAACTTTGGCTATTTGGGAAAATGACTATATCGCAGACTCTGCTTTGCGGACACTGGTCTATTCGATACGCAAACTGCTTCCCGAACTTCCTCTTTTGTCGCATAGCAAGGTGGGGTATTCTTTGAGTTCATCATAAATTTTTTATTTAGGTCTTAACCATGAAATACTCTCTATACTTTTTAGGGGTAAGACCGGTAAATCTTTTAAACAAATTTCTAAAGGTAGATACATTAGAGTATCCAACATGATATGTAATGTTTTCAAAACTATCTTTTGTACACAATAATAGATGTTTTGCTCTTTCTACTCTAAGTTTTTGTATATAAAAATGAGGTAATTCACCGGTTGCATCTTTAAAATATCGCAAAAATGTACGTTCACTCACTGAAATGAGTCTTGCCATATCTTTGATTGTAATTGATTGAGTAAAATTTTCTTGGGTCATGATAACTTTAGAGGCTTTTTTCTAAAGATCTGTAACAATATAATTTATACAGATCTTCACCTCTGTGATTGAACCTGAACTCACACTCTTTGAGATGCAAGTTAAAGTTCTTTTTATC
>JALSJI010000066.1 GCA_026989435.1 Sulfurovum sp.
TGATACGTCGGTATGTTAAAAATCAAGGAAAAGTATACAACAAGGTGCATACGGGTCAGCTAAAATTTGACTTGTAAGCTTGAACGGAAATGGATACCCCGTTGCTTGCAGCGGGGTAGTTCATTCAAACTCATACGTTTGCGAACTTTTGGCGCAACGCTCCTTGACATCGACACTGTTAAGTGACACCGTTCCGAGACAAAAAGGTGCAAAGTGCTATAATAAGGCTCGCGCCGTGATACATATCGCGGCAGTACTTTCGAGACAACCCATTTTAGAACAATCTATATATCTTGAAGATGCTGCGACCCTATGTTACGGTGGCAATTTTGATGGTTTGCTTTGAGGTTGTAAATTTCTATTGTTGTTTAGCCTACGTGGGTCGCTTTGCTCCGACCTCTACGGTAGTTCCCCTTAGAACATCAAGCCTATGAACAAGAAGCAGTTCTTGTTCATTTAACGGCTTTCATGGTTCCGAAGCTACATACAATAAGCAGTTGTTGTTTGTTTAACGCTTCTCATGTTGTGGAGGTATTTTCGGTTATTATAAGGCTTGATCTTTCTCTTTTAAGATGTGGGATTGAAGATAAAATAAAAAGACAATATTAACCTTCAGCAAAAAAAGTTATAGATTCTCTTTTTGATGATACTTCATATGATGAAATACTAAAAGAATTTGCTTTTGCCGGAATGATTGAAAGAGGTTTGGTAGACTTTATACAAAAATAGCCTGTCCCTTTTTCGGCTAAAGTTAACACAGACGTTTTATGTGCCGGCACAAAAGTCCAAAAAGGAAAAAACTTGTTTATGATGAGTTTTCTTAAAAATACAAGTTCAAAATTTGTATCGGCTTTGAAAATGTTTCTATTTAAATAAGTCTTCCAATGCAGTGGTATCCGTGGTTTTTTCCGTCTCCTGTTCGCTTGAACCTGCTTGACGCTCAGCGATGCCTTTTACTTCATTAAGTTCTATGGTATAGTCTGTTAACATGGAGGCTAAACGAATATTGATACCCGATTTACCAATGGCTTTCGCCTTTTGATCTGCCGTAATGTTGACAATGGCCTTTTTCTCTTCGGTATCTACTTTGATGCCCTGAGTAATAGCAGGGCTTAGTGCCCTAGTGATATAGATTTCCGGTATCGGCGAGTACTCGATGCAGTCAATATTTTCACCGTTGAGTTCCGCACTTACTGCATTGATACGCACGCCTTTGACCCCTACGGCAGCACCAATAGGGTCTATATTCGTCTGTTCTGTCTTAAGGGCAATTTTTGCTCTCTCTCCGGGGATACGTGCCGAGTTGACAATCTCGACTGCCCCGTCTGCAATTTCAGGTACTTCAGATGCCATTAAAGCGTCTAAAAATTTCGGAGAGGTGCGAGTTAGCTCTAAAAAAAGTCCAAATTGCGGATCTACCGAGACATAGCGCAGCAGTGCTTTGATACTGTCGCCTCTTTTAAAATGCTCTCCTTTGATACGGTTTCTAAGACTCATCACCCCTTTAAGTTCACCAATTTCTACATAAGTATTGTCCTCTGCATCCACACGATTGACGGTACCTAGCATCACGGAACCTACTTTTTCTTTATATTTTTCAAAAAGGTCCTGTTCGATACGGCGTTGTATATGGTATTCTAACTCCCTAAAAAGGTTTGCGGAGGCGGTACGACCATGTTTTTCCAGTACAAACTCTTCAGAAAGCTTATCTCCTATCTCCAAGGATTCATCAAACTCTTTTTTAGCCTCTGAAAGTGCGATAAAGCCATCTGAGGGTATGAGTTTTTTATGCTCGTCCTTGCCCGTTTCTACCATCAGTTGAGGATCATCATCAGCGACGACCGTAATTGTTTTGTATACCGTATATACCTTTGTATCCTGATCGATAGTTACCTCAAAAGCAGAAGTAGGTGTGGTAAGTTTTTTTGCTGTATTAATCAGCGCATCTTTAAATGCCTCGACGGCATGCTCTTTTGATATACTTTTTTCATGTGCGATTGCTTCAATGATATCCAGTATCTTTTCCATAGGTTTATCCTCATAATATGTATAACTTTACGATTTTCAATTTACCGCTACAAGAAGTAACATAACAGTGTTAAGAACGTCTAGGAGGGGATGTTTTGAAAGTATCGTATTATATCTAACCCAACCTTTACTGAAAATAAAGTATAATTTATTCATAGAGACGAGATGAAAAAAAGGGATATAGATGAAATTAAAACTTGCTAGAACGACACTCAAGGCAAAGCCTAAAACGATTGAACTTAAAAAAATAGAAGAGGAACTAGCAAATAAATCTATATTTTACTTTGACAAAGATAATACACACAAAGATCTTAAAGAGCTAATAGAGTACTTTGAAGAAAAAGACTTCTCTGTTTATATGCGAGAAGTAAAGTACGGGCTTGATGAAAATGAGTATATTTACGAAGTACATATTATATCGTGAAAAGAGAGTATAGTTGTCAAAAAAGTTATTTATAGAAACACTCGGGTGTGCGATGAATGTTCGCGATAGTGAACATATGATTGCAGAACTTAACACAAAAGAGTCCTATGAACTGACACAAAACCTCTCTGAAGCCGACCTTATTATTATCAATACCTGTTCGGTACGGGAAAAACCCGTAGCAAAACTTTTTTCTGAGATAGGGGTATTTAATAAGCAGAAAAAAAAGGGTGCAAAAATAGGGGTAGCAGGGTGTACCGCCTCGCATCTAGGTGAAGAGATTATTAAGCGCGCTCCTACGGTAGATTTTGTCCTAGGGGCTAGAAACGTCTCAAAAATTACGGAGGTGCTTGACAAAAAACATGCCGTTGAGGTCAGTACCGGTTTTGATGAGAGCACTTATGCCTTTGGAGAGTATAGAAGCAATCCTTTTAAAGCGATGGTCAATATCTCTATAGGCTGCGATAAGTCATGTACGTTTTGTATAGTTCCTGCTACGCGGGGTGAAGAGATATCCATCCCTTCAGAGCTAATTGTCCAAGAGATAACAAAAGCAGTAGGTACAGGGGCCAAAGAGGTGATGTTGCTTGGGCAGAATGTTAATAACTACGGTAGACGCTTTAGCAGTAGCGAGGAGTCATGTAATTTTACGCAGCTTTTGCAAAAAATCTCTAAAATAGAAGGTTTAGAGCGTATCCGTTTTACCTCTCCTCATCCGCTTCATATGGATGATGCATTTTTAGAGGAGTTTGCTTCAAATCCAAAAATATGTAAACAGATCCATGTACCGCTCCAAAGCGGTTCAAGCAGTATACTCAAAGCGATGAAAAGAGGTTACTCTAAGGAGTGGTTTCTTAATCGTTGCGAAAAAATACGTTCCTTGTCTCCGGATACTGCTATCTCTACAGATATTATTGTCGGTTTTCCGGGTGAGAGTGATGCAGATTTTGAGGATACGATGGATGTATTGGAGAGGGTGCGTTTTGAACAGATGTTTTCTTTTAAATACTCTCCCCGCCCACACACAGAGGCTGCCCGTTTTTCCAATCAGATAGATGATACTATCGCAAGCGAACGTCTTACTAGATTACAGAAAAAACATACCGAGATACTTAATGAAGTGATGGATGCACAAATGAATACTATCCATCAAGTCTATTTTGACGAGCTTAAATCCAATGGTAGAGTTGCAGGTCGTTCGAGCGATGGAAAACTTTTTTTTATGAGAGGAAGTGAAGAGTTTCTAGGCAAAATTGTTGAGGTAAGGGTGATTCAAACATCAAGAGGTGCACTAGAGGGTGTGCCGCTTTAGGGTAACAAGGTGAAAGATATTGCTCGTCAAGCAGGAGTGTTTTTTATCCCTCCGCTTCTCTATTTAACTATGCGTATTATTTGGTATACCACCCGTAAAACATTTCATAATGCCAATGCTATAGAGGCCGGGCAGTATGTCTGCGTAACCTGGCATGGAGAACTGTTTATGTCTCCTCAAGCCTATAGACATATCCATAAATACTCCCCCGCTTCCGCAATTATCTCTTCGCATTTTGACGGAGAATTGATAGCGGGTACTTTGAAATTTTTGCATATTCGTCCCTTAAGGGGCTCTACTAGAAAAGGAGCAAGACAGGTATTGTTGCAAGCATTTAAAAGTATTAAGCATGCAGAAGAGATACTGATTACGCCGGATGGTCCTAGAGGTCCGAGGCACAGCATGAGTGACGGGGCAGTAGGTATTGCTTTAAAAAGTAAACTACCGATATTTGTTATGAATTTTACTGCCAAAAGCTACTGGCAACTCTCCTCTTGGGATAAATTTGTGATTCCAAAGCCCTTTACAAAAGTAGATTTTTATATCCAAAGTCTCAATATAGAGGGGATGGAACATGAAGAGGCCAAAGCGTATCTTTTGGGTAAAATGTTGGAAAATACTATCGTTTGAATGAGAAATAAGAAATGAGAAATGAGAAATTAGTCAAAAATTATGAAGATTTTCTTGATTATCTTTATGATGTACGCGGATATTCCGAGCATTCGATTACTACCTATGAGATCGCTTTACGTCAAATGGTAGAAGTAAGTCATTTCTATAGAGAAGACGGCTTGGATATTTTAGATATTACCCCTTTTCGCTTTAACATTGTCAAAAACAATAAAAAGACAATTGTGAAAAAACTCTCTGCCGTACGCTCTTTTGTCAAGTATTTGGAAGAGCAATGCGGGTTTTTTGTAAAATTGATCGGTGATGAAACCATTAAGCTTCCAAAAAGCCTCCCTAAGCCCATAGAAGAGCAGTATATAGAAGAAGTATTAGCTAAAGCCAATATAGAGGAGAAATTGCTTATTTCGATGCTTTATGGCTTGGGTTTGCGTATTTCCGAGTTAAGTGGCATAAAGCTTGAAGCTATTAAAGCACAATGGGTACAGGTGCAGGGAAAAGGCAACAAAACAAGAGAGGTGCCTCTTCTTCCCGAGATTGAGAGACTTATTCGTAAATATATCGAGTTGAAGTATCCTAAAATCTATCTCTTTGAAAAGGGAAATGCCCCGATGAATAGTGCACAGCTTCGTTATATCTTGACCAAACTTTTTAAAGCAAGAGGCTTAAAAGCCACACCCCATCAGCTACGTCACTCTTTTGCGACTCATCTCCTTAATCACGGTGCACGTATCTCCGATGTCTCTGATCTGCTTGGACATGAGACGATGGCAACAACACAGGTCTATACCAAGCTTGGATCGGTCAAAAAGATGCAGGAGTATATGAAGGCGCACCCTTTGGCAGACGCAGGACATCTGCCAAATGAGAAATAATAAAATTTGGGTCGATATTTTCTTTAAAAATATAAGGTCTTATTTTGGTCGGTATTTTATTTGCTCTGCATGTCTCTTTAAATTTTTTGGGCATATTTTCTATGGTATAAGGGCATATGTAGAGTAATTCATCTTGCAGTTCTATTGCCCACGCTCCGCCTAGGACTAAACTATTTTCTTTTTCTATTTCCTGGCGTTGAGATGCGGAGAGTAGATAGCCTAAGTGTTTCAGTGTGATATCTGCTGCTTTGCTTTTCATTGTGGGATTATGAAGCTTAACGATGTGTAACATTTTGTTTGTATAGAGTGTCTCAAATGTATCTTCAAGCACCTCTTTATCTTGACGTAAGTAGTCAAAACTTCTAGAAATTCCTTCTTTATATTTAGCTAATAGAGCATCAGAAAACTCTTTTCTAAATCTATTACGTTCATACTTTTTATCATGGTTGCTTTCATCTACAAAGTAGGGGTAGTTATGACTCTGCAGGTAGGAGAGTAGCTCCTCTTTAGAATGGCGAAGCAGTGGACGCACAAGGGTGTAGTTTCCCCTTTTGCTTATAGGTTCCAAGCCAAGCAGTTCGCAGACACCTGCACCCTTACTTAGACGCATTAGAAACCACTCTAGCTGGTCGTTGAGATGATGGGCAGTAAGCAGGGTGTCATAGCCTTCTATGCGGATAAGGGATTCAAAAAATTGATAACGGAAGTCTCTGGCTTGTTTTTCAAAATGTGAGGTAAATATGGGTGCTTGTATAGTGTGACAGAAGAGTGCATGCTTTTTGGCTAAATGTTTTGCATGCTTTAGCTCTTCTTTGCTCTGTTCTCTTATACCGTAATCAACAATGGCTATATCAAAATTTATGTTGTTTTCTATGAGTAGAAAAAAGAGAGCAGAGGAGTCTATGCCTGCGGAGAAGGCTAATAGATTTTTTTGATTTAATAGATTTTTTGTGTCTATGTTTAGCATTGCTTCCTCTTTATTCTGATTGTGGCGTTGTTTTTCTCTTCTCGAATCGCTTTGCTTATAAGGCCGCTCGCAGAGACAAGGTACGCGAGCGTGATTGATGAATGCGCTATCGCACGGATGGTTTTATTAATGTTGCCAACAGTTGTGAACCTACTAGCTCTGTAACGTTCGCCTCATACAGTGTACCGTACTCTACCGGTAAATCTGATGTGTCGTTGATGAGAATTTCTCCGTCTATATCTACTGCCCAACTTAGAGGCCTGGCCGAGAGCAGATACTCGTGTTCGTCACTTGTTCCGTCAATCACTACGGTGATGGTTTTTCCAATCATCTTTTTTAAAGATTTTTGTGTAGATTTTTGGGCTATCTGTCCTAAAGTTTCAGCTCTTTTTTCTACAATATCCCGACTAAGTTGTTCTAAGGTATATGCCGCTGTACTCTCTTCATTTGAGTATGCAAAGGTATTGAATCTATCAAACTCAAAATCTTGGATAAAGTCACATAGTTTTTCAAAGTTCCATTCTTGTTCCCCCGGATGTCCTGCTATAAGCGAAGTACGTATAAATGCATCCGCTTTGCTCTTCATATGTGCCAAAAGTTCTATGGTCTTTTTTTCGCCAAATCCACGTTTCATGATTTTGAGCATAGGGTTGTCTATATGTTGGATGGGCATATCATAGTAAGTTTGAAATACTTTAGAGTCTGCTATGGCATCTATGAGTTCAAAAGTAGTGGTACTAGGGTAGAGGTACAAAATACGTGCCGACTTTACACCCTCTATCGTCTCTACAGCTTTGATAAGCGCTATAAGCCCGTCAGACATCTTCATATCTCGTCCGTAGCTAGAGCTGTCTTGCGAGATGAATGAGAAGTCGTAGTAGCCTTCTTTGACTAACATCTCTACCTCTTTGACGATAGAGGAGAGTGAACGTGAGCGTAGCTTGCCTTTAAAGCTTGGTATAGCGCAAAAAGCACAGCTTTGGTTACACCCCTCTGCTATTTTGATATAGGCATGGTAGTTTGAGCCTGTGATGACTCTACCAGAGTTCTCTGTTGCGAGGTAGACTTCAGGAGAAAAGGTACTTTGTTTAGAGGCTATGAGTTCGTCTATCTTCTCGTAGTCACCCACCCCTGTAAAAATGTCTATCTCAGGCATATTGGCTTGCATCTCTTCACGGTAACGTTCGCTTAGGCACCCTGCCATCACGAGGATAGAGTTTTCTTTTCTTTTGTGATGTAGACTAAGTAGAGTGTTAATACTCTCTTCTTTTGCTGCTTCTATAAAGCCACAGGTGTTGACTATGATGACATCTGAAGCTGTAGGGTCATCACTTATTTCGTACTCTCTTAGACGACCGAGCATCACTTCTGAATCTACAAGATTTTTAGTACAGCCTAGGCTTACTAGATGGAGTTTTTTAATATTTGACATAAATGTTTTCTTTGTATTAAATTTATTCGTTAGACTTTTTCAGCATTATAGCAAAAAGTTTGAGTAATTTTTAGAAGATGTGTAAAGTTGAAAAAATGTAATGAATATGAAGAGAGTATATAAGAAGCTAGAGCCAGACCGAAGTCTGAACTCTAAAAGGTTTGTTACGCTTTGTAAGAAGTAATTCCTAGAAAGAGTATCTTGCCCATACACGTACAAAGTTGTTTGAGTCTTGACCATCTATGTCAGCATCAGTAAGAACGTAAGCTGCAAAGAGTTTTGTGTTAGCTCCAAGACCTTGTGTATACATTACATCTACTTCGTAAGGGCTTGCACCAGCACCATCAGCTAAAGCAACACCATTACCATCTCTTTTTTCAACAGCCATACCGTAGTTCACTACAAGTTTACCAGCAAAAGCAGCTACATTAGCAGATACTTTTAGGTAATCAGAGTCTTTTGCATGAAGTTGACCAACGTTGTTAAGTACCATTTGTGTATAAAGTGGAGATTTAACACCTGTACCAAGGTTAGTGATACCTACTGTACCTTCATCTACAGATGAATATGCAACTGATGCACCAAATGATGTGTCAAACATAGAAAATTGTGCTCCTACTTTTGCACCAAATGCAACAGTATCAGCTCCACCTGCGATAGCATCTGCCGCACCAATGATAGTACCACCTTGAAGTGCTATAGAATAATCAGAGATATTAAATTTAGCATCAGCCCAAAGTACTGAAGCATCTTCTGTTACAAACATATCTGGAGCATAGTAGTAAGTACCAGTCAATGTTAAACCTGAAATAGATTTGTTTTGAGCAGTTAACATATATACTACGTCACCTTCAGCATTGATTTGATTAAATGAACCAGAGTTTAGGTATGGTCCTACAGAACGGTTTGCATTTGTAACCACTGCACCTACCAATGTAGTATCTGGAATGTCAGAGTTTACGATTAATCCAGCATCAAAAGTATTTTTGAATACTTGCCAACCTTCAGAGTATGCAAATGGAGAAAGTGCCATTGGAAGTGTTTGACGACCTACTTTAAGTGAAGTGTTACCAAGACCATATGTTAAGTATGCTTGTGTAAGACCTGCAGATTGAGTACCAGCATTTCCACCTGTACCATAGAAACCAGCACCTGTTTGATCGTCAAAAAGAAGATCATCTTGCATGATAGCAGATACTTCGAAACCAGCACCAATACCAGCGATGATGTCTTTGTTTACTGCACCCATTTGTACACCAAGTGCACTATAAGTTGAACCGTCACCGAAAATTTCACCTTTTCCAAACTCATCTACAGTTTGAGTATATCCTACTATTTGTCCGTTTGCTTCCCAACCAGATGTTTCTTCAACTACTGGTGCTTCTACTGCTGGCTCAACAGGAGCGATATCTCCCCCAGCCATAATCATTGTTGACGCTACTACTGAAAGTAATAATGTTTTTTTCATTGTATTCTCCTTGTTTTTGTTTAAATACAGGGGCAGTATAACATCTTTTGTTTATAAATGTCAATAAAATAAATAAAAAATTAACAAATAGTAAATATTTGTGCTGATTTTTACGCTAGGATAGGGTAACACCGTAAAAAATATTATTTCTTTAAGGATATAAACAATGTTTATTTTTGTATTTATGGAATATTTTTGAGGATCAAAATTTGATAAAAGAGTATGGTATATCGATGGTGGCTCGAGACAGAATCGAACTGTCGACACAAGGATTTTCAGTCCTTTGCTCTACCCCTGAGCTACCGAGCCACAAAAAATGCTATATAATTTGTGGATAGAATTATAACAGCGCTACCTTAAGAATGGGGAATGATTGTAACTGTTTTTTTAAAATATTTAGAGCTTACGTACCAGTTTTACAAAGGTTTCTCCCCTATGTTTGTATGAGTTAAATTGATCAAAGCTTGCGGCAGCCGGAGAGAGCAGAGCAACAGATTCGCGGTTGTGTAGCGTGTCGATATACTTTATGGCATTTTCGAGTGTGTATGAGGCAACAGCTTTGATATGATACGCTTTGGCAAGTGCTAAGAGTCTCCGGCTATTTTCCCCTATAGTATATAGTGTAAGCATACATCCTCGCATCTCTTTAAAAAGAGGGTTTAAATCTACACCCTTGTCATCTCCGCCTAAGATAAGATATATCTCTTTTTGGGCATAGGTTTTTATCGCCTGTACGGTTGCATCAATATTAGTTGCTTTCGAGTCATTAACCCAGAGACGGTCTTTGGAATCATAAATCTCTTCTTGTCTGTGTGCATCTCTTTTAAAACGGTTGAGTAGTGTATAGTCACTCTCATCAAAGAGGACTTTGGTTACCGCCAGAGAGAGTAGTGCATCTTGCAAAAATGCCCCTTTGTAATGAAGTTTTGAAGCATCAAGATAAAAATAGTCGCAGAGAAAAGTATTACTGTCATACTCCACCACCCAGGCATTTGTCTTTGGTATGTCGAGTCCTTTGGGAATAAGAGCCAACTCTCCTTCTCTCATACGAAGCAAGGGACTAAGTTTATCCGTCATATAGGCTTCAAAGGTGTTATGCCAGTCAAGATGGTCGGGTGTAACGGGTAAGAGAAGATAGATGTCGGGTGAAGCGATGTGCGTATGGTGTAGGGTAAAAGAGGAACTCTCCAGCACCCAAATAGGGGCTTTTTTATCCAAATTTGCCAGGGGTGTTCCTATATTCCCTCCCGAGACGGCACCTCGTTTTTGAAGCAAGTGTGTCAACATTTGGGTGGCGGTAGTCTTACCGTTGGTACCGGATATCCAGACGGTGAACGGATTTTTCTGTGGGGTGTTGTCCCCTGACAACACCCCACCCAGGAAATAATCATACTCGCTCAGGAGATGTTTTGCTTTTTGAATGAGAGGATGCTTGGGTGGTAAACTAGGGGTTGTCACTTCTAAACTACTCTCATCCGGGTTAAAAAGATGAGAAGGCTTGATAGTATTGTTATGCTCGTCTATATATGTCTCTATGCAGTTGTCGTCAAAAAATGTGCATTCTCCACCTAATTTTTTGGCAATGGCTTTCGTAGTCATTCCGTATCCAAAGAGTGTAGGCTTCATGAACGACTCTGCTTTTCAAATGAAAAATGAAAAATGAAAAATGAAAAATGCATTGAATTACCTTAGTCTAACGGAATTTAAATGATACGAGTGCCAAGATATTGGCGATGAAGGCAATCATCCAAAAACGTACGATAATCTTGTTTTCTGCCCAGCCTTTAAGCTCAAAGTGGTGGTGAATAGGCGCCATTTTAAAGATTCGCTTTTCACGAAGCTTAAAAGAGCCAACTTGTAAGATAACGGAAACTGTCTCAATCACAAAAATAATACCAATAAATAGAAGCAGTACTTCACTTTTGCCTAAAATCGAAAGGTAGGCTAAAAATCCGCCAATAGCAAGACTGCCGGTATCCCCCATAAAAACCTCTGCGGGATAGCAGTTATACCAGAGAAAACCAAGCAGTCCTCCGGAGAGTGCAGCAGCAAGAATCATCACCTCTGCGACACCTTTGATGTTGGGCATGAGCAGATATTGAGAAAAGATGGCATGACCTGTTACGTAGATAATAGCTCCTAGAGAAAAGAGTGCAATGACCGAAGGTACGGTGGCTAGACCGTCTAGACCGTCCGTGAGATTCACGGCATTGGTACTAGCTAAAAATACCAGTACCCAAAATATGACGGCAAAATACCCCATATCGAAAAGTGCTGTTTTAACAAAAGGAACATAAAACTCCGTAGG
This sequence comes from Sulfurovum sp., assembly GCA_026989435.1. Taxonomy (GTDB): domain Bacteria; phylum Campylobacterota; class Campylobacteria; order Campylobacterales; family Sulfurovaceae; genus Sulfurovum. The sequence continues at coordinate 11,442 of JALSJI010000066.1, forward strand.
AAAACCGACATAAATTAACAGAGCCGTAGTAAGAGCTGCAATCACGCCCAGTAGTCCCATCTTGCCACGGGCAGAGAGCCCCTCTAAATTATTTTTTGTAATAATTTTGCCCATATCGTCTTGTAATCCAACAAGCCCAAATCCAATCAATGTAATGAGAGCACCCCAGATATAAGGGTTGGCAAAATTTACCGTCAGGAGTGCTGCAACAAGTGTGGCAATGAGAAATACAGCCCCGCCCATGGTAGGTGTTTTACCTTTACTTTCATGTGCAGGGACATACTTGTTGATGGGTTGGTTGGCATTTTTGGACAGTGCCCAAACCAGATATTTCGGCATGGCTAAAAGTGTAATCAAAAAGGCGACAATAAATGCAAATCCTGCACGTACGGAGATGTATCCAAAGAGGTTGATATCTAATAGTTCAGAGAGTTCGTAAAGCATAGGCAACTTTCAATTATATGTTTGAATTGAACAATACGTATAGCATTGACAAATTTTGACAATCATAGTGTATAGTCAGATTTAAGAAAGCTTATTCTACTATACTTTCGATTAAATATTGTGAGAATATAAAAATGAAACATAAAAAAACGATACTTATTATTACCGATGGTATAGGATGCAAGCCCGAGAGCACATGTAATGCATTCAAGGATGCCGTAAAACCGACGTACGATATGCTTTTTAAAGAAGCACCCAAAGCACTTGTCGCTACCCACGGGCTCTCCGTAGGGCTACCTAAAGGACAAATGGGCAATTCCGAGGTAGGGCATATGACAATAGGTGCAGGAAGAGTCTTGTATCAGGATTTGGTAAAAATCTCTTTGGCACTTGAAGACGGTAGTATAGAGGAGAATGAAGCCCTCAATGAGACCTTGGCAAAAAGTGAGCGTTTGCATCTTATAGGACTGCTCTCTGACGGCGGTGTACATTCGCATATAGAGCATACGACAGGCTTAGTAAAATTGGCAAAAAGTAGAGCCAAAAAGGTCTTTTTGCACCTTATTACCGATGGGCGAGATGTCTCTCCTACCTCAGCTAAAACCTATATAGAGAAGATAGAGGCACTTTGCGATGAAGATATCTCTATTGCAACTATAAGCGGACGTTTTTTTACCATGGATAGAGACAACCGTTGGGAGCGTGTGCAAAAAGGATATGAAGCTATTGTTAGGGCAATACCTAAAACATCTTTGTCTCCTCAAGAATATATAGAAGAGAGTTATGCTAAAAATGAATTAGATGAGTTTATAGTCCCTACTGCTTTTGATAACTATGAAGGTATGAAAGAGGGAGATGCTGTTATTGTTACTAATTTTCGTTCTGACAGGGTACGTGAAATTACTGCAGCACTTGGGCAAAAAGAGTTTGAGGGGTTTGAAAGAACATTTATCCCACTGCATATTGCCACTATGACAAAATACGATGCAGTTTTTTCTTTTCCTATTCTTTTTCCTAAAGTTGCACCTCAAAATACTTTGGCAGAAGTCGTAAGTAATGCAAAGCTCAAACAACTCCATACGGCAGAAACAGAAAAATATGCTCATGTGACTTTCTTTTTAAACGGCGGCATAGAAGAACCATACATTGACGAAAGTCGCGTCCTTATACCTAGTCCTGATGTAAAAACCTATGACATGAAACCGGAAATGTCTGCTCCACAGGTAGGTGAGGCTGTACGCACTGCTATGGATGAAGCCTATGATCTCATAGTAGTAAACTTTGCCAACGGTGACATGGTAGGACATACAGGTAACTATGAAGCAGCCTGTCTTGCAGTAAATGCGGTAGATACCGAACTTGGCAAGATTATAGAAAAAGCAAAAGAAGAGGGCTACAACATCGTACTTACTTCAGACCACGGTAACTGTGAAGAGATGAAAGATAAAGAGGGAAATATCCTTACCAATCATACCGTAGGGGATGTGTGGTGTTTTGTCTTGGCCGAAGGGGTGAGCAGAGTAAAAGAGGGTGGAGGACTAAACAATATAGCACCCACCGTACTAAAACTCATGGGGCTTGAGATTCCTGAAGAGATGGATGAGGCGTTGATTTAACAGAAGATTATATAGTTCATATGAAAAAAATACATAAAAAAATCGATGAGATTAATGGCATTTATGCTAGTATTGAGTTAGATAACATATACTGTGGAGATTAGCAAGCCTCATATATAAACTTGATAAAAATGAGGAGATATAAATGTTTTTGAATGTGATACGTTCCATGAAAGCCATGGTAAGAATAATTCTTCTAGATTGGTTTATCGGGCTGAGTGTGGTTGCAGTTTTGTTGATAATATCTTTGATAGTGCATTTTTATTTTTCTTAAAAAGGGATAGATAACTATGAAAAATATTATTTTACGAGAACTCTTCCCCCATCTTAAACTCAAAGATAAAAATCTCTCTTTTGGTAAAAAACTTTATATTTATTTGAGTATTGTAGTAAATCTGTTTATGATTGTATGGATATGCCTATACGTGTTATTACCTTTTATTTCCGAGTCTCAACACCACTATAAAGGTGTAACATTTCATTTACATGATAATAAAGATACTGTAGAAATAACTAAGAACTATCTTAACAATGTCCATGCTTACATGCGTAAAAATAAACTTTACAATCCTACTGAAGAGATAGAGTATAATTCCCCCATTTGTCAAGACAATTTTTTCCTCAATCATCTTTCAGACACCTCAAGCCTCTTTTCGTAACGCCGGCATATAGACATTCATAGGCTTGTCATAG
>JALSJI010000067.1 GCA_026989435.1 Sulfurovum sp.
CCAGAAGAGAACACTTTAAAAATGAAAGTATCCTCCAGGAAACGATCATCACAAAGTTTTCAAAACAAAACAATTCCAATATTACCATTACATCGAGTGAAGATAGCACCTTTGGCTACATAGAGGAACTCTTGGTATCAAAAGATCTTATCATAGAAAAATACCGTGATATTATCTGCATACCATCATCTGCAGACGATTTAAAAATATTAGATCTGTTTCATGCAGCACCCAATACATTACAAGATCTTGGATATAAAATCTCTACAGGAAAAGTAGTTACCTTTAGAAATAAAGAATTACTTTCTACTACCCCTAAAAGTCTTTTTGATGATAAAGAGTACTGTCCTTTGCTCTGGATGCATAATTTTAAAAATGATGATCTCCTATTTCCTTTGGATCACAAAAAAGAACAATATATAGAATTTTCAGATAGATCCAAGGCATTACTTATCCCTACACAAAACTACCTGCTCATCAAGCGTTTTAGCTCCAAAGAGCAGCATCGTAGAATAAACATAGGATACCTTTACAAAAAAGATTTATCAAGTAGCTATGTCGGCTTGGAAAATCACTTAAACTATCTCTATAGAAACGATAGGGAACTCACCAGCCAAGAGATGAAAAAACTGGGATCTTTTTTGATTTCTGCTGAAGTAGATCAGTACTTTAGAATACTAAACGGAAATACCCAAGTAAATGCAGCGGATATACTTAACCTACCTGTACCGCCAGAACTATACAAAGGATAGAAGTGTCAAGACTCAATGAAGCCAAACAACTCTTAGCTGATCTTGGAGTTCCAGATCAATACAATAGCGATTTAATGCGATATGCATTTTTGGCTCTTTTAGATATAGGGGATACTTCCTCCTGGGATGAGGCAACTAACAAAAAGCTTATGAGACTTCATGATATTTTTGGCTATATTCAAAACACTTTTGATAAAACTTATGCAGAAAATTCCAGAGAGACACTTCGCAAAAGAGTTGTTAAAGTATTTGAGCAAGCTCATATCGCCCTAAGAAATATTGATGACCCTAGCAGACCTACTAACAGTGGTAAAACAAACTACTCCATATCCAATGAAGCCTTGGCAGTTATTCAAAGCTATGGTACTCCAGACTATAAGGCTGCATTAGACGAATTCAAAAACAATTTTGTAACGCTCTCTGAACAGTATGCCAAAAGAAGAGATTTGCATAAGATTCCTTTAGTCATTGATGGAAAAGAATTTATGCTCTCTTCTGGATCTCATAATCAATTACAAGCAGATATTGTCTATGAGTTTGCTCCTCGGTTTGCTCATGGTGCAAAACTACTCTATATTGGAGATACAGCAGATAAATATATCTATGTCGATACCGAAACTTTAGAGTCTATCGGTATCCCAATATCAGAAGATGATAAGCTACAATTACCAGATGTAGTGCTTTATGACTCTGAAAAAAATTGGTTGTACCTAGTTGAAGCTGTTACTACACATGGACCAATAGATCAAAAACGCATCAATGACCTTGAAGTTATGTTCCAGGACTGCCCTGCATACAAGATCTATGTTACTGCATTTCCAGATAGAGCCACGTTTAGGAAATATGCTGTTGATATAGCTTGGGAAACAGAAGTATGGCTCTCTGTCGATCCAGACCATATGATCCATTTTAACGGGGATAAGTTTATGGGTCCATATAAAGCTTAGGTAACTAGATGATTTTTAACTTTAACTTAAACAATATTAATGATACTATAGACCAAATAAAATCACAATCTGAAAGATATCAAAACTCACCTACCCCTAAAGGTGTTAAGCATCAAGTAAATTAGAGTTAAAGTAAAGTTTCGGGTTGCTATTTCCCCCGATTTTCCAAGAAATAGACGATCATTTTACGCTGCATACTCCTGCTTGTACCCCTATACACTTTGAGCTTGTCTTTCAAAGGAGAAAAGCATCCTCCGTCAAGTAGATTGGTTGTGTTGGGAATGTTAAGTTCGGGGTGTTTGAGATGGGTAAAAAGGTAAGGAAGAAATCGTACCAAACTGTGA
>JALSJI010000068.1 GCA_026989435.1 Sulfurovum sp.
CCACTTTACCACCAGGGTTGTCATCTGCTGCTCCACCATGTTCATACTCTATCTCTGTGTTTAAGATGATATTGTCAGAAAATCTATATCCAACGTACGTAACAAACCGATAGACATCTGCAAAATCGTCTCCATTTTCAGGATTGGCATAAAACATCTCACCATATCCACCTATAGAGAGTGGGCTTTTTGAGTAGTATACTTTAGATGCAGCCGCACCCATACCTGTATAAGACTGCTCCGTATCAATCATAGTAAAACCTGCTGATTGTGAGGCAAGTACTTCTTCAGTTAGCACTTCATTTTGAGATTCAAGTGCATTTATTCTCTCTTCTAGTGTTGCAGATTATGCCCCTAATGCCAATACTACTGTAAGGCTTAATGCCGTTGTTAATTTTTTCATTTATTACCCTTGTTTAATTATATTTTGATAGTCATTATTGAAATAAAAATCTATCTGAAACGTAATTTAACAAAAGTTTTCTTAAAATATAAATAAAACGATATTTATTATCATTTTAATCAGAAATCCCCAAGTAGCTCTAAAAAAAGTTTACTAGACCTTATCTTTTTACAAATCCCAAAAGCGTATCTTTATCTACCGCTTTACTAAATAAAAATCCCTGATACTCATCAATACCCAATTTTTTTACCATTGCTAGCTGCTCTTTGGTCTCTACGCCTTCGGCAATAATTTTAATATTAAATGCCTTTGCCATATTTGCAATAGTTTGTAAGAGTACCCAGTCTTTGTCAGACTCTTGATCTACCTTCACATTTTCAATAAATGATTTGTCTATCTTCAGTATATTTACCGGTAGTTTATGCAAATAGGTAATCGAAGAGTATCCCGTACCAAAATCATCCATCGATACCGCAATACCGAGCTCTTGCAGTTTTTTGATCAAGATAATTGCCAAATCAAAGTTTTGAATAAGTTCATTTTCCAAAATCTCCAACTCAATGCGACTTGGATCTACCTGATATTCTTGAATAATCGTTACCAAACGACTGACAAAAAATGTATCGGTTATCTCTCTTGAACTCACATTAATTGCGACGGTTCCACGGTAAAAGTTTTTGGTAGATACTAAAAATTTACACGCTTCGTGTATGGAAAGATCGGTAATTTTTGATATCATACCTATTTTAAATGCCTCTTTGAAAAAATCAGAGGGAAAAAGCAGTCCTCTCTCTTTGTGTTTCCATCGTACAAGTATCTCAACACCCTTTATTTTATTAGTCTGCACATCTACTTTAGGTTGAAAGAAAAAACAGTATTCGTTATTTTTATATGCTATATCTAACTCTTTTTTCAACAAAAGAGATGCCTCATGCTCCTTTGCCATCTGCTTATCATAGAAAAAGACACTCCCTCTTTTTTTCTTTTTCGCACGATACATAGCCGCATCGGCATGAACCATCACATCCGATGCGGTTTTGGCATCATCGGGAAATAGTCTCACCCCGATACTCACGCTTGTAATAATCTCATACTCATTTAATCTAAACGGCTTCGAGAGCACACTGCTGATCTTTGCAGAAATCTCATTTACTCTTTTCATCCCGTCACTGGAAGTTTTATCAATATCCCTTAAAATGATGGCAAATTCATCTCCACTCATACGTGAGAAAATATCATTCTCGGCCAATAACGGTTTAATTCTATCTACGATGGCCACTAGAAGTTTATCCCCCGTGTCATGCCCATATCTGTCATTAATATCTTTAAATCTATCCAAATCGAAAAAGAGACAAGCATGCAAGGAGTGATCCGTTTTACTCTGCACAAAGAGTTCATTCAACATTGTCACTAGTGAGCGTCTATTGAGTGTATTGGTCAAATAGTCAAATTTTGCTTGATAGCTAATGCTCTTAGGATTATTTTCCATATCAATAATCTTTGAAATATATGTTGACTTTTCTGAGTTTATCATGCCTCTTTACGACCTTTTTGCTATTATAAAATCTAATATATACTAGACTATAGCACAATTTTTTTAATAAAAATATTATATTTTATAATATATACACATTTTAGAGATAATTTGCTAAAAATATCTCTATTGCTCTCTTATATCATATTTTTAATTGTCTGCAACCTAGGTTACAGACAAATCTTATTGAAACTGCCATAATTCTCCCATAACAAACTATAAGGAGTCAACTATGACATGTAACGTAGGTAAAATTGATAGAATCATCAGAGGTGTAGCAGGTGTAGCAGCACTAGCTTGGGGCATTATAAACGGAAACATCATCGCAGACGTTGTAGGAGGCGTACTTCTTTTTACAGCACTCATTGGATGGTGCCCGCTTTGCGCCTTACTTGGTATTAACACGGGCTGTAACACTAAAAACAGCTAAAAGTTTTTCATGCTATAGTACTTTACTATATATGGAGTCACTATAAAACTAAGCTCTTATTCTTTTTTCAACACGCTAGAACCAGATGCACTTGCATTTTTAGAGCAACACATCAAACCTATTTCGATGCCTAAAAATACCCTACTCTTTTACCAAGGCGATATCTGCGAAAACATCTTATGGCTCACAAGCGGCGAAGTACGTCTCTACACCCAGTCTGACAGCATAGAAGAGATCACCCTTTACAACCTTAAAGCAGGCGAACAGTGCATCGTAAACACCGCTTCGCTTCTCTCACAAACAGATGCTGTAGCATCTGCGCGACACTTAGCAACATAGAGGGCTACCTCATCGATGTTGAAAGTGTCAAAAAACTCTCCAAAATGTCAAATGTGTACCAAACGTATCTGTTTTCACTTTATCAAATGCGTTTTGAAGAACTCACTTCACTCATCAACGATATCAAGTTTAAACGCTTAGATACACGCATAGTTGAGTGGCTAGACAATCAGCCCTCTAGCATGATAGTAACCACCCACGAACAACTAGCCACAAAACTTGGCTCTTCAAGGGTTGTAGTCTCTCGTTTACTTAAAGAGCTTGAAGACAAAAGTGTTGTTGTGCTTCATAGAGGGAAGATAGAACGGCTTTGATTTAATCATACACCTTAACGTATATTTTATTTGAACAGGGCTATTGTCAAAAACGATATTTTGTGTTTTGGGGTGTAAAGCATGCAAGATCTGGTTACGCAGGAGGGAGTTATGATAACCCTACATACGACTCTGTATTCAAGTACAGAAACTCTACTAAAGTGACAAACTACACAGAAGTAGTAAAAGTCGTCTATGATGAGAGCAAAATAAGTACAAAAATGTTCATTAAGTCTTTTGCTCTTGTTGACAAAAATCATCTTGAGTTGAGTTGTTAATTTAATCTAAAAAGGTAACTTTTCCTGTTTGTAAAGAGTATACAGAAGCAACTATTTTAATCTGACCTTTCTCTTCAAGCTCTTTTAAGTATGGGACTCTTTTTTCGGATGTCTTCAACTGTTTGTTGTACATTTCTCTCTACTACCATATGTACAAACTCATCATTTTTACTGCTTTTTACACCTTTATAGTTTTTAAAATGTTCCACTGCGGGTTGAATGTTATCTAGCATTGCGGTGATATTTCCCAATTCTGCCTTATCTATGGCACTTTTTACTGCACCACATGATTCATGTCCTAGCACAACAAGTAGTTTAGAACCTGCAACTTTGGTAGCATACTCCATACTACTCTAAGAGGTCTGTGTTCTCAAAGTTTCCTGCAACACGCCCTACAAAGACATCACCTATACCTACATCAAATACATCTTCAACTGGTACGCGTGAGTCAATACATGAAATAATAATAGCCTTTGGGTGTTGTCCTGCTTGTGCAGCGATAATTTGTTTGGAATGGTTTCTTACCGTAAGTGCCCCATTGACAAAACGTTGATTACCCGCTTTAAGGAGTTCCAATACTTTATCTGGAGTTAAATTTGCCTGGTCTTCTTACGTAAGAACACTTTCTTTGGGTAATTGGATTGCATAGGTTTGTCCTAATCCCAAAAGAGAAGCCAAGATGAGTTTACTTAGGGTATTCTTAATTTTAGGTTTTTGCATCATATATCCTTTTATTATTTTATAATAACTAATACTACTTTCATAAAAATATATTAGAACTTAAACTGTAGTTATTTGTTAAGATTCACCGCACTCACAGCCTTCACCGCAGCAGGCAGTAATGCTTCACTAAGTGCTGGGTGAATGTAGAGCATCTCTTTTAGGTGTCGTATGTCGTTGTCTAAGTGCATGATGCTAAGTACTTGGTGCATCATCGTAGCAGCGTGTGGACCTATAAGATGGAAACCTAGTATGGCGTAGGTGTTAGGGTCTATGAGTATCTTCGTTCTAGGATATTTGATGCGTAAAGACTGTGCTTTTGCACTTGCTAGCCAGCCTTTGGAGACGGCTATATACTCTACGCCCTGTTCTTTTGCCTTTTGTTCAGTAAGTCCCACAGAGGCTACTTCAGGGTGGGTAAAGACTGCGTGAGGCATGTACTTGAACGTGTAGGGTTCTTGCTTGCCCAGGAGCAGGACTTTTTGCAGATGGTTCACCTCCATCGCTGCAGCATGCTGTAACATATGTTCTCCGGAAGCATCCCCTACCACATAGATGCCCTCTACTGCAGTTTGGAAGTTTTCATCTCTTGCGATAAAGCCTCTTTTAGTGATTTGAATATCTGTATTTTCAAGCTTTAAGGTATCTGTATTTGGTACTCTTCCTATAGCATAGAGCAGTGCCTCGCTTTTATGTTCACCCTCTTCGCCGTTTTTTCTCTCTAGAGCAAGTGTAAATATCTTTCCATCATGGGCTATGTTTTTAATATGTGTATCAAAGTCGACATCTACATGCTTAGTAAACTCCTCTTTGAAAATAGAAGCAATCTCTTCATCTTCATTGCCTAAAATCCTCTGATTGCGTACTAAAAGTTTTGTCTCTACGCCAACAGCATCAAAAAAGTTCGCAAGTTCACAGGCTATGAAGCCACCACCCACGATGGTGATAGACTTTGGAGGTGTTCCTTTGAGTGGGAAGATGTCATCACTCGTCCATGCCCTCTCATGTGGAGGAGCTACAGGACGTGTACCTGTGGCTATGACTATCTTGGGTGCTGTAAGTTGTTCACCATTCACTTCTACCACATAGTTGGATACAAATGATGCTTCTCCTTTGTAAATAGTGACATTTTCGTTAAACTTAGCTCTGTATGCTGGGTCTACTTTTTCTATGTGTGCATTGGTCTCTTCAAATATCTTCTGAACATCTATGTGGTTGATGGTCGCATCTATGAAATGTCGTGAGGCTTCTTGTATATTTCTGGCTACTTCTGCGTAGCCTATGAGAAGTTTAGAAGGCACACACCCTTTGTTCGGGCAGGTTCCTCCAAATCTATCTTTTTCTATGATGGCTACTTTTTTACCCGCTTTTCCTGCATTACGTGCGAGATTGCTCGCTCTTCCTGCTCCAATAACAATCATATCATACTGTTTCATCTTCTATATCCTCTTTTTCAATCACTACTAAGTTTTCAATCTATACTATATCAAAAAACACATTGATCTACTCCAAAAGTTATATGAATCACTTTATACAACTTACTCAAAATAAGCAGGAAAATCTCTCTTCTCTCTTTAAGGAGACAGACTACAAAAAAGGTAAACATATTTACGAAGACTCCAATATCTCTGAATAGCTCTATTTTATTACAGCGATAGAACGTACCTTTACTCTACCGACTAACAATACAAAAGAGAATATTGAACTTCTATAGTCCTACTTTCCCGGTCTATTTATGAAAAATGTTTTGACTGATCATAATTGCTTCGAATTTAGAAATCACAAGACAATCTTTTCATAGAGTGCAGAGAGAAAAAAAGAAAATCCTTAATATACGGAACATATATTCCTCCGATATAAGAAAAAAACTGTTATATACTACGCATGATCTCAATCAAAAAGGAGTACTCATGTACGAAGAAAAAGCTATACTCGCAGGTGGATGCTTTTGGGGTATGCAGGAACTTTTACGCAGCCTTGAGGGTGTCACGCATACACGTGTCGGTTACACGGGAGGTGATGTGCCCAATGCAACCTATCGCAATCACGGTACGCATGCCGAAGCTGTTGAGGTCTGTTTTGATCCTCAAAAAATAAGCTATAGAAAAATACTAGAGTATTTTTTTCAAATACATGACCCGTCGACAGAAAATAGACAGGGTAACGATAGAGGAACATCCTACCGCTCTGAAATCTTTTATACGACGCAAGAGCAAAAAGAGATAGCCCTGCAAACGATTAGAGATGTGGATGCATCAGGACTTTGGCCTGGAAAAGTCGTTACTAAAGTAAGTCCGGCAAGTGATTTTTGGGAAGCGGAAGGGTACCACCAGGATTATCTACAGAAAAATCCCGGTGGCTACACCTGTCATTTTATACGCCCCAACTGGGTACTGCCCCAAAGCTAAATAAAACGTGTATAGTCGTGGCACACTCCCGCTGTACGTACCGTGACTCTACTCGATATTATTTTTACAAAGGAGAGCATCATGCAAAAACTACTACTCTATTTTATACTGACACTCACACTTACGGCAAAAACACAAACCATCGTCTTTGGTGCGGGGTGTTTCTGGGGAGTAGAAAAACACTTTGAAAACCTAGAGGGCGTCAAACGTGCCACATCCGGGTATGCAGGCGGAGACTATGATAACCCAACATATGAGACTGTACTCAAGTATAGAAATTCAAATAAAGTTGTCAATCATACAGAAGTCGTAAAGGTCATATATGATGATACAAAGATAAGTACAGAAAAACTCATAAAGTCTTTTTGGGAACTACACAACCCTACTCAGGGAAACAGACAAGGTAACGATAGAGGAAACAACTACCGTTCGGCTCTATACTATACCCATGAGAAGCAAAAACACATTGCGCTTGCTACCAAAGAGGTCTATCAAAAGTTACTTTATAAGGCAGGATACGGAGAAATTACTACGGAGATAAAACCGTTAAAAGCCTTCTACCCTGCAGAGAGCTATCACCAAAATTATCTGGAAAAGAATCCCTTAGGATACTGTCCCAACCATGCAACAGGCGTGAAGTTCGGCAGTAGTAAAATCCCTATATCCAAACAAGAGACCATCTCACCGCTTGGCGGTAAAGAGATAGTGGTTATCGATGCAGAACATTGCAGATTTTGCCAAAAGTTCAAAAAAAACGTCACAGATCGCTACAACGGTACTATCCCGCTTAGAACCGTACATCTAGATGCACTTAAAGGTTTTACACTCAAAACCAACATAGAAGGCACACCTACCATCCTTTTTATCAAAGACGGCAAAGAGGTAGAATCTTTTACCGGCTACATGGATGAAAAAACATTTTACAAGGCCGTGGGTGCTTTTAAACTAGGTAAAGAGAGTGAAGGCTATAATGTGGCTTTTAGACAAAAGACTGACGGACGCTTTTGTAAGCAGTACAAAGAGTTTCAAAATACAGGTGACGGTGTCTTTATCGACAAAATATCTGGCGACATACTGTTTGACACGCGAGACAGATTTAACTCTGGTTCAGGCTGGCTTAGCTTTTATAAATCAGTAGATGGCTCAACCATCCAAAAAGAAGACAACAGCTACGGCATGAGACGTATAGAGGTAATAGCCAAAAAATCAGGGGCTCATCTAGGGCATGTCTTTAACGATGCACCCGGTGGCAGACAGCGTTTTTGTATCAATGCAACGGTGCTGGAGTTTGTTCCAAGAGATAAGATAAAAAAGTAACAATAGTGTAGAATATCTTTCAAATAAGGAAATACATGCAAGCACTCAAACGCTACATCCAACACTTTATAGACTTAGAGGACAAAGAATGGGAAGCGTTATCTTCTCTTTTTCAAGAAGTACACTACAAAAAAGGTGAACATATTTATGGAGACTCTGAGATTTCGGAGTGCCTCTATTTTATCACAGATGGGATAGTACGTTCTTACAAACTTGAAGAAGAATAACGAAGAAGAAGTTGACACGGGGCTATGTCTCTTACGTAAAAACTGTACACGCAGTGAGGTGATAGGGGTTATTTCTATGATGCAAAGAAAAAGTGAACAACTCATCTATAGCCCCACTCATTTACATGACCTACTGAATGAAATTAATAAAGTACAAACAGGAACACAAGGTAAATTGTACATCATACTTACAAGAGATGAATTTACCCAATTTGAACTCTAGCTTATACTATTTATTTTAACTTTTTGTATTTATGATAAAAATGGTATGTTTATGGCTATAATTTAGCCATGAAAGAAAGTTTAAAAATATTTGCGGGGGATTTAAAAAACTCTTTTAAAGACCTCCTTCCCATTATCATTGTTGTTGCCCTCTTCCAAGGTGCCATCATCCAAGCTATGCCTGCAAATATTACATCTATCACCATTGGACTTTTTATTGTGGCAGTGGGACTTGCACTCTTTATTCGCGGGCTTGAACTGGGTATCTTCCCTATAGGTGAAGGGCTTGCTGTTGATTTTGCTAAAAAAGGCTCTGTCTTTTGGCTCTTGCTCTTTGCCTTTACTATCGGTTTTTCTACGACAGTTGCAGAGCCTGCACTCATCGCCATCGCAGACAAGGCAGCTGTTATTTCACATGGACTCATAGATGCCTTTTGGCTTCGTATGACGGTGGCTCTCTCTGTGGGCTTTGCTATCGCTTTGGGTACACTGCGTATCTTGCTTGGACATCCTATCGCCTACTACATCATCTCTGGGTATATTTTAGTGGTCATTGTCACCTTTTTTACTCCTGCGGAGATTATCGGTCTGGCGTATGACTCTGGTGGGGTGACTACTTCTACAGTCACTGTACCTCTTGTAGCCGCACTAGGTATTGGGCTGGCATCGAGCATCAAAGGGCGTAACCCTGCCATAGACGGCTTTGGGCTCATCGCTTTTGCTTCACTCACCCCTATGATATTTGTGCAGGTCTACGGCATCATCGTTTATACCTTCATGGATACACCTGCTACACAAGGTATCACTACAGTAGTCGAGGGAGGCAAAGCAGTAGCAAGTACCTACACTTTTTCAGCCTATGATACTTTAATGGCACTGGTGGGTACCATCAAAGATGTCACGCCTATCTTACTTGTTATCTTCTTCTTTCAGTATGCCATCATCAAAAAACCTGTGGTACATCTGCACAAGATTATCACAGGTATCATTATGGTGGTATTGGGACTCTATGCGTTCATCATGGGACTGGAGATGGGGCTTTTCCCTATAGGAGAGACGATTGCCCTGCAGCTTACAGGCATGAGTAACAATCTGCTTATCTACCTCTTTGCTTTTCTCATAGGGTTTTCTACCACTATGGCAGAGCCTGCACTGCTTGCCATTGCCATCAAAGCAGAAGAGATAAGCGAAGGAAACATTAAACAAAATATTCTTAGAATGATAGTAGCACTTGGTGTGGCTGTAGGTATTGGACTTGGTGCATACAGACTTGTCAGCGGTGATCCTATTCATTACTATATCATCGGAGGGTATATTTTAGTCATACTTTTTACCTACTTTGCACCCCGGTACATCGTGCCTATCGCTTATGACTCCGGTGGAGTGACCACTTCTACCGTGACTGTGCCGCTTGTAGCAGCACTGGGGCTTGGACTGGCAGAAAACATAGAAGGGCGTAACCCACTCATAGACGGCTTTGGACTCATTGCCTTTGCCTCACTCTTTCCTATGCTTACCGTGATGGGCTATGGGATACATGCCGAGTATTATAAAAAGAAAAAACTCAAAGGAGAGATATCATGAAATTTACCGCACTCATCGCAGTCATTGCCGATAAAGATGAAGAAGCTGCCATAGAAGTAGCCAAAGGGCATGGTGCAGGATCCGTGACCATACTGCATGGTAAGAGCATCGGTCTTGAAGAGAAAAAAGTATTTTTTGGGCTTACATTAGAAGAAAATGTCTCTGCACTACTCTTTATCTTACCGCGTAAACTCTCTTTAAAGGTAATGAAAGCCCTACGGGAAGAGTGTGATATAGACAATCCAGACAATGCAGGATTTACCTTTACTTTCCCTCTTAGCCATGTAGCAGGGCTAGATACCAAAGAGCTTCACAAATTTGAAGACGATATAAAATGTATGCTATAAGGAGAATATAATGTTAGTAAAAGAAATAATGACCCCAAAAGAGAAACTCATCTCAGTAGAACCTACAGGCACGGTAAGAGAGGCACTCAAACTGATGCGTAAGCACGGTGTGCGTTCTGTGATTGTCGAAAAGACGCAGACACATGGTGCTTATGGACTCTTGACTTTTAAAAATATACTGCAAAGCATCGTAGCAGAAGATGGCGATATCGACCTTCTCAATGTCTACGATATCGCGACGACACCTGCCATCTCCATCTCTGCTGAAATCGATGTCAAATATGCCGCGAAAATGATGGTACACTCCAGTATTAAACGTCTACTGGTTATCGATAACAATGCACTGCAAGGTATCCTCACTATGACTGATATTATTGAGATACTTATGGAAAGCGTGGAGTAATCCCGTTTGTCATTTTGGACAAATAAAATCTTATCATCCTCTTTTTATTATGATTCTTGCACACCTTTTTTACTCTATAGGATCTACAAAGCACGTTTGTGCTATACTCCCTTCCATGAAAAAAACAGCACTCTATACACTGACTATTCTTTTTCTCTCAGGATGTACCCAAGTCGTTACTGCACCTATCTCCGTAGCAGGTGCAGTGGCAGGTACTACAATTGACGTGGCAGGTGCTACAATAGGTGCAGTTGCTTGTAGTAACGACTAAAAATGGGCAAGACCGACAATACCGACTTCAACAGTCGGCTTTCGTGACTTGTTGCTCTTTGAGAGTGAGATTTTATAAACCTTTTGCATTTCTTAGCTCTGCTATCTCACTCTCTACCATGCCGTTTATCATACGGATATAGAGGTCATTGATGAGATTGGGAGAGAGATCGAGTTCTATAGCCTGGGCTCTGACTTTGGAGATAACATCCTCTATCCTGTCTTCTGCTTTTACTTCGTCTATGCTGGTCTTAAAACGAGCAATCTGTTTGATATAGTCATTTCGAAGTGCAATGAGCTTCACTATCTCTTCATCCACCGCGTCTATCGCTTCTCTGGCTTCATCAAGTGTATGACATTGTTTCATCTGCATCGTATATCCTTTGGAGTATATTGCTATTATAGCCTAAAATCACTACGATATACAAAAAAAGGCTAAATAGAGAAAATCATATCTAGCCCTATGGAGAGATAGTGTTCTAGAAGTCGTAGGTTACACCCACGGAGAATACATTAGTTTTGGTATTTGTGCTTCCTTCATTATGAAAAAGGTTTTGGTAATCTGCCCAAATTCCCCAGCCACTCTCTTGGTCACCCTTCCCGTCAAAGGCTCTGTTATATTCTCCTAGACCCTCCTCTCCGGAAAAATCATATTCAAATCCTATACCATATGAGAGTCCTGCTTCTTTAAGCTCGCCGTTATTGAGTCCACATCCCTTCACGGTAGTCTGTCCGTATCCGACTAGAGCGTAGATATTCGTTTGATTAGTAATGTGGTATTGCGGTTTGGCAAAGATACCGTAATGTGTCGTAGTCGAGAAATCCTCCTCTATTGGAGCATTGAGGTATCTCGCCTCTAGACCTATATATTGATTAAAATCCCATCCTATTCTTGCTAACGCTCCATAGGTCATATCTTTGAGCCTATCTGCATTGCTGCAAGGACAGTCTTTACTCACTGCCGATGCCAACGCTCCGAGCCCTACATATAGAGGAAGTGGGTTTACGGTATCTGCTATAGGTGTTACGGGAGCATCTTGAGGTTCTGCATATTTACCCCCGGCGTATGCACTACTTCCTAATGCATATACAGTAAAAAATGAAATGGCTAACTTTATTCCTTTAGATCTTTGTTGCATTTTGTTTTCCTTATACATTATCTGTTTCTTGTTCTTCTTTTCTTACGAAATAGAGTACTATCATGAGCGTAAAGAGCATCATTGCCGTCATGCTTACTAGGCTCTGTGCATCTGAACTGTCTGAGCTTACGTTTGCGCAGCCGCAGTTGATACCGGCATCCATTGTCAATGCCTCTATTTTGGCATTTGGACCTACTGTGACAGTTTGTGTAAAGCCTTTGTTATTGGCGCTATTGATATTGAGTGCATTATTCTCATTAGCTTTTGGATTGCTAAAGATATACCCTTCAAACTCTGGTCTATCTGGAATGTTGAATCTCACCTGATATGTCCCCGCTTCTACCTCAAAACTATACTCTCCGCTAGTGCTTGTCCTGGTCTGGGCTATTTTATTGCCACTCGCATCAAAAAGTTCTACTAAAGCATTACCAACAGGTTTTTCACCTGCGTCAAATTTACCGTTGGCATTTTCGTCTATCCAAAAATGCGTACCGATCCTATACGCAGGTCTATTTGGAGAGATACCAAAATTCAGTTCAGGGATATCCGTCTCTTTGAGACTCACTGCAATCCTTCCGTCTCCAAGTCCCTCTTCAGGATTATCGGCATCGCCTCCTAGGTTTTCCCTTGTATGATAACATCCTTCAGGAAGCTTAGGTGCAGGTGCCGTATCACCGATATTCGCCTTAATATCAGAGAGTATCAGTTCATAGTCGGTATTTGGCTCTACATCCGGGTTATAGAAGACATAAGACCCTTCATCATCTAATTCAGAGGAAGCGATGACCTTGTTGTCTGCTTTGCCTATGAGGTTTACATATAGCGGCGTAGCGGCATCACAACTTTTACTTGTTGCATTTCCGTCTACTTGTGCATTGTTATTGGTATCCAAATAGAGGAAACCGGATATTTTAGGTACGCCAAAACTCGCCATAAAATGTGCCGGTTGTGACTCCCTACACGCTTTATCGATACTGATATAACCAAACCCTGCACTAATATCACCGTCAGCCGGATCGATACTAAAACTTGTCATCACAGGATTGTCAATGACATCTCCAGCCGTTACAGCATTTCCTGCATAATAAATCATTGAACCTGTAGGTATCTGTGTAATTTTAATTCTTGTTGGTGCTGTCTCTTCATTATCAACTATAAGTGTAACAGTAGGATCAAATGTAACCTGTGTAGTACCGCCCGGGTTGAGCTCTCCTGGACGTGTATAGTTAAGTGCCATTGGGGATTTGTTAATAGCAAAGTCAATATTTGATATATCAGCATTTACTACATTCACATCAATCACTCCATCAGGCATACCATCATGCCCTATAG
>JALSJI010000069.1 GCA_026989435.1 Sulfurovum sp.
GATTGGCATAGACCACACGACCACCAGTTTCAAATTTATAATACCCTGTAAGTTTTGGTGGGTTATTGCCTAGTTGTAGATTAATTGTGACACCTCTCTCTTTAGCTACCTTTAGAATATGTTGGATACCTTCGGAATTGACGACATTTTCTAGATTAGTAAATTTAGAATTTTCAAAAGGAGTACTTTCTGATGGGTCAGTGTGAAATTCATCATGTGATAAAAAACCATCATTGTCATTATCTTCTGTTCTTAGATAATTGCAATTATTATTAGAAGTTCCACTACTACTTCCTCCTCCACAAGCAGTAAAAGTGATAACAGTTAATATCTTTAATACATAGTTTAAGAGTTTTATTTTATTTATTTTCATTTTATTTTCCTTTTATATTTTATCAATTACATCTTGGATCCGAAGGATTTGCTATACAAATTGGATCAGTTGGAGGAAGTTTAGTTTTCCCCGGCCCCGGCGCCGTCGTATTCACCTTCACCGCCTTATCCGCCGCCGAGAGTATATGCTCTAGCTCATGCCTCGCAGTTTCATACCGAAAGAGTGAGGCACGGGATAGGGCTTGTTGTTTGATGATGTCTACCATCTGTTGTTTACGTTTGATCTCTAGCGCATACTTGAGCTTGAGTTGTTTGTTTTTTTCTTGTTGTATCAAGGCAGCGTAACGAAACTTGTTACGTTGAGAGGGTTTGATGAGTGCTGCTCTGGCTTCTGAGGGGTCTGCTATATAGTTGGGGTCGGTGCTCATCAGTACCATCTGCGAAGCCAGTTTGGCTTTGACCTCGTTTTCTATCCCCTCATAAATCTTTGCCAAGCCAGACTTTTTACTTTTAAAATACTTCCTTGCAGCTTTTTTCTCTTCGTATTGGTACCGTGCAAAAGACATGAGATGAGACTGCCCTCCACTCTTATCTATAGGCTGTAAATCTATCTCAGAAAACTCTTTTTGTAAAGAACGCGTAAGCGTATCTGCAAACTGATTGAGGTCTGATGTCATACGCACCTGTAGGTTTACCACTTCATCTACATTGTCTATACTATCACCATGGGTATCAGGCAATCTAATTGCCCCTGCATCCAAGGAAGGTGTATGGGTTTTATTGTCTTCTAGTGTTGTCGCTGCCAAGGTTTTGAGGAAAATCGTGGATTTATCGAAGCTATTGAGTGGACAAAAAGACATCTACATCTCCATCCCATAATCATTTTGGTCATCTATCTCATCTTCATCACTCTTGTCTTGATAGAGATGAGGATAGAGGTCTCGTAGTGTCTTTTGTTCCTTTGTTAGAGTATCAGCGTTATTTGCTTGGGGTTCTTTGGTATTGCTCTTAGCGATTTCTTCTACATCTTTTGCATCTTCAAAGATTGCATAACCCTCAGGAGATAGCCTTATATCTTTTGCGAGATTATTTTCATCCTCATCAACATCAAACTCGGCAATCTGTCTGTTGTCGTATCTCATCTCAGGTGGGAGGAGGCTACAGCTTTGGGGTTGGGTTTCTTTTTCTTGTGCTTTGGGTTCTCTAGGTATCTCCATGAATGTCTCTGTACCATTTTTATCGACAAGATGATATTTGGCATCTCTATTTTCTTCTATGTAGTCCTGCATATTGGAATTACCATCATACACAGAGTCAAAGCCCTCTTTTTCATAGAGCATCACATTGCCACCATTGTCTAAAAACTTTGTAGTATTAGACTCCCATAGATGGTCTACCACTCTACCCATAGCAGGCAAGACATTCGCTACACCTTTGACTGGGCTATACGCATGTTCATAGTTTGCCAAATCATCTTCAAATTTCTCTTTGGTGTAGTTGCCGTGGGCTTTGGCGTAGTCGTGGATG
>JALSJI010000070.1 GCA_026989435.1 Sulfurovum sp.
TACAAAAGAGGGTGTTTTTTCTCCATGAAAAGGACAGTTCGCTTTGTAGTTTGCTCCTGCTTTTTTAAGCTCAATAAAAGACCCCACTACATCAATAATATCGATACTATTTTTAAGAGATTCAATAGAAGCATTATCAATCATAATGCTTCTATTCTCGCCATTGGCGATGCTTTAGTGAGAGGAATATGGTCAGAGCTTTGCTTTGTACATAGGAGAAAAATAGTATAAGCATTATCAATCATAAAGGCATTATATCTAATTCGCTATAATTTATTGACACAATCATTTAAGGACTCTCTTGGAACATATTTTACCCGCGTATAATGATCCTCTTTTTAGTGTATTGCTTATTGTGACCTTGGGGCTTATTATTGCTGTGTCTACCTATGGTTGGGGTATGTATAAACAGCAAAAAGAGAAAGGTAACCTCCTTAAATTTTTAGATAAATTTGACTCATCAGAATGTGCTCTCGACACCAATACAATGCCTTTTGAAATACACATGTTAAAGCCTTTAACACTCTTAGCTAAAGCATTTGAAACTGCGGGAGAATTTCACAAGGCAATCTCTATTTATCTTTACTTAATTAAAAATATTTCAGATGAATCAGGAAAATCAGAACTTATGGAACGTCTAGGTAGCACCTATTTACATGCTGGTTTTTTAGAGCGTTCTAGAAGTATTTACACCGATATTTTACGTAAAAAACCACGTAACGTAAAAGTACTTTATCAGCTAGGCATCGTCTATGAGATGATGCATCAATATAAAAAAGCCCAAGAAATACTCCCTCCACTTGAGCTCCTCGATGAAGACACCTATGTACTTAAAGTATTTTTAGATTTATTACAAATACAAGCCAACAAGTCTAGTACCACAGAACATAAAATAAGACGGCTCAAACGTATCTTAGAAGAAGAGCCAAAACTTTACCGTGAAGTTATATCAGCTTTACTAAGACTTGACATTAGAGAAGCATGGGAAAATATAGACCCTGACCGCATAAAGGAGATACTTGACATACTTTGGTTCTTACCAAATTCACAACTCGATTTAGATATAATTATTGCCAATAAAGGGCTTCGTACTCTTTATTATGCAAAAGGATATCTACAAAAACCCTCAGATGAACCTTGGGAAAGTGGTATTTTTGCACTAGACATATTAGCAACAGCAAGGCAACATGGGTTTGATGAGGGAGAGTTACATTTTTCTTATTTATGTAAAAAGTGTAAACAAAGTTTTCCCATGAGCTTTAAACGTTGTCCAAACTGTATGGCAATACACTCTGTAGAAGTGGAGGAAAATATTGGAAAAGCAAGTCCGCAAACAGATTACTCTTTACTCTGATGGGTCGAGCCTTGGAAACCCCGGTCCTGGTGGATATGGTGGGATTTTAGAATATAATGGCAAACGCAAAGAGTTCTCGGGGAGCAATATACATACCACAAACAACCGCATGGAACTTCAAGGGGTAATAGAAGGTCTAAAACTTCTGAAAGTTCCTTGTGATGTGGAAGTGATATCAGACAGTTCTTATGTCGTTAAAGCTATCAATGAATGGCTAACAGGATGGGTACGTAAAAACTTTGCAAAAGTTAAAAATGTTGACATGTGGAAAGAATACTTAGAAGCTGCAAGTATCCACAATGTAAAAGGTACTTGGGTTAGAGGTCATAATGGGCACCCAGAAAATGAACGCTGTGATGCGTTAGCAAGAGATGAAGCAGAACGCATCAAAGCTACTTTATAAAAAGGATAGAGGAATGAACGATTACAGTCACTTAGAAAAAAGGCTGAACTATACATTTAAAGACAAGCAATTGATTATTGAGGCTTTGACACATA
>JALSJI010000071.1 GCA_026989435.1 Sulfurovum sp.
CGGAGAACAGCTTCACTATCTGTCTAAATTTCTGTTCTGAAATGTGTGAACGTTTTACATACTTGTTTTTGACGACCATACCGTAACTTTAGCATATTTTTGTACCGCTAAAGTTATCTAGACCCATATATAATATATACGCATGATTAACTTCATCTTTTTCACTGTTGGTTATAATGACGTTATATAGTCTACCAGGAGTAAGGATGAACTCGGCATTTAGTGTTTTAGATTGGGCCATATTTTTTACATATTTTTTAGTATTAACCGTCACTAGCGTTGTTCTATCCCAAGTTAAAATTAAATCTACACGTGACTATTTTGTAGGAGCCAACTCCGTACCTATGTTTGCCGCAGCTATCTCTGTGCTTGCTACCTCACAGTCTGCAGCTACTTTTTTGGGTGGGCCGGAATACTCTTATGGAAAAGATTTAACCTTTATAGGGTTTTATATTTCGGCATTTTTGGCCGTGGTGTTTGTGTCAAAGGTGCTTATCCCTAGGTTTTATGCTATTCATGCTGTAACGGTTTATGAACTACTAGAAATACGCTACGGTAAAAAATCTAAAAAACAAGCAGGGGTTATGTTTCTGATTGGTCGGCTTTTTGCCTCTGGTGCAAGACTCTATATAGGCGCACTTGCTATCTCGATGATACTCTTTTTAGACATTAGCCCGGAGCATGTGGCAATATCTATAGCTATCTTGATGCTAGGGGCACTTGCATATGCTTACTATGGAGGGGTAAAATCTGTGATTTTTTCCGATATGATTCAGGCAGTCACCTATATAGGGGCAGGTATCGCAGTACTTATTTACCTCTATGTGAGTTTAGATATAGACTTTTCTACAATGGTGCATACTTTAAAAACAGACAATAAACTCAAACTTCTTGATTTTTCTATATCAGGGGATTTTAGTATATGGGCACTGCTTGGCGGATGGTTGCTGCTGAATATTGCAGCCTATGGTCTAGATCAGGATATGACCCAGCGTGCATTAACCTGTAAAAATGCAAAAGAGGCACAAAAATCCTTGATGATGAGTATCTATATTACTATACCCGTAGCTATTCTTTTTTTGTTGATAGGTTTACTTCTCTACCTTTTTTACCAACATCCTGAGCTTTCAGGGCTAAGTATAGAGGTGGTACAAAAGTTTGAAGGGGAGAAGATAACCATCTTTATGTACTACATCCTTCATGAAATGCCAGAGGGTATGCGTGGGCTGGTAACTGTGGGTGCAGTAGCAGCTGCACTCTCTTCATCTAATTCTGTGTTAGGTGCGATGGCTTCCGTAGCCATACAAGATCTTTATCGTCCATGGAGGGAAAAAGAGGGTATTTGTGATGAGTTACACTTTGTCAAGGCAGGACGTTATGCAGTTTTGTTTTTTGCTGTAGCACTCTCAGCTATGGCGATGCTCAGCTACTACTGGCAACGCTACACGGAACTTCCTTTGCTTAGTTTTGCTTTGGGTGTCATGGCGTTTGCCTACACGGGACTACTTGGTGTATATGCGGATGCTCTATTTACCAAGCGAGGAAGTGCCAGGACAGTACCTCTTGCACTGTTTGGCGGGTTTATGACGGTGTTACTGTTTCAACCTTACGTGCTTGGGGATGCGTTGGATTTTAAGCTAGGTTTTGCATGGCAGATACTCGGTGGAACGGTGGTAGCTTTTATTATAATGCTTTTTGGAAAAAAGCAAAAAGATATCAATTATTATGCTAAGTAATTTAGACTTAAGCTCTGAAAGAAATGGAAATTCTATATTTTCTAGGAGTATGAAAGAAGTAGCATCTATCTCATTAAGCGCAACATCTACATTATCAAATGATTGATATCTATATAGCGTTTTTTGTTCATTATTTTCTCTATATCGATAGCAATGAAGATGATGATAGTTGATAATCGTTTTGGAGTGTATGACTATAGTTTGACATCACAAAGTTCTATGATGTCAAATAACTTAATGTTTATATTTATGCGTTGTGTAGTAAGCAGACAAAGCTTCGATACTTTTATAGAGAGCTTCACCATATTTTGTATCAGCGTTTTGTTTTGCTTTCATGGCTGCTACAATAACAGCATGATGTTTAGTTAAACGTTCAAGATAATCTTTTTGAGATGTCTTGACACGTTGGGTTAAAAAGTAGTCACTAACGGTAGAAATAATTTTTTGTGCATGTTTTTCTTTGTTCATCACCCATCTAGCCATCTGATTTTGTGATTGTGCATCTTTTTTTCCCGCAAGCTCAGCTATAAGTTTCATGGATTTTAAAACCGTAGTAGTATCTTCAAGCATGGCTAATATACGTGCACTATCATCATAAATGCCGCATGGTATTTGACAGTGTGCTTGTAGTGTATTTGGGACAAACAATAACAAGCCTGAAGATGCCAATACCGAACTTAGTAGTATCTTTTTTAATATTGTTTTCATAATTTACTCCATTAGCATATGACTCATTTTAAATTTTACTTTGAGTTATATAGTAGTATAGTTAAAACAATCTAAATAACAGATAAAATTATCTCTTAATTGTAATTTATACTTAGCTTTTTTCCGTAATTACATTACTTTAATGTAAGGTAATCGGTATTTCTACGGTTTTGCCGTCGCGCCATATTTTGAGTGTTATCTTCTCTCCCGATATATAGTTATCCAGTGCGCTGAAAAGGTCTTCGAGGTTTTTGATACTATAGTGATCTATACCTATAATCACGTCTTTATACACAATATTTCCCCAATAGTCCAGCGTAATGGGTCGAAGGTTGGCTTTTTGAGCAGAGGTATTATCTATCACATCTGCAATGACTACACCGCCACGTTTGTATAGTTGTTTATAGTGTAGGTTTAAGCGTCTATCTACCTGTATGCCGATGGTAGGTCTGTGATATTTTCCTGTTTTAATGATAGAAGCAACTACGCGTTTAACGGTATTGATAGGGATAGAGAACCCTATGCCTGCACTGGCACCGCTAGGACTGAGTATCATATTGTTTACTCCAATGACTTGACCTTTGCTGTCTAGCAGGGGACCTCCTGAATTTCCGGGGTTGATTGAGGCATCTGTTTGTATCATATGGTTGATTGCCATACCTTGGTTGACATCCATACTTCTATCAAGTGCGGAGATAATCCCTTTGGTCATAGTCCATTCCAAGCCAAAGGGATTACCGATGGCATAGACACTCTGTCCTACTTGAAGATGGGAGCTTGAACCGATAGTTACAGGGGAGAGCTTCCCTTTGTTACCGTCTATCTTCAATACGGCAATGTCGTAATCCGGGGCAGTGCCAATGAGTTTTGCGGGATATTTTTCTCCATTGCTCAGTGTAACAATAGCTTTGTTTGCATGCTCTATCACATGATAGTTGGTAACAATATACCCTTTTTTGTTCCAGATAAATCCTGAACCTGAACCTCTTGGTATATCATAGGTGCTTCTTCTCCAGTAGTCGTGTACCCGTCTATGTACAGAGATAAAGACCACACTCTTTTTATTTTGTTTAAAAATAGCAATGTTTTGCTGTTCTTGTTTATCTAAAGAGGGCTGTTTTTCTTTGAAGTTAACAAAAGCTATTAGAACAATAACGGCTAAAGATATGACAATAGATTGTTTCAGATATTTTTCAAAATTCATTTGCTCATAATATATTCAAAAGTATAATGATTTATTAACAAAGGAGCATATGTTAAATCATGCTGAAAAAGAGAGAAAAATACATCGGTGTCATGTCCGGTACCTCACTTGATGGTGTGGATGTCGTCTTGTGTGAGATAGATGGGCAATCCTGCACGCTTCTAAAAAGTATAGAGTATCCTTTTCCTTCAGAGTTGAAGTCTGCGCTACTAAGTATGATGGCAGGTGAATGTAGTTTAGAAAAAGTAGGGCGGGCCAATCATAGTCTGGGATTACTTTTTACCGAGGCTGTGGCTTCACTGCTTGTGTCATACAATATAGATGCCTCAACTGTTAGAGCCATAGGGTTGCATGGGCAGACTTTGTGGCATGCTCCTCATGGCGCATACCCTTTTACTATGCAATTAGGCGATCCTAATATATTAGCGGCTAAAACAGGCATAGAAGTAGTCGCGGATTTAAGAGGTAAAGATGTGGCATTAGGCGGGCAGGGTGCACCTTATGCACCGGCTTTTCATGAATTTATATTTTCAAATATAAATGCTTCCGTAGCTGTGGTAAATATCGGTGGTATAGCAAATATTACTATTTTAGGCGATACTCTTATAGGGTACGATATAGGATGTGGTAATGTACTTATGGATTTGTGGATAGATAAACATAAAAATCTACTTTACGATAAAGACGGAGCGTGGGCTAGGTCCGGAGAAGTAGACTATCGTTTGTTAGACGTAATGATCTCAGATACCTATTTTTCTTTAGCACACCCAAAGAGTACAGGGCGGGAGAAATTTAATGAGAGATGGGTAGATGATTGTCTTATAAAAATCGGGGCAAAAAATGATACTTATATGCCCAAAGCCGTAGATGTGCAAAGAACATTACTGGAACTTACCGCATTAAGTATAAGCAATGAAGTCTTGAAGTTTAATATCGATGTGGTGCTGCTTTGTGGCGGTGGAGCGAAAAACGGTTTTTTAGTAGAACGTATCAAAGCATTGATACCAAATGCGGAGGTAGCCATAGCGCAAAATGCAAATGAGATAGAGGCGATGTGTTTTGCATGGCTTGCGTATAAACGCATACACAGAGAAAAGGTAAATTTAAAAGATGTTACAGGTGCCAGCAGCAATACTATTTTAGGAGCGGTTTATGCATAAAGAGTTAACAGGGTGGTTAGAGTGGTTGGGCATAGATAACCCTAAACATGAGGCTTTAGACGGGGATGCAAGTGCCAGAGGGTATTATAGACTCAAAAAACCAGAGTCTATAGTTATGGATGCTTCTTACGATAAGGAGCTTGTACCTAGGCATATAGGTATAGCGATGTTGATGCAACAAAGCAAGGTACGACTACCGCAAATCAAAGCATTTGAACAACATAAAGGATTTATGTTGCTTGAAGATGTGGGAAATAGGCATCTCTTTGATACGATAAAGGATGAGAGTGTTTTTGCTTATTACGAGAAAGCCGTGAGGGAACTTGTAAAGATACAGCAGACTCCCTCACAAGGGCTAGAACCTTATGATGCGATGTTTTTGTTAGAGGAGATGAATCTTATGCCTCAGTGGTATCTTAAGGAGTATTTGGGTAGAAGTGTAGAGTGTGTAGAGGGTCGTATTCTTTTAGGGGTTTTTTCTCTCATTTTAAAAGAGGTACTCTCCCAACCCCAAGAGATCTTTGTGCACCGTGACTATCACTCACGTAATTTGATGATTGACGATAAAGACAACATTGTAGTCATAGATTTTCAAGATGCCAAGTCTGGAGCGTTGACTTATGATTTGGTCTCACTCCTTCGTGATTCCTATGTGGAGTTAGATAGTGAAAAGATGCAAAGACTTGTGTTACTCTTTAAAGAACTAAAAGGTTTAGAGGTAGAGGATGAGACCTTGATGCGTTGGTTTGACTTTACGGGTTTGCAACGACATCTTAAGATACTCGGGATTTTTGCTCGTCTGAGTATAAGAGATGGGAAAGATGGGTATTTGGAGGATATACCATTAACCTTGAAGTATGTTTTGGATGTTTGTGAAAAATATCCCGAGTTGGAGGAGTTGGGTGATATATTAAAATCCGTGTGATTTATTGTGGTTTATTTGGATTGCCTTGTTATTTAACTGTGGCGGTGTTACTCTCCGTGCTTTCCTAGAAAAGTAAGCAAAAGTTATTGTGGCTCTCGAATCGCTATCGCTTTCAAGGGCGTTTGCCACGACATAGGCACGCTTTTGCGTGATTAACGGATGTGTTTCGCATGGATTGCTAATTATTTAGAAGGATATATATGAAAGCTATGATACTCGCTGCGGGGCTTGGTTCTCGTATGAGACCTTTGACGGATGTTACCCCTAAACCGTTGCTCAAAGTAGGTGGCATACCGCTTATCGTACGGCACATCGAAAAACTAGCTCATCAAGGCTTTACGGATATTGTTATAAACATCGCACATTTGGGTTATAAGATACCTGAAGCTTTGGGTGATGGGTCTGACTGGGGTGTACGTATAGCGTATAGCGATGAGCAAGAAGAGGGTGGATTAGAAAGTGCCGGAGGTATAGTAAAGGCCTTGCCTCTACTTACTGATAGTAATAAATATGAGGATACCTTTTTAGTCGTAAACGCAGATGTCTTTACAGACTACGACTTCCAAGACAACAGACACTTAGAAGATGGCGTTTTAGCCCATTTAATCCTCGTACCTAACCCGGAGCATAACTCTGAGGGAGATTTCGCCTTAGACGGCAACCTCGTGCTAGATAATAAGCAATACACTTTTTCTGGTATAGGCTACTACTCACCCAAACTCTTTGAAGAGGTCCCCTATGGCAAGTCTGCTTTGGCTCCTTTACTTCGAAAAGCGATGAGAGAGGGGAAGGTAACGGGTGAACTGTATGAGGGTGAGTGGTTAGATATTGGTACGCCTGAGAGATTGGAGAGATTAAATACGGTGTTGATGAATCGGTCTTAATTTCTCTCTATATATCTTGCCACCCCATCCTCATCATTGGAGTGAGGCAACACCACATCCGCCACAGCTTTTACTTCTTTTAAAGCATTTGAAACAGCCACAGAGGTACCTGCAAGTTTAAACATCCCTATGTCGTTTACCGAGTCGCCAAAGACAGTGACATCTTTGCTGTCACGTTCTAGGTACTCCATCACTTTTGTGAGGGCATGGGCTTTGTCCCCATGGGGGTGTAGTAGGGTGAGGAAGTAGCCTCCACCGTACTTTTCGGGAGAGAGTTTGGCTTCTATGCTCTTGCCAAATGTCTTCTTTAGCTCGTGGTAGAGTGGGCGTAGTTGCTCTTCGTAGCCAAAGTAGACTATCTTTAGGTTTTTCTCCATCGTAGCGTTACTTGGGTTAAACTGCATACGTGGATCATTTTTATATCCTTGAAGGACCTCTTTTTGGTGTCTATTGAGTTTTAGAGGGTAGAGAAATACTTCATGCAGTCTATTTTTATTGACACCTATGATAAAGGGGTCTATCCCGTGATTGGTACCGATATCTACGATGGCGTCACCTATCTCTTTATCCAGTACTTTCATCTCTATGATTTTTTTTTCCGGATTCATGATTACCGTACCGTCAAGCAGAATGAGGGGAGCATTGATATGGATTTTTTTGAGTAACTCTTCAGTTTTTGTATAGCTTCTGGCCGTAGCAATGCCCATAAGAGCACTTTGTGATTTTTGATTCCATATTTGTGCAGAGTAGTCGCTGATACTTAAATTCGAACGTAAAAAGGTATGGTCCAAATCCGTGACGTACATCAGACTCATATTATTTTGTATCTACACGGTTTTGCATATTGCGTGGTTGATGTCTACTTACATCGAAACGACTGGTAAGCGATACAAAAAACTCTTTAAGTGCATATGCCATCGCACCAAATACAGCTTTTGACTCATGATCAATTGCAGGAGTTTGGGCGATTTTAAGAAGTGCTTCCAGCTCCTCTATCGTAAAATCTTTAGAGGCATAAAGTGTTTCGTATTTGGCATTTTCCACCATGGTTTTAAGGTAATCTTTTTGTACAAGTTTTAACATCTCGTCATTCATTTGATTCCCGTTTATACCGTTTTTCATAAGAGGTTTGATGAGTTCATCAAAAAGAATAATCATAGACTCTTTAGAGTAGAGCTCTTTACTGATTTTTTCTACAAGATCAATACGCTCATTTGCCTCAGGAGAATTTTTCAAATTTTCAACATAGGCACGTGTTTCATTATTATCGGTTTCTTGTGCTTGGCTTGATGCAGAGACAAATTGAAGCAGAACAACATTTTTGTAATTTTCTAAAATCTCTGTCATCTCATCTTCACTTAAATTTTTCTCTAGATACTCTTTAAAACGCAGTGAGAGCATCTGCATATCATAGTTATATGCATCGCTTTTATTATCTTCATGACGTTTAAATGCATTTTGCATGGCGGAAAATTGCGACTCTAGAGCTATGAGTTCTTCTTCAGCACGTGAGACAAGCAGATACTGCTCTACCTGTTCGGGTGTTGCAGCAAAACTGAGGTTTATCAATAGTCCTAAGGTCAAAAATATATGTTTTATATCTGTCATAATAGTATCTCCTTGGGCGATACGGGATGGTTTTTCTTTTGAATATTATATCTAAAAAGGTTAACCGACTTTTTGCATTATGTTATTTAGATTCTTCTATTTTTAGAGCGGTTGCCTCTATGATGACGGTGATGATTCCCTCCGAAACGGTTATTGCGGTATCTGCCCCCGCTACCGCGTCTATGGTTACGCCCACTACCGCTATTTTTGTGGTTTTGCATCGCACGTTCTATGAGAAGTTCTATCTCTTCGAGACCTAGACCAATGTTATCTTTGCCTTTGACCGAATCTTCGCTTTGTATTACGGCAGCAAGCAGGTGAGCGATGGTGACGATATCGATATCATGCTGAAGTGTTTTGACAAGTTCGACAGCCTTGTCTGTAATTTTGGTTTGTGTAATTTTGTGTATTAGTGCATCTTTACGGTTGTTTTGGACCTCCATACGTGTAGGAATCACCTGTGTAATCATCTTTGTGCCGACATCTTTTTCTATACGCTTAATGGTACGTAGTTCATTGGGACTGACAAGGGTAATTGCCTCACCGGATTTACCGCCGCGCCCTGTACGACCGATACGGTGTACATAAGATTCTGAATCGAAAGGGATATGGTAGTTAAATACGTGTGTTACGTCATTGACATCTAATCCTCGTGAAGCAACATCTGTTGCAATGAAGATATCGATACCCCCTTGTTTAAAGGCACGTATGGTTATTTCTCTTTGTTTCTGTTCCATATCTCCATGAAGTCCGCTTACTTTAAAACCCTGAGCCGTAAGATGCGCTACAAGTCGGTCTACCTCTTTTTTCATACGACAGAAAATAATACATTTTTTTGGATTTTTATAGTCAATCAGTCTTACCAAAGCATCATCTCTTTCCCTCTCTTGGACTACATAGTAGAGTTGTGTAATTTTGGTGTTGGTTTTTTCTGATTTTGTAATCGAGACGGTTTTAGGGTTTTTTAAAATCTGTTCTGCAAGTTTTCGTATGGCATTTGGCATGGTTGCTGAAAAAAGCAGTGTTTGACGCTCTTTTGGTAAGTAGGTAAAGATCTTTTTAATCTCGTCTAAAAAACCCATATCAAGCATCTCATCGGCTTCATCTAGCACAACAAACCTAGGGGTGATTTTAATCTTTCCGGACATTAGTAAATCCTGTAGACGTCCCGGAGTGGCTACCACTATAGAGGCCTGTCTGATACGCTCTATTTGTTTGCCGTAGGGGGTACCGCCGTAGACAGTGGCAGTTTTGATACCTGAGAGCTTGCCAAAACGAAAAAGCTCGTCACTTACCTGTATGGCAAGTTCTCTAGTGGGGACAATGACTAGACTCTCTATATTTCCGTTAGCCTTCATCATAGACATTATAGGTAGACCAAATGCAGCTGTTTTCCCTGTACCTGTTTGCGCTTGTGCTACCATATCGTGCCCCTTTAGTACAAGAGGAATTGCGTCTCTTTGTATGGGTGAGGGTTCTGTAAATCCGGCCTCTATAATAGCTGCCTGTATAGTATCTTTTAAGTTGAAATCTGAGAATTTCATTGTGATCCTTTGTTAAGGTAAAATGAACAATGTCCATTTTACTACGCTGTCGTTATAAGCACTTTAGTAGCGGATTCAAACGATGCGCTGTTTTTTATGTTAAATTTTTCGGTGTTGAATTGTCTTGGATATATCTATATAAGATATGGTATCAAGAGGTCTAAAACCCTCTTTTGTGCAAATCGATACCAAACCGTCGGTCACACGTTATAGTGCGGAAGAGAGATAAGGATATCTCTAGTTATAAGGAGTTTAGTACTCTCTTGCAGAAAAGTACGCAAGTATAGCCAAGATTCAAGAAAAAAGAGTTGAATTAGGGTCTATATACCTTTATATTGTGAACATTGTGTGTCTCCTTTAGGTATTGGGCGTGTAGTTGTGACATAATGCCTTTTTCGCAGTAAAGAAGATACGCTTTATCTTGCGGTAGCTTTTTAAACTCTGTTTTAAGTTTATAAAACGGTATTTTGATACTTTTACAGCTTGTCTCTATGCACTCATCTTCCGTGCGTATATCTATGACTACCATGTCGTCATTTAGCTCGTGTATCACTTCTATCGCCGTGTTAGTCGTAAGATCCTCTAGTATCTCATCGATATTTATGGTTACGGCATTTTCTACGGCTTGATGCAGTACGGCATAGTCAAAACGCTTGGCTTCACGTTCCATACGTTTGTACGAGCCGTGAGTAACGGGATTTTTAGAGATGACACCACAGTATTCAGGCATATTTTCTGCAAATGCTTTTGTCCCTATTTTTTGTGCCATGTCCATAATCTCAGGTTTATTCATGGTAGCAAGCGGACGTAATACAAGCATAGAGCTTACTTGATCAATGAGGGCTAAATTACGTAGTGTTTGGCTGCTTACTTGTGCTACCGATTCACCCGTAACCAAGGCATCTATCCCCATCTTCTTGGCTATGTTTTCACTTGCTAAGAGCATAAGACGCTTTAGAGTAACTCCCATATAAGTCTCATGGGTAGAAGCAAAAATCTCAGTGAGTACATCATCAAAAGGCACAGAGATAAATTTGACCCTATGAGAAGAGCCAAACTTGCTCCACAAGTAAAGAGCAACCTGTTTTACTCCTATTTCATGAGCCACACCGCCAAGATTAAAGAAGATAAAGTGTGTTTTTATCCCACGTTTCATAGCAAGATAGGAGGCTACGGTAGAGTCAAATCCTCCGGACATCAGTGAGAGAACGTCTCCTTGCGTACCTAGAGGAAAGCCTGAAAGCCCTAAGTATTTTTGGGTGATGATGTTAAGCTGGTTGTTTATAAGTTCGATGCGAATGGTTACTTCTGGGTTGTGTAAATCTACACCCTTACTAGGGTAGGTTGCCAGCATATAGCCACCCACAGTTTGCTCTAGCTCAGTTGAGCGAAAGGCATGACTGCCAGTACGCTTGGCACGTACGACAAAGGTTTTACTCTCTATTGTCTTGTGCGTCACTTCACCTACCTTGACCTTTATTTCATCAAGGGTATGCATGTTGTCAAACTGTAAGGCTTCAAGCACCTGCTCTATTCCCGGTGTGTCCAGCAAGAGTTGGCGTACTTCTACGACATAAGCTATAGGTGTCACTACTTCTATCTTGTCTGAGAACTTCTTTACAGCTATCTCATCAGAAAAACGCCCAAGCATTGCAAGCAAGTTATTATAAAGCTGTCCTACCATTTGACGCTTGGCAGAAGAGCCTTTGACCATGATTTCTGGGAAGAGCTTGAGTATGAATTTTTGTGTTTTTATTTCCACGCGGTGACCTTGTTTTATAATTTTGGAATTATAACATAAGATACAAAACAGGCAAATACCACAATCCTCCGTACCGCTTTTGGTATAGGGTAGTATTCTTGCTTTCTTTGAGTGGGTAGGTTTAGGTCTTTGGTTTTTTTTATTTTATAAGAGTATTTAGTGAAAAGGATTTTATAAGCCAATGGTGTACTATTATCATACCACTTCCAAAATATACCTGTACAGATATCTAAGAACACATGCTTCTGCCTCACAACACCAATGAGGAAATATGCTAATCCACATTTATGCTAAAGGGGTTAAGGATGGTAGGATTTTGATTAATAAGAGGGTATATTTTCAACGCCTGACCCCCTTGTGACCCCCTTGTAGAGTGTAGCGCTCCACATCATGAGAGTAGATCCATGCTTGCAGTTTCTGCCAGGTGATGCGTATATTTTTCTCATATCCTCGATGACGGATATAGTACGCCTGCATTTCTGGCATCTTGACAATCTCAGGAACGATCTCTTCAAAAGAGGAGGTAGAGATACTGGCATAGGGAGAAGAGTGTAGGAGTTTTTGAGAGTATGTTTTATCACCTCCATTACGCCACTCTTTGGGTGTCATGGAGAAGCGTTCTTTGAAGACGCGTGTAAAAGAGGTCTGTGAACTATAGCCGCACATCGAAGCAATGCTTGAGATCGTGGAGTGGCGATTGGTCAAAAGACGTGTCGCTGCTTTTTGGAGCCGGATCGCTTTGATGGTCTCATAGATATTTCTTCCAAATACCTCTTTAAATATTTTGTGCATATGAAATTTACTGATTTCGAAAGTCTCGGCAAGTTCATCCAGACTGATGTCTGTATCGATATGTTTATAGATATAGTGCATCAAGTCATTGGAGATGCTTGTGCGTTTTTGTATGGTCTCTTTTTTCATTTTTCACAACTTTAGATATTTTATACTTAAAAAATGATAACAATAATGACCAAAACTGTATAGAGTAAATCTTTAAAATCATCTATACTGCCCGTAAGATTTACCAAATGTAACACATTGTCTCAAGCAGGTATTTCACTTTGGTAATTTGAATCTATTTTACGAAAAGGATACAATATGGCAAAACAGACCATTACAGTCGCCAGAGGTGACGGAATCGGACCAGAAATCATGGATGCAAGTATCAGAATACTCGATGCTG
>JALSJI010000072.1 GCA_026989435.1 Sulfurovum sp.
TGATAAAAAGAACTTTAACTTGCATCTCAAAGAGTGTGAGTTCAGGTTCAATCACAGAGGTGAAGATCTGTATAAATTATTGTTACAGATCTTTAGAAAAAAGCCTCTAAAGTTATCATGACCCAAAGAAAAAAAATATTGTCTGGATTGTTGGCGGTGATAGTAAAGCAGAGGATCCCAGAGTGCAAAATATATGGAGTAAATTAGGCAGTACACTATACGATATTGTAGGCGACTCTCAACTGATAGCTTATCATCCCACAGGTGCAGTAAGTTCTAGTACATGGTTTCATAATGAGAATTGGTTGGCATTTAATATGCTTCAGTCCGGGCATTGTGCACCGGTGCAGCGAGGTATAGCTACATTGCGTAAAGATTATGAGAAAAAACCATCCAAACCAACACTTGACGGTGAACCAAGGTATGAGACGATAGAGGAGTGTTTTTATAAAGAGATCAATAGTTCGGCACCTAAAGGAATAGGTCAAAGAACAGGTCATAGGTTTGATGATGCAGACGTAAGAGAAATAGCTTATAAACAAATATTCTCCGGAGCCTTTGGCCATACATACGGACATCACTCTATCTGGCAAATGAGTGAAGGTAAAAAAGAAAAGCCTCAAGGAGGAATTGATGCCACAGTTAATAGTTGGCAAGATGCACTAGAGGCAGAGGGTGCTAGACAGATGGGATATATCGTAAAACTGATGAAGGGTAGAGATATATTAAGTAGGGTTCCTGATAATACAATAGTAGAGGATTATAAAAAGAAGAATATTGTAGCCACAAGGGGAGAGGGGTATGCCTTTATTTATCTACCTAAAGATACTACCGTAACTGTAAAATTCAATACAATAGCAAAAGATAAAGTCCGAGTATCATGGTTTAATCCTCGTACAGGAAAAATGAAAGAGATTGAAACGGTCGAAAGTAGTATGCAAAAAGAGTATATGACAGATGGAGAAGATATGATATTGATAGTAGATGATGTCGATAAAAATTATGTACTGCTTTTATAAAACAGAGTATTTTAATAGAATTTTAAACTTTTTTTGTTAAGCTTATATTATCGCTAAACTATACCGCGAGGATAGGGCAGAAAACTACGGGTCTTTCTTTAAAGATAGCCGAGTTGCATAATATTTTATCGCAATGAAGGTTATTGTCATCTCTATTTATCGTATCGGGATTACTGCTTCATATGACGATTAAAATATAATTTTTAACAAGGTTGATACCATGAATAATTTAACATTGAAACAGGTATGTGCAGTATTATTGCTCTCTTTCCTTTTTGTAGGTTGCAGTAAAAAGTCAAACAACACTTCCCAAGAAGCTACAACAGGTGAAAGTACCATTACTAACGGCGGAATAAATCAAGAGGGAAATATTACAGTTGCAGACGATGTGGAGGATCAGGTAATTGCAGCTACAGGCGATGTGATAAAAAAAGAGATTATTACCAATTGTCTCGGTGAGGTGACTGTTAAAATACGAGAGTATGATAATAATGGAAATCTTATTAAGATAACAGAGTATAAAAATGTCACAGACAAGAATGATGTAACGGAAAACCCTTATGCGGTAAGGACATATACATATGATGAAAACGGTACGGTTATCAGTAGAACAACAACAATAGAAAATAAAACACCTATCACAGAAGAGCTCTCTAAGCCATCGAGAGTAGAGTATATAAATGCAGACGGCACAGGAGATATCGTAACAGTTGATATTCTAGGTACGAAACGTACATTTAGTTATGAAAATGGCGTGCTAGTCTCAGGTAAAGCGGAATATAAGGATGGAAGTATCAGAATCCATCATTATGACACAGATGCTGATGGCAAGATTATTAAGGTAACAGTGACCGATACCAGTGGAAATAATATAGAGACTAGAACATTTACCTATGATGATGAAGGTAATAGAATAGATGAAAAAGAGAAATCTGAGAATAGTTGTCCTGTTACAACTAAGTATGAATACTTTTAGTATTACGCTATAAACGTTACATTACATATGTTGCTTGGAACTTTTCCAAGCAACGATACACATATTTCCTACATATTTTCCAAGGATAGTACTCCTTATGTCTAAAACAACAGTCAATAATAAACACCTTTGCGGTATTGATGAAGCGGGACGTGGATGTTTAGCAGGCTCGTTGGTTATGGCAGGGGTAGTGATGACTTCTTTGATCGAGGGGTTGATGGATTCTAAGAAGTTAACAGAGAAAAGACGCGAAGCACTCTATCCGCGTATTATTGAAAATTCTCGATATCATATCATATCCTTTTCGGCCCATCAGGTAGATCAGATGGGAATATCCAAGTGTTTACATATCGGTTTACTAAGTATTCAAGAGTATTTGACAGGAGTTGACTATCTCTTTGACGGTAATAGTACTTTTGGGGTTTCAAATATTAAGACTATGATCAAAGCAGACAACAAGGTGCCTGAGGTTTCTGCTGCCAGTATCCTTGCAAAAGTAACAAGAGACAAAGAAATAGTTGCGCTCTCCCAAAAATACCCGGAGTATGGCTTTGAAAAACATAAAGGGTATGGTACTAAAGCCCATATAGAGGCACTAGCCAAATACGGCAGGTGCGATATACATCGTAAAACGTTTAGCGTAAAGTGTTTGGATGAACTTGGGATTTTATCTAGTAGTTAAATGTTAAGAAAGGGAATATTTACTTTATTTTATACTCTCTTCTTAACTCAGTTTACATCACTGTTTTCCCATTAACAGTAACATTACCCTTTTTTAGCTCAAGTATATACTCTTTTTTGTTATGTTTGTCTTTAGGCGGGAACATCATAAGTACCATCATAATTGGCGGTTGCTCTGCCATGAGTGCAAACAGCTCGTTTGAAAATGTTAGTTTTGCATCTGCGTTGATTGCGTTTAGTGCAGATAAAGGGTTTCTCTCTAAAGCAGGAAAATCAAAATTTTCGGCAAATGTAAGCTGTGCAGCTAGATCAAACCCTTCTATCTTTTTTCCATCGCTTTTAATATGCTCTAGTGATAAAGCGGTAACTTCAAACACTACACCTTTTGAGAAGAGTTGTTTTAAAAGACTATTCATGACTTTTTCATTTGATAGATCTGCTTGTTGCATTTGATCTATGGTTGAAATATCAATATTGGATGCTTTCACCTCAAAATTGAAATGTTCCAAATCATAAGGCTTTTTACTGTTTGTGATG
The DNA here is from genome assembly GCA_026989435.1 of Sulfurovum sp. Classification (GTDB taxonomy): domain Bacteria; phylum Campylobacterota; class Campylobacteria; order Campylobacterales; family Sulfurovaceae; genus Sulfurovum. Next base: position 3,214 of record JALSJI010000072.1, read on the forward strand.
TTTGTCTGTGCAATGCTTATTTTCATCGTTCCGGATGCAAGATTCTCTTTGACAATAGAGGCAGAGTCCACTCTGATATCTCTTAAGCGTATCTGTGTGATAGATTGTATATCAACAACAGCTTCTTCTATCTGGTAGTTTGTTGTGTAGTCATAGAGTGTTTTTCCCGTGACTTTATAGTTGCTTTTGAGACCCGATAAAGAGATTTTTAATCCATCAGAGAGTATGAAAGAGAGATTTTGTAATGTTTGTTTAAATGCATATATACTATTCTTTGTTATTTTACCTTCAAAAGTTAACTCTTTTGAGTGCAGTGTAGCCATCTGTTGTGCATCTTTGATAGTCTCATTGATGTCCTTCATATGACCCTTGAAACTGCTCGCAGTTTTATTAAGCATAAGGTGTATAAGCAATGTTTTGTTTTTCAATATCTCTTCTATCTGTTTGAGCAGTTCTCTTTTGTCACGTAAAGATGTAGTAATAACGTGGGGTAAGGCATGAGGATAGATATCCAAAGAGAGTAGAGAAGAGATATCGGGAAGATAGTGTATATCTACGCCCAACTTAAGCCCTTTGAACATCTCTGCATCCTCAGCGGTTATCTGTACGCCTTTGCGATACAAAAAAGTAGATATTTTTCGGGTATCGTCAAACGAGATAATAAAATGCTCTTTTTTCTCTTTGATGTGCCTCTGCTCTATCTTAAATCCCTCCTTTTGCAATGAAGCAAGCTGAGTGTCTACGTGCATCCTTACCTCTTGTGTAAGCCGGGAAGCCCCAATTGCAAAATAGTAGATAGCCGCTGCCAGTATGAGCCCTATAAGCCCTAAACCTATTTTTTTCATCCGTTTTTCCTTTGATATATCTCTTTTAGATGTTCCATTTTTCTGCCCATATTAAGCAGTACCATATCAGCCAAAACAAGTGCCATCATCGCTTCGCATACTACGGCACCGCGTATGGCAACACAGGGGTCGTGTCTCCCTTTAAGGTTGCATGTTGCCTCTTTATTGTCGGTAGTCACCGTCTCTTGCTCTTGAAAGATGCTTGGTGTAGGCTTAAAGTGCGTTTTGACTATGATCTTTTCTCCATTGCTGATCCCTCCGAGTATTCCGCCTGCATGATTGGAGGTGAACCCCTCAGGAGTGATTGCGTCGTTATTTTGACTTCCTTTAAGGGAGGTAGAGGCAACCCCGTCTCCTATCTCTACTGCCTTTGCTGCATTGATACTCATCATCGCTTCGGCTAAAAGAGCATCAAGTTTATAGTAAATCGGTTCGCCAAGTCCCACGGGAACCCCTGTGGCAATAGTAAGTACTACACCGCCTACAGAGTCGTGTTTGGCTTTGGCATCTAAAATAGCCTGCTGCTGTGCGGCTTCTGCTCCAGGATCTAGGGCATAGAGTTTTGAGGTTTTGGCATAGGCAAAGTCTTGTATGGTGCCTTTAATACCGTCTACTTCACAAAGACCGGACTCTATCTTGGTGCCTAACTCTTTAAGTATAAGCTTTGCGATAGCACCTCCGGCTACACGCACAGCAGTCTCTCTGGCAGAAGAGCGTCCTCCCCCACGGTAGTCACGCAGCCCATATTTGTGGAAGTAGGTAAAATCGGCATGGCCTGGGCGAAAGAGATCTTTGATAGTCTCGTAGTCTTTTGATTTTTGGTTGGTATTAAAAATGATCATCGCAATAGGTGTGCCGGTACTTAGCCCCTCAAAAACACCGGAGAGTATTTCAAACTTATCATCTTCTTTTCTGCCTGTTTCCAGTTTTGATTTTCCCGGTTTGCGTCTGTTTAGTTCGGATTGTATAAAATCTTCATTTATATGAAGTCCTGCGGGCACACCGTCTAGTATGCATCCCAGCGCTTTTCCATGGGACTCCCCAAAAGTAGTTAGGGTGAGTTTTCTTCCAAAGCTATTCATCTATTTGATTCCTTTAATGATTTGAGTGCTATCTCTGCAGCACGCTGTTGGGCCTCTTTTTTACTTTTTCCTTTTGCCGTGGCAATGGTGTTTTGATCCAGTATAACGGCTATCTCAAACTCTTTTTGATGGTCCGGTCCCGAGGTACTTAACAATACGTACTCAGGCGTAATACCATGTGTTGCCTGTGTCAACTCCTGTAAAGCTGTTTTATAGTCTTTTGAGAGAGATTGTAAATCGATTTTAGGGTGACACGCCTCAAGTAACTCAATCGAAATCTCTTTGGCTTTTTCTAACCCCGCTTCAAGGTAGATGGCACCAATTACCGCTTCAAATGCGTTGGAGAGAAGAGAAGGTTTATCTCTTCCGTTATTGTTCTCTTCCGCAAGAGAGAGATAGATATAAGCACCCAAATCAATTTTTCTAGCAAGCAGTGTAAAGCCGCTTTCATTAACAAGCGATGCACGTATTTTGGATAAAATACCCTCATTGGATTTCGGAAACTTATTAAAGAGATACTCTCCGACAATCAGATCAAGTACTGCATCTCCCAAGAACTCAAGCCGCTCATTATTGTAAGGCTTTTTGTGACTTTTATGTGTCAAAGCCTCAATAATCAACTGCTTGTTTTTAAATGTATAGTTTAGCTTTTTTTCCAGTTGGCTGTAATCATGCATTCTCTATCCTTTATCTCCCGGCAAATTCATACTCTTTTTTATCCTTTCTGCTTCATCACGCGCGAGCTTGTCGCAACGTTCGTTTTCTAAGTGTCCGTCATGGCCTTTTATCCACGTAGCGTGTATTTGATGAGGTTTGGATACCTCCAGATACCTTTGCCATAAATCAACATTTTTTACCTTTTTAAACCCTTTTTTAATCCACCCGTCAAGCCATTCGTTAATGGCTTTGACCACATATGAGCTGTCCGATACTACCTCTACGTTACAAGGCTCCTTGAGAAGCTTAAGCCCCTCAATCACCCCTTGAAGTTCCATACGGTTGTTTGTGGTATAGGTATCACCCCCGGAGTACTCTTTTTGCCTGCCGTGATACTCTAAAATACCGCCATATCCACCGGGTCCAGGATTGCCAAGACTCGAACCGTCACAGTAGAGAGTAATCTGTTTTCGGACTTGTTTTTCCAATATTTTCCTTTACTTCTACAGAGTGTATTGCCATACAGTTTGGGCAGCGTTTAAAGCTCATTGGGAAACTCTGTTTGCACTTTTTGCATAAATAAGAAAAGTACAATTCGCCCTGGTCAAATCCATATTGCCTAGCCGTGGCTAATAGGTCAAGGGCAAATACGCCGCTCTTCCATGGTTTCTGCAAAGGTTTTTGTAAATATCCTTTTGCATAATAGAGCGTATATAGTGCATGATTGGCTTTGATTATATCCAAATCGAGTTGTGAATTTGGTAAGAACCAAAGTATATCGAGTATCTCTTTGATACGCATAGGGTCAATGATCTCCCACGCCTCTTTGATATCGAGTTTGAGTAAGGCAGCTGTCACTTCGCGGTAGAGGTTGGGCTCCTCCTTTAAAATATGCTTGAGTCGTTTTATCTTATGCTCTGCGGTACTGGATCTGTTTGCCTGTATTTGCAGTAAATCCAAAAAGATTTTGAGCGTATAAGTCTCCTCGTCAAGGAGCTCAAGAGGGGGGAGTATCTCTTGAGCTTTTTTATATTTATGCATCATCTCATATACGATACCCAATTGATAGAGCACCTTTACATTGCGTGGTTTTTTGCGTAAAATATCTTTGTAGATTTGTTTGGAGCGTTCTAAAAATCCTGCATGCAAATAGGTATGTCCCAGTCGCTCCATAAGCTCTAGTTTATCGTGTTCTTCAGGGATATTTTTGATAAGGTAGAGATAGATAGAGATGGCTTTATGGTACTCTCCTGAGGTTTCAAATGCCTTGGCAAGGAGCGCCAAAGGTTTTAGCATATGCATTTCAAAAGGCATGCTATGCGTATCAAGTGTACACTCGGATGTCTCAAATTTATCCAGAAATTTAAGCAGATAACCTTTCTCTTTTTGTTGTTTGTAGACTCCCCAAGCATAGGTAGATACTGCAATAACAAGACCCAGAGTTACGATCAGCATGATACTAAAAAGAGGATCATCGTATGCGGGTAAAATAGGTTCCAAACTTATCCTTGCCGGATTGATCTTTGAGATTACGATATATATTATAGCGAATTAGATATAATTCTTTTATGATTGACAACAGTTCTATAGAATCTCTTAAAAACAGTATAGATATTATCGATGTTGTAGGGTCTTACGTAGAGCTTAAAAAGGCAGGGGCAAACTACAAGGCGAATTGCCCCTTTCACGGAGAAAAAACACCCTCTTTTGTCGTAAGTCCTTCTAAGCAGATCTATCACTGTTTTGGTTGTGGGGTAGGGGGAGACAGTATCAAGTTTATCATGGAGATGGAAAAACTCTCATATCCTGAAGCCATAGAGAAACTAGCCTCTATGTTTAACTTTTCACTTAATTATACCAAGGGAAGTTCCGACTACTCCGATATTAAGCGCGTACTGGAAGCAATTGGCCAATGGTACGTAAAAAATCTTCATCAAAACCCCACAGCTAAAGCGTACCTCACGAGCAGGGGTGTCAGTCAAAGCTCTATAGAGCGTTTTGAGATAGGGTATGTTCCCTCCGGGAAGGAGGTAATACGGTTTTTGGAGTCGGCACTGTTATCTTTGCCAAAAGCGGTAGAAGCAGGCATTATCGCAATGGGTGAAAACAAGCGGGGATATTATGCACGCTTGGCCGAACGTATCACCTTTCCCATATATGCCCCTAATGGCGGTATTGTAGGATTTGGAGGTCGGACAATTACCGATCATCCGGCCAAGTATATTAACTCTCCGCAGACAAAGCTTTTTAACAAGTCTCGACTTCTCTATGGGTATCATCTGGCAAAAGAGAGTATTTATAAAAATAAAAGGCTGATTATATGCGAAGGCTATTTAGATGTCGTGATGTTTCATCAGGCAGGTTTTACGGAGGCAGTAGCAGGGATGGGTACGGCGTTGACACCGGAGCATTTGCCGATGTTACGCAAGGGAGAACCTAAAATTATTTTAGCTTATGACGGAGATAAGGCCGGTATAGCAGCAGCACTGAAAGCGGCCTCTATGTTAAGTAAAGCAGGGTTTGACGGAGGGGTGGTACTTTTCCCTCAAGGAGAGGATCCTGCCGATATGATAGCTAACGCAGAGAGTGAAAAAGTAGCTGCCTTGCTACGCAAGGCAAAGCCGATGATACCCTTTGTTATAGAGAAGACATGCGAAGGCTATGATCTTCATGATCCCCGTGCGAAAGAGGCAGCTTTTGCAGCCCTCAAAGAGTTTCTGGGAGGATTAAGTCAGATTGTCAAGGATGCCTATATCCCTCTGGCATCTACTCTACTGGGCATAGCGCCTGCGATGTTCAACAATCAAACACGTATCTCTCAAGCCAAAGAGCGTTTTGCCGAGCGTAGAGACGATATTGCCCAGTTAAGTATTTTAAAAACGCTGTTGGAGAAACCGGAGCTTATCGATATGGTTTTGAATGTGGTAGATAGAGATATGTTTGGAGAGTATGCCGATCTCTTTTCTGCTCTTTTGGAGGGGCAAAAAGAGCATCCAAAGCTTTCGGGTCTTTTGGTTGACGAGACATACCGTGTAATGAGCAAAGAGGAGATGAAACATCTTCTGCAGAATTTTCTGATAAAACAGTATGACAGAAAACTCAAAAGTATTGTCTCCGACACAGAGATTCCTTTTGCAAAAAAAAGTTTTTTTATTCGTAAGATCAAGACAGATATTATTCCTAGACTCAAACGGGGTGAACTTGTCACCTATGATATAAACTTAAGTTAAAAAAGGTGTATCAAACCTTAAATCAAGGCAGATTTTATCTGCCTTGAGCTACAATACATCTCTACAAAATCCCGGGGAATTAGCTCAGCTGGGAGAGCGCTTCGCTGGCAGCGAAGAGGTCGTCGGTTCGATCCCGATATTCTCCACCATGTTACTATGAAAACTTACCGTAAGTTTATATAAGCCTTCGCATCATGCAAATTCAGGTAGTAGCGTAGATAGTTTATCCTCTTGTTTCCAACCCATGAACTTATCAGATGGTATTTAAATCTGCTCTCTTCAAGCAGGCTGTAGATATTGGGATTAAAGAGTCCTTTTTGGTATAAAAATAACCTGTTTCCTTCTACTTTATATAGAGCAGTCATAGGGGGTATATCGCCTAAAATAGGCGTGTAGCTTACTTGAGTATTGCCAAATACTACCTTGATTAAATATTTTTTATCTTTGGAAGATCTGAGTACGGGAGCAAGATAAAATGTTTTATCTTTCAGCAAAGCATAAAAATTCTCTTCATCTTTAGCTGATTTTTCTGTTGAAGCGTGTTTGGAATGCGTAGGCCTTCTGGGGAAAAAAGTGGTTACAATAGAGGCATGGGGAAAGACTTTTTTGTAATGAGGCAAAAGTGTTGTCAAGAGGGATCTTTTTTTTGTCAACACCGTTCTAACCCTGTAGATATGTTTGTCCTTTTCTATCACTATTGTGTCGCGTAGAGCCGGAGAGAAATTTGACAATGTTTGGTTGATCTCTTTTATCTCTTTGTAGATTGCCAGGTTGACAGTATAGAAGGAGCCAGCCAGCGTATAAAGAGGCGCTATAAGAAGTATGAGTATGGTTAAGGTGCGTATCATAGGCAAACTTTTTTAGGGTATTATAGTAGAATTCGGCATGATTGTAAAATCTGTTGTATGGTGGTGACCCCACGGAGACTCGAACTCCGGTAACATGGATGAAAACCATGGATCCTAACCGCTAGACGATGGGGCCGATAAAAAGTACAAGAAAAAGTGGTGACCCCACGGAGACTCGAACTCCGGTAACATGGATGAAAACCATGGATCCTAACCGCTAGACGATGGGGCCTTTGATTACTTGTGGTCGAGATTATAGTTTTTGAGTGCTTAAATCACTCTTAAAATAGGGTATACTTTTTTAAAACACAAAGGAAAAAAGAGAATGTTACGATGCAAAAAAGCAGTATACGTATTTTTGACACTCTCTTTAGGGTTCTTTCATGGCTGTGCCCCTAAGGAGTATGGAAAGCAAGAGAGTGCATTTATCCTTTTTAAAACGCCCTCTTTTAAATATGCGGATTTGGGTTTTGTCTATGAGAATAAAGATGAGATAAAAGTAGAGATTTACGGAAGCGGCAAGGCACTGATGCAGTTGGAAATTACGGCGAAAAAGATATGTATGGGCGTATTGGCATGTATGGATAAAAAAGATTTCAACACGAAGGTCTTAAACCGGAGTTATCCCGATGATCTGATAGAGAATATTTTTAGAGCCAAGGCTATTTTTCATGCAGAGGGATTACAAAAAAAACGTAACGGCTTTACCCAAAATATTCTCAAGCCCCGTCAATATGATATTAAATACACTGTTTTCAATAAAGAGATATATTTTCATGATAGAATCAATCATATTGCTATTCAAGTAAAGAGGATGGGTTCATGAAATATGTAGGGGCACATGTAAGTGCAAGCGGTGGAGTGGAGAATGCACCGCTCAATGCCATGTCAATAGGAGCAAAAGCATTTGCACTTTTTACCAAAAACCAAAGACAATGGGTGGCAAAACCATTAGAGTCAAAAAGCATTGATGCCTTTCACGCAAACTTGGAAAAATCCGGTATTTTGCCTAAGCATGTGCTACCCCATGACTCCTATCTGATTAATCTTGGACACCCTGATGCGGATAAACTTGCAAAATCCAGAGAGGCGTTTATCGACGAATTGGAGCGTTGCCGTATCTTGGGTTTAGATAAGCTCAATTTTCATCCGGGATCACATCTGGTTAAGGTACCTAAAAAAGATCCTGAATACAGAGATAAGCTAATGAAAGCGGAGCTTGATTGTCTGGATGTTATAGCAGAATCAATGAATAGAGCCATAGAGGCAACCAAGGATTCAAATGTCAAGCTGGTGATAGAAAATACCGCAGGGCAGGGGAGTAATCTGGGATATAGATTTGAGCATTTGGCTCATATTATAGAGAAGGTAGAGGATAAAAGCCGTGTAGGGGTATGTATAGATACCTGCCATACCTTCACGGGAGGATATGATTTAAGAACAAAAGAGGCCTATGCCGAAACGATGGATACTTTTGGAAAGACGGTAGGGTTTGAGTATCTCATGGGAATGCATATCAATGATTCTAAACCGCCGCTAGGCTCCAGGGTAGATAGGCACCACTCTTTGGGGCAGGGTGAGATAGGTTGGGATGCTTTTAGGTGTATTATGCATGACGATCGCATGGATGATATACCGCTTATTTTGGAGACTATAGATGAGTCGATTTGGGCAGAGGAGATTCAAGCACTGTATGCGTTTATCCGGGAGTAAGTATTGAAAAGGAGAAGATGATGCAAATTAATCCGAAAACATTGGTATGGTGTGCGGTGCTCTCATCGGCAGCAGTAGCCGGAGGGTATAAAATTCCGGAGCAATCTTTAAACTCTATGGCACTAGGAGGGGCAAATATTGCATATACTACAGGGGCCGATGCCAACTATGACAACCCTGCAAATATCAGTTATTTAAAAGCAGACAGAAGTTATGTCGAAGGGGGAGTTACACTGGTGCACTTGCCTTCTAACATATATACGCTGATAGATCCCTATTCGGGGAAATCCGAGATAGAAAATATTCCCATTCCCTTTTTACATTATGTAGCAAAACCTATTGGTGACTTTAGGTGGGGTGTGAGTATGGTAATCCCCGGAGGACTTACAAAGAGATGGGAGAGCCAACCCCAAAAATCCTTTGTTGAAGAGTTTAGTCTTAAGGTGATAGAGATCAATCCGAATCTTTCCTATAAAATTGCCGATAATGTTAGTATCGCAGGCGGTGTGAGGTTTGTCTATAGCGAAGGTATTGTAAAAAGTACAGGGCAAATTTCTCGTGATATGGAGGGTAATACCTTTGCTTTTGGATACAATACGGCACTGCTCTACAAGCCAACGTCAGATATCAATTTTGCACTGACCTATCGCTCCAATATAGATTTAGATCAAGAAGGAAATGCAAAACTATTCTCCGGTACTCAGCTGGTATATGATGCAAAGGCCTCCGTATCCGTACCTTTACCTGCGAGTTTGAATCTCGCCGTCTCTAAAACATGGCAGGAAAAATTTACTTTGGAGTTGAATTATGAAAGAACTTTTTGGTCAACATACAAGCATTTGGATTTTGAGTATGGAGGTGCAGATATTGGCGCTTTAAAAAGCTTTTTTGATACCCCTATACCCAAAAACTGGAAAGATACTAACACCTTTCGCATCGGTGCGACTATCGATATGGATAAGATAACTGCCATGTTCGGATTTGCCATAGATGAGACGCCCGTACCTGTGAATACACTGGGGTTTGAAACACCGGACACAGATGCAAAAATAGTATCTATGGGGATGAAGTATCGGCAAACAGAAAATTTTTCATGGGGCATTGCACTGCTTTATGATAGCAAAGAGGCTATTCGTATAGAGCCAAATACCACGATTACCAATAATCCGGTGCTTGCCAATGGAGGCACGTTTACCGGAGGCGGGGCATTTCTCGGTACCATAGGCGTATCATACGAGTATTAGCATGAAATATAGATTTCGTCATTTTTATCAATTGATTCAACACCATGGGGAAAAACGTAAAAATAAAACGGCTCTGTTCGTAGATGAGAGTAAAATTACCTATGGCGACATTTTGGAGCAAGCAGATAAGCTTGCGGTATATTTAATAGAGCAAGGCGTAAGAGAGAACGATAAAGTAGCACTCTTTTTGCGTAATTGTCCCGAGTTTGTTTATGCTATTTTTGCAGTCGCAAAAATAGGTGCTATTCTTGTACCCGTGAACACCTTTTTAAAAGAAGAAGAGCTTGATTATATTTTACAAAACTCTCAAAGTAACTATGTCATTGCATCAGAGGTATATCAAAATGTAATGAAGAAGAGTCAGGCCTCTACACTCTGTAAGGGGATACTTTGGGAGACTGAGAGAGAGGGATTCAGGTACGGTAAACATCCTGTGCATACCAAAGAGCACTTTGAACCGGTCCAAAAAGACTTGGATGATATCGCAGTCTTTATTTATACCTCCGGTACTACAGGTAAACCAAAGGGTGCGATGCTCAGTTACAGAAATATTCTCTCCAACACGGAATCGGGTAGAAGAACCATTAACGTAAAACCAAGAGACAGAGCGATAGTCTTTCTTCCTATGTTTCACTCATTTACCTTCTCTATAGGGGTGATGCTCCCTCTTTATGTAGGAGCAAGCATAGTGATTATTAAGTCTCTACAGCCCTTTTCCAATATTTTTAAGCAGATGCTCACAAAACGCGTTACTATCTTTTTCGGAATTCCCGATGTTTATAATGCCATAGCCAAGGCGAAGCTTCCTTGGTACTTTATGTGGTTTAATGCCGTTCGTGCGTTTATATCGGGTGCAGCGCCCTTACAGCCAAAGACACTCGATGCAATGGCTAAAAAATTTAAACGTGCAACACTGCTTGAGGGTTATGGACTCTCCGAAGCGAGTCCTGCCGTATCTATGAACACCTTTAAGAAACAAAAGGTAGGATCGGTCGGTACGGCACTTTATGGTTATGAGATAAAGGCGGTCGATGAGGAGATGGATGAACTGCCAAGAGGCGGTATCGGAGATATTATCGTAAGGGGCGATAATGTGATGCAGGGCTATTTTAACCTCCCTGAAGCTACACGAGAAACCATTGTGAACGGGTGGCTATTAACCGGAGATGTAGGTTATATGGATGATGAAGGGTTTTTGTTTATTGTTGATAGAAAAAAAGATCTTATTATCTCCAAAGGGATTAATATCTATCCTCGCGAGATAGAGGAGGTGATAGATGGCTTTGAGGGGGTAGGTATGTCTGCTGTTGTCGGTATACCGGATGAAAAGAGCGGTGAAGTACCTGTGGCCTATATCGAGCCGGAGGAGGGTGTAAAGCATATAGATGAGAGGATATTAAAAGAGTATATGAAAGAGCATCTTGCAAACTATAAAATACCCAAGCAGATTCATATCATTGAGGCTTTGCCAAAAAATGCTACGGGGAAAGTTTTAAAACGTCAGTTAAAAAAATCGACACATCCTCTATAAGCAGCGTAGATGAAAGCTATTACAAATGCCAAGCTCATTGTCGGTGACAAGATTGTCAAAGAGAAGATACTCCTTTTTGACAATAAAATTATAGGTATAGACACATTGAGCAACACTCAAAATATAGATCTGATAGATGCAAAAGGCAACTATGTCAGTGCAGGATTTATAGATATGCATATACACGGTTCAGGCGGTGCAGATGTCATGGATGCCACTTTTGAGGCTATAGAGAAGCTCTCCGGCACTCTCATATCGACAGGAACCACTTCGTTTTTGGCAACAACAATGACAATGCCTACGGAAGTGATTGACAAGGCTTTACGCAATATAAAAAAGTATAAAGACGCCGTAAGTGGCGCAAAGATCATAGGTGTACACCTAGAGGGCCCTTTTATCAATGCTTTGAGGCATGGGGCACAGGATAAAAACCATCTTCAAATACCTAATGTTCAACTCATAAAAAAGTATATGGATATCATCAAGATGATTACTCTTGCACCGGAGTTGGAGGGAGCAGAGAGATTTGTAAAGCAGATAGCAACAGAGTATCCGCATGTGATACTTAGCGCAGGACACAGTGAAGCAAATTACGATGAAGCTATGGAGAGTTTCAAGTGGGGCATCTGTCATGCAACACATCTCTTTAATGCTATGCCAAACTACCATCATCGTAATCCTGGTCTTATCGGTGCAGTCTTTGAGAGTGATGTAAGCTGTGATATCATCGCAGATTTGGTACATACGCATGCGAGTGCACTTGATGTGGCATATAGGCTCAAAGGCGACAAGCTTATGCTTATTACTGATGCTATGCGTGCAGGATGTATGAAGTCCGGTACGTATGATTTAGGCGGACAGGAGGTAGAGGTTAAAGAGGGTAAGGCATTTTTACGTGACGGTACCTTAGCAGGCTCTGTGCTTAAGATGAACGAAGCTTTGTCAAATATGTGTAAACATAGCAGTATGGGTATTGTCGAGGCCGTTAATGCGGTAACCAAGATACCTGCACAAAAGTTAGGGATTAAAAAAGGTGAACTCAAAAAAGGGTATGATGCAGATATTGTGATCTTTGATAAAGCCTTTCATGTGATGCAAACAATCATAGACGGTGAGACAAAATATACAAGGATAACGGAGCTATAGAGTTGTCTAAACAGATAGGTTTTGTGCAGGAAACTTTAAAAAGTCATGTTACAATAGAGTGAAAAATATTCTAAATAAAGAGGCAGATAGATGTTTGGATTTTTAAAACGTAAACATAGAGACATTGTCGCACCGGCAGATGGACGGATTGTGGCATTAGAGTCGGTGAATGATGAGGTGTTTTCACAAAAAATGGCAGGGGACGGAGTGGCAATCATACCGGTAACAGGAAGTTTTGCTGCACCCATAGACGGCATAGTCTCAAAAATATTTTCTACCAACCATGCCTACAGTATCAAATCACATAAAGATTTGGAAGTGTTGGTGCATATCGGTCTTGAGACGGTAGCACTCGATGGAGAGGGCTTTACTCCTGTTGCCAAAGAGGGTGATATGGTCAAAGCGGGAGATACTATTATTGATGCAGACCTATCCTATCTTAAGTCGCATGCAAAAGATATAGTCACGCCTATACTGATTACAGACGAGAGTGATGTCAAAACAATAGAAAAAAAATATACTATTGTAAAAACAGGGGATAAAATTATGGAGGTAAGCTAATGCCGCAAAGCAATGATATCTATTACTATCTCGCGTATGCTGTGATATTGGTAGCATTTTTTGTTGTGATGAAAATGCCCAAAAAAAAGAAATAGTAAGCTTGCAGTATAATATTTTTTTAATTTTACTTTAGTATACTTTATTTTATGAAAATATTACTATTAGAAGATGATCGTATACTTTGTGAGAGTCTTAAAGAGTTTTTGGAACTTGAGGATTATAGGGTGGATATTGCCCATAAAAGTGCCGATGTATTTGATTTGACGTTTAAGCATACCTATGATCTCTATATTTTGGATGTGAATGTGCCCGGCGTGAACGGTTTTGATGTCTTAAACTCTTTAAGGGAAGCAGGGGATAAGACACCGGCTATCTATATTACAGCACTTACGGATATCAACTCTATCTCAAAAGGTTTTGATGTAGGAGCAGACGACTATATCAAAAAACCATTCAACCCTGAAGAGCTGGTGATACGTATTAAGCGTAAGTATCAAAAAGAAAATAGTCTGATTCGATTAAACGATATAGTCTACAATCCGCTTACAAGAGAGCTTAAAAAAGCCGGCAGAACTATCGGTTTGGGAGAGGTACAACAAAATATTTTTCATACCTTGATGATAGAACAAAATAAAATCGTAGATAGCTACACACTCATGGAGTTTCTTGAACAGCCAAACCCCAATGCCCTACGTGTGAATCTCGCAAAACTAAAAAACAAATTGGGTATAGAGATAAAAAATATACGCTCTCAAGGGTATATGATTGAAAACCTATGAGATAGAGTCTTTTCTTAAAACTTTTTTCATATTTTTAATCCTCTTGGAGATTTTGCTCCTTATCAATTTCTGGAATGAGTATCAGATCAAAAAAGTTGAAATTGATGAGAGAATCCATACGAAGATGAAACTATGTGCCTATACGACAGAGTGCAAAGGCTTTTCTACCGATTTTGTAGAAAAAGAGAAAGACAAAGAGCAGAATATTCTCTATAAAGATGGTGATTTTTACGGCTATTTTAAAGTACCGACATCAAAAAAATATTTAATGAAAATTGTCTATCCCTACGAAAGTTATCTCGCGTGGACAAAGAGGCTTGAGAAAAAGCTTTTAAAGAGGTTTCTTATCTATTCTGTTTTGGCTGCACTTGTCTCTTTCTTATTCTCTTTTTATGCACTCTTGCCGCTGCGTAATGCTTTGCGGATCAATGAAGAGTTTGTCAAAGATATCTTGCATGATTTTAACACTCCTATTAGTTCTATGTTTATCAACTTAAAACTTTTTAAAAAAGAGATTGGAGAGAACCCCAAAATAGAGAGGCTTGAGAATAATATTCAAAATATTCTTTCTTTGCAGGATAATTTACGTATTTTTCTTAAAGGCGTACCCACACAGTCGGAAAGTTTTTTTCTAAAAGAGATACTCGATGAACAGGTACACTATTTTGAAGTACTCTATCCAAACGTAAACTATAAGATTGAAGCAGACAACATGAAGCTCAATACAAACAAAGACGCATTTAAACGGATTATGGTAAATCTTTTGAGTAACGCCGGCAAGTATAACGTAGACGATGGAGAGGTGGTTATTAAGACCGAAGAGAAGGATTTAATAATAGAAGATACAGGCAAAGGCATTAAACATCCTCAAAAGGTATTTAACCGTTACTATAAAGAGCAGGAGCGGGGGATAGGTATAGGGTTGCATATTGTTAAAAAATTGTGTGATGAGTTAAAAATAGCAATTAAGATAGAGAGCCAAGAGCATAAAGGTACAAAGATCAGATTAAATCTTGCATATATAGTGATATAAAGTAGATACTATTTTAGTTGTTTCTCTCTTATAAGAGAGAAAATACGCGCTTTAAATACCGGATTTTTATTGCGTTTATATGCGGCGATAAGCTCTTCAAGGCTTCCCTCTTTAAGTAAGCATTGCTCTTGTAGATGCTCTTTTTTGCGTAGCAAGGCTTTATATGCTGAAGCTGAAACGCTTTTTTGGGTTGAATCTTTTGAAAGATAGCTTTCTAGCTCATCCAGTGAGGCCTTGTGCAGATAGTATGTGTAGGGTAGAGCCGTCTGTTGTTTTTCTGTTTGATTGATAGCAAAATCATACCAAGAAGCACTCTTTTTTTTACTTTGAATCTCTTCCTCTTCTCTCTCTTTTGGTATGATTTTCTGCTCTGTTTTTTTAGGTGTCAAAGTAGAGCTTTGTACTTTTTTTTGCGAAGGTTGGGGTATTTTAATCTGTAATTTTTTTGCAATCTTGTTAAGCTCTCTTAGCTTTTTGGGATCGGTTGTCTTTTTTCTATACTGTCTGTAGTAGCCCAAAATCAACGATTTGGGTAGTGGTGTTTGAATCTTTTTTATTATATTGAAGCGATATTTTGAAATGGCCTGCCTGTAGAGATGGAGCAAGCGGGTATAATCTTTTGATTCAAATAAAAGTGTTTTGATCCCTTTATAGCGTTTGTACGATACGGTGAGTATATACCCTTTGGAGGCAGGAGAGGAGAGTATCTCATACCCCATGGATTTAAAATGTTTTAGTGCATATAGGTGCCCCTCTTGTCGAAGCGTCATTAGGGTGTAAATCTTCTCTTTAGGGTTTGAAAGCGTGTATAAAAAGAAGGTATTTTTGCGTTGTACAAGCACGGCGATGTCATTGGTGTCTTTTTTGTAGAAAAAGAGATATTTTTTATTGTTGTCGAGTATCTTGAGGTGTGTACGAGATATAAATGCTCTGTGTTCACGCAGATAGGGGCTATATTTTACTACGGTTACCTTATCTACCTCCAAAGGGGTAAATGGGTTGTAAAAAGTGCATCCCTGTAGTAAAAATACCATTATAATCAGTTTGTTCATTGCATGCAGACCCTAAATATCATTTACATAAGTATAACCCAAATTGGTTAATAGTTAGCTAATACTTTGTCCTCTATGCTGCTTTTTTTCTAAAGAGTTTTTGATTTTTTCAGCGATAGGTTCTGCACGCGTACCCAGTACTATCTGTATAGATTTTCTATCGGGTCTGATAACCCCTTTTGCCCCCAAAGCGGTAAAATCTTCATCTTTTAAGTGCGTATTGTCCTTTACATGCATACGTAAGCGTGTGATACATGCATCTGTTTGAACAATATTTTTCTCCCCCCCCAGCGCGCTAATAAAATCCTCTGCAAGCGTATCAGCTTGTGGTACTTTTTCTTTCTCATCCTCTTCAAATATCTTGAATTTAAAGCTTTTGATAGTGTAGTAACTCACAAAGAAGTAGATAAGTGCAAAGAGAGCGCCAAGCGGTAGGATAAGTAGAGGGTTGGCGGCAAGTTTATAGTTGATAAGGTAGTCTATAAACCCTGCAGAAAATCCAAACCCCGCACGGATCTCTAAAATCTGTGCTGCTGCAAGGGCAAGACCTGTTAAAAGTGCATGTATGACAAAGAGTAAAGGGGCAACAAAGAGAAATAAAAACTCTAGCGGTTCAGTAATACCTGTAAGAAAAGAGGTAAAGGCAACGCCTGCTAAAATAGCACCTGCACGTTTTCGCGAAGGTTTAGGGGTGTTGAGGTAGATGGCATATGCCGTCGCAGGAAGACCGAACATCATTATCACGTAAAAACCGGACATATACACGCCTGCAGTTTTGTCTCCTGCAAAGAAACGGTGCAAGTCTCCGTTTGCGACAACTTCTACTCCCTCTTTTAGATAGCTATATTCCCCTAGCTGAAACCAAAAGACGGAGTTTAAGATATGGTGAAGGCCAAGAGGAATGAGTAGCCTGTTTAGCGTACCATAGATGAAGGTACCTATCTCATGCAATCCTATAATGGCATTGGAAAAGGCATCGATGCCTGTTTGCGCAAAGTGCCAGAAATACCCGGCCAATACGCCTACGGCTATGGCAGAAACCGCAGTGATAATAGGAACAAACCTTTTGCCTCCAAAAAAGCCTAAAAACTCAGGGAGTTTTATATCGCTAAATCGGTTATAGAGCACTCCGGCGAGTACCCCTATAATAATACCCACAAAGACACCCATATTGACATCTTTGTCAATGTTGAGGTAAACGGCTTTGGCGATAAGTACCCCTATGGCACCGGAGAGTGCTGCTGCGCCATCGCTATTTTTGGCAAGCCCGTAAGCAATACCGATACCAAAGAGCAGATCAAGGTGAGAGAAGACGGCATCACCGGCAGACTTCATAATAGAAGCTATTTGTCCCTCTATCACAGGGATATCTCCAAAGCCTAAACGAAGAAGCAAAGCAGCTACGGGTAAAACGGCAATAGGGGTCATCAAGGCTTTGCCTATTTTTTGCAATAGGTTAAACATGGCGTATGATCTCCTTGGTCTGTGCGACACTTTTTGGGTTGACAGAGAGCGTATGAAATCCTAGATTGACCAACCTCTCTATAGCATCGCTATCGGCTGCTAGTTCACCGCAAATGCTGACAGGTTTTGTTGCCTGTTTGACAACACTTTCAAGTGCGAAAAAGATAACGGGGGAAAGTGCATCTATCTTAAGAAGAGGATGGGTACGCTCTATAGCAAAAAGATACTGTGCAAGGTCGTTACTTCCTATGGAGTAGAAGTCTACCGCTTCGTTGAATGCAGGTATAAGAAAAAGGGTAGAGGGTACCTCTATCATGATGCCGAAGTCTATTTGACCGATCTCTATATTGTGTTTTTGTGCTACCTCTTTGGCAAAGCTTTTGGCTTGGCGAAACTCTTCTACGGTAGAGATCATAGGAAACATGACTTTTACTTTTTTACCTTGGGCGGCTAAAAATATAGCATGCAGTTGCTCTGCTAGTATCTTAGGGTGCGTTTTAAGTAGCCGTACACCCCGTATCCCTAAAAAAGGATTTTTCTCTAAGGGGATATTGATATAGGGCAAGGTTTTGTCTCCTCCGACATCAAGCGTACGTACGGTAACTTCTTCAAAGGTATCGAAAATCTCCCTATAGGCTTTGATTTGTGACTCTAAACTAGGCTTGGTTGATGTAAATAAAAACTCAGAACGTAACAGTCCGATACCTTCGGCTCCCTCCTCTTTGGCGATTTTGGCCGAGAGCAGATCTCCTACATTGGCATAGACCTTGACGGTTTTTCCACGTATGGTGGATGCAGGCTCAAAGCGTCTAGAGGCAGCATCTTCTTTGGCTTTTTTGTGCTGTTTTTGTAAGAGTGTTGCTTTATGTATATCGTTACTACTTGGGTGAAGTACCGCAACGCCTGCATAAGTGTCTAAAATAATCTTTGAGCTTAAGGGTATTTGCGAAGTATCTGCGATGAGCGAAGGGATACCCGAAGCGCGTAAGAGTATGGCAGTATGCGAGTTAATTGCCGTCTCTTTAAGTATGACGCCTTGGATCCGTGTTTTAGAGAGTAATGCGATCTCACTCGGGAGTAAATCATCAGCGAGCAGTATAAAATCACCTTGGTCAAAGTGCATTTTTATCTCTAGTCCCAAAGCTGTTTTGACCTGTTGTAAAATATCTTGATAGTCACTTATTTTGGCTGAGTGTTTTGTCTTTTTAAGTGTAGCGGATTCTTCTGCGATCATATGTTCTAGGGCTTCAAGTGAGTTACACTTTTCTGCCAGCGTAGAGAGTAATGCCTTTTGTGCCAAGTAGATCTCTGCATTATTGCTCTTTTTCTGAGTCTCATATCTCTCTTCTAAAGCTTTGATACTCTTATCTACCGCATCTTGAAAGTTGAGCGTGCTTTCATGCTGTATTCTTTCGGTCTTATAAACACTAGCAGGAGAGATAGCCACGCCTTTTGCAATGATTTCCCCCTCTAAAATCTCACCCTCATAGCAGGAGTGCTCTTTTTTGATTTGTTCTGTTTCTCTATCTTCTTGCATCAGTGTCTCAAAAAGTGCTTGCAGGCGCATAAGTGCTTTTTGCGCCTCTTTGCCTCGGGCTATCAGGCTAAAAGTGTCATTTTTTTCCAAGGAGAGCGAGAGTAGGGAGTTTACCTTTTTGGCATCGACTGTTTTATGTTTAAACTTCGCTTTTATATCACACTCAAATGATTTGGCTAGAGTGGTAAAACGTGCTGTAGGTCTAAGGTGAAAGCCGTTAGGGGAGGTGACTTTGAGTTTTATTGATAGCGGTTTAGAAAATAGGTTTTTGAAAATCTGCATCATTCTCTTTTATTTTTGGTAAATAAAGTATAGCAAATTTTGTTTATTATATACATGGTATTGTTTTTTGAAATTAGATTATTAAGAAATGACCCGATTTAAAGGGGAGGAGCCTTAAGCGAAGGAACCTCCGGAGGCAAAAGCCGTAAAGCAAACGATACCTGCGTATAGTTTGTAGGCTCGCACGCCGATGCCAATCTTAGCGCGAAGCGCGTGAACCGGCAGACGGCTAGAGAGTTTATAGAAGAGTTTGACATTTTCATACCTTTTGACTATAATCAAAGCATGTTGAGAGAAGAAAAAACTTTAAATCATATCCGTCAAATGACCTACGGAGATATAGGTAGCAAATATATACGTATCCAAATGAATATCCGATAGATACCCGACTAAATAATCTAAAGATTAGGAACACCGTTGAAACATCTTATTGACTTTATCGAAACAGAAGAGGTGGGTAAAACTTCTATCTATAAGCATCTCAAATGTACCGAAGAAGAGGCACGGTTGGTGCAGTATATCTGCAAGCAGTATGTCCTGGGGAGTGAACAGGTCTCTGTTTTGGAGATGCTACAGGAGAATTTCTCTACAAAGGGCTATCTCTATCTGCAAAAACTGGGTCTTGTGGAAAATCTGCTTGATTTAGGCTGGATTATACAGGTGAGTTTTGGGCAGGTAAAAGCACACGAGACCTCTAAGCTGGAGCTGCTCGCTGCCTATGTGATGCCTAGTGTCTCTCTTTTTAGACTTTTAGAAGAGGGCTCATTAGAGATATTTTTGCCCGAAGTCAAACCCTACACAGACCATCTTGAGTATCTGCAAGATCAGTTTGATATGGTCTCTCTTTTGCATAAGATTGCTACCTTTAAACAAGGCTTTGCAGACAACTCTTTGGGTATAGAACGTCTAAAAAATAAGCTCTCTATGCTCACTGCTCGCATACAAGAGCGGGTTAAGATGACCAAAACACCTATTGTGGTGGAGGAGTTTTTTAAAGAAAAAGAGCTCGATGAAAAAGAGAAACGTATCTTTTTGGCACTGCTTAAGGAGGAGTATTCGGGAGGAGAAGGGCAGTTTAGGGATATGAACACCCTCATAGAGCTTATAAGCTTTGATGAGTACGAGAAGATAAAAAACCGTGCCCTGCTCGAAGAGGGTGCAAAGCTAATAACCGAAGAGATTATAGACTATGAGGAGATACTCAATATGTTTGGAGGCGTAAGTCGCTCTTTTTATCTGCAAGAGGAGGTGATGCAACGTATTATTCACCCGAAAAAAAAGAAAAAAGTAGCCAAACTCAAGCTCAATGAGCTGGTAGAAGAGCAAGAGATCTTTGAGTATCACAAACCCGCAACCACACTCGATGACGTGGTGCTTCACCCCAAAACAAGAGAGACACTGGACACTCTCGTAAGACAGATGGACAAAGAGGTGTATAAAAAACTGCGTGAGTGGGGGATTAAAGAGAAGCGAAAGGGCATTGATGCACGTATAATCTTTTATGGTCCTGCAGGAACAGGGAAGACGATGACTGCAATGAGCTTGGCGAAAACGCTTAAGCGTCCTATTTTGTCTTTTGACTGTTCTAAGATATTGTCAATGTATGTAGGCGAGAGTGAGAAGAATGTACGCAGAATATTTGATGATTTTAAAGAGCTGAGCAACAAGGCAAAGGTTGATCCCGTCTTGTTGCTTAACGAAGCAGATCAGTTTCTCTCTGCACGCAGTGAAGGTACGGGAAGTTCGGCAGACAAGATGCACAATCAGATGCAGAACATCTTTTTGGAACAGATAGAGAAGTTTGAGGGGATTTTGATTGCTACTACCAACCTGCCGGGTAATATAGATAAAGCTTTTTCACGTCGTTTTAACTATAAGATCGAGTTTAAAAAGCCGGACCAAAAACAGCGTTTGCGTCTTTGGCAGTATATGTTACCCGAAAATGCGGACTATGAAGAGGGCTTTGATATGGCTCGACTTGCACGCTATGAGCTGACAGGCGGACAGATACACCTTGTCATCAAAAATACTGCCTATAAAGTAGCAGTACGCACGGAGTCGGTTTTTTCTAACCAAGATTTTTTAGAAGAGATAGAAAAGGAGACGGGATCAAGCTTTGAAGCCTCCAAGAGTATGGGCTTTAAAGTCTAGCCAAGGGAAAAGATAACCGTTTTAACATTAGAGTAATGGTATTTTAGATATAATATATGTGAAAAAATCAAAGTAAAAAAAGGATAGAAATGAGATATTCGACATTGTTGGCAGGAATATTGTTGCCTTTTATGTTCTCACATGCACAAGAGGCGTCACTCACCCCTCCTGATGCAAGACCGGGAGAGTGTTATGCCAAGGTTGTGAATCCTCCGAAGTTTGAGACCGTAAGCGAAGAGATTATGATCAAAGAGGCGGCAGAGGCGATTACGATAGTACCTGCCGAGTATGAGACTATAGAGGAAGAGGTAGAGATAATACCTGCTACCAAAAAGCTTATCTCCGTACCGGCAACCTATAAAGATATGATCGAAACAATAGAGCTTCAGCCTGCCGAACGCGTATGGAAAACAGCTCTGAAAAAGGGGGCATCTCCCGTCAATCCGGCATTAATCGATGCGATTAAAGCACAGGGTGTTGATCTGGACAATGCCGCGCCGAATAGCTGTTTTAAAGAGATCTATAAGCCGGCTGTGTATACAACGAAGACGGAGGAGATACTTGTACAAAAAGAGCGCAATGCCACGGAGGTGATTCCCGCAGAGTTTGAGACGATAGAGAAGCAGGTTGAGGTTATCCCCGCTACCAAAGAGCTGGTGGCGATAGATGCAGAATATGAAACCGTAGAAGAGAAGATCCTCGTAGAGGAGGAGAAGACGGTATGGAAAAAGGGACAAAACCCCGCACAGAAACTCTCCGGGGCTACGGGAGATATTATGTGTTTGGTAAAAGTACCTGCAAAATTTGAAACAATCAAAAAGCAGGTACTTAAAACACCTGCAAGAACCGAGATAAAAGAGATTCCTGCCGTGATGGAGACCATTGCGGTGCAAAAACTGATTGCAGAGCCGACACTTAAGCATGAAACTATTCCGGCAGTCTATACAACCGTAGAAAAGAGAGTGCTTGAGACGCCGGCTGCATTTAAGTGGGTAGGTGCCGATACGGAAATAGAAAAAGGCTGGAAAAAAACAGGAAATCAGGTATGTTTGGTAGAGACACCAGCTGTTACGAAAGAGATTACCAAAACCGTGCTTGATACACCGGCAAGCATAGAAGAAGAGGAGGTACCTGCAACCTATGAATTGGTAAAAGTTAAAAAACTTGTTGCTGAAGCAAAAGAGGTTAAAACACCTATAGAGGCTGAATATAAAACGATAAAAAAACGTAAAAAAATTGCAGACTCCAGTGTAAGTTGGGAGCGTATTTTATGTCAGACAAACATGACAAAAGATGTGATAAAAAAAATCCAGAACGCACTCAACGAAAAATCATACAATGTAGGCAAAGCAGACGGTATATTGGGCAAGGGTACGCGAAGGATGATAGAAAAATTCCAAAAAGAGAACGGGCTTGCAACAGGTGGCATTACCTATGAGACTCTGCATGCCTTGAATATAGAACTTTAAAAAAGCTTCATAGGGTCTCTTTCCTTCTTTCCGTGAGGAAAAGAGACAAGACCAACCCCCTATTTTGCTATCTGGGCATTGGCTTTGATCAAAGCTGAAATACCGCCTTTTACATTGAGTGGCGTAAAGCCCTTTTTTTCCAATATACGCGAGGCGGCAACGGAACGATTGCCGGATTGGCAATAGACGATAATCTTTTTCTCTTTATCTCTTTTGAGCATACCGAGATTCGCCTCTAAGGCATAGAGAGGTATGAGTGTAGCACCTTGAAGGTGTCCCTTTTTATACTCTTTGATCGTGCGGACATCCAAGAGTATTACATTCTCATCGTTCTCCAGCAGCGTTATCGCCTCTTTTGCATTAATAGAATCAAAATTTGCAAGTATCCACCCCTTTGTATAGGCAAACCAAAAAAGTACGGAGGCCAGTACGGTCAGGTAAAGTAGATCGGTCGTTTTTTTAGAAAATATGGCCATGATGTTCCTCTTTTATGATTAAAATAGAGTCCCGGCATTATAAATCTCTTTTGCTTTGTTTCACATAGTTACATTAAGAAAAGTAATTTTTAAAACCCTAGAGAGTAAAAAATGGTTTAATTATCTTTCAGATAGTATAGAATTAATATTTTAATCAAGAGTGAAACGGTTCTTTGAGACAGTAGCAAAAGATTGATAAAAAAGAAGAGGAAAGAGTATGACACATGTAATGACCGAACATCCGTATTTGGGTGTTTTTGTGCTGTTTATATTGACGGTGACGGCATTTTCCGCCACTTTGTGGCTCGCACGTTTCGTATCACGTAAAATGGCACGACTCGATACGGAAAAACTTAAACTAAGTATCTATGAGTGTGGTCCTGAGGTGACCAAACAGCCCAATACTATTTCGGCACAGTTCTATCTCATAGCACTTCTTTTTATACTGTTTGACGTGGAGATTATCTTTATGTTCCCTTGGGCGATTGACTTTAAACTGCTTGGGTGGTTTGGTTTTGTAGAGATGATGTTGTTTATATTGCTGTTAGCAATCGGATTTATATATGCATGGAAGAAAGGAGCACTCGAATGGCACAGCATCAAGTAAATTATACAAGCTCGGCAGGATTGCCCATCGCTTTAACTTCGGTAGACAAACTTGTAAACTGGGGACGTTCAAATTCGCTTTGGCCGCTTACTTATGGGTTGGCTTGTTGTGCGATTGAGATGATGGCATCGGGGGCAAGCCGTTATGATTTTGACAGAATGGGGACGATTTTTAGGGCAAGTCCTAGACAGGCAGATGTGATGATCCTTGCCGGTACACTCTCTAAAAAGCATGCAGAGTTTGCCAGACGGCTTTATGATCAGATGACAGAACCGAAATGGGTTATCTCTATGGGGTCATGTGCAAATACCGGCGGTATGTTCAATACCTATGCGACGGTGCAGGGGGTGGATCGTATTATTCCCGTAGATATCTATCTGCCGGGATGTGCACCTAGACCGGAGACGCTTCAGTATGCTCTGATGATGCTTCAGAAAAAGATACGTAGAGAGTCTGCAAATATGAATAAAAATCAGAAACAGGACTTAACAACGCAGACAAGTAAAAAAAGAGCGAGGTTAATCTAATGCGTAAATATGTTCCTAAAGATAATGTTCAGAAGAAAGCATATTATACAGACAGGTATCATGTAGTACCTAAGGTACCTCAATCGGAAGTAGTAGAGGGAACTCATTTTGCAAAGGTGCTTGAAGCCTTGGAAAATCTGGTGCTTTCAAGCTCGGTACAGCTTGGACAGATGGTTCTTCATATCAATCCCAAAGATAATTTTGAAGTGATAAAAATCCTAAAAGAGCAGTGCGGTTACACCCAGTGTTCAGAGCAGTCGGCAGTGGATTATCTGGCAAAAGAGAATGAATTCGAGCTCTTTTGGCAGTTATTGAATATCAATGAAGCAAAAAGAGTAAGGGTTGTGTGCCGTTTGGCAAAAGGAGAAGCTATAGAGAGTATAGTCCCGCTATTTAACTCTGCCAATTTTGCGGAACGTGAAATGTTTGATATGTTTGGTATCAAGGTAAACAATCACCCTTTCCTCAAACGGATTATTATGCCGGATGATTGGGAGGGGCATCCTCTACTTAAGACATATCCTCTCTTTGGAGACGAGGCCGCATCATGGTATGAAGTGGATAAAATTTTTGGTAAGGAGTACAGAGATATTATAGGGCCTGAGAATAGAGATCCTGCCAAAATAGATATGAAAGACACCAAACGTTTTTCACGTATAGGGTATGAAGTGCCTTTTGGTACGGAGTACAATGCAGATAAAGAAGTACCGATAGAGTATAGTGAAACACTCTTGGTAAATTACAATAAAAAAGCATCTAAACAGTTAGATGAAAGGAAATAGGGGGCCTTTATGCAAGTACCTAATAAACTAACACCGTTTTTTGAAAATCTTAATTTTGAGCGTGATGACAATACCATGGTAATCAACTTTGGGCCCCAACACCCCTCCGCCCACGGTCAACTTAGGCTTGTGCTGGAGCTCGATGGCGAACAGGTGGTGAAAGCCTATCCGGACATTGGCTATTTGCATCGCGGTATTGAAAAGATGGCAGAGAATATGACCTATAATGAGTTTTTGCCGACAACGGACAGACTTGACTATATCGCATCCACATCTAACAATTATGCCTATGCTTTGGCAGTAGAGAAGCTACTGGGTATTGAGGCACCTAGACGTGCTCAGGCAATTCGTACCATGCTCTTAGAGCTTAACCGCGTGATTTCACATCTTTTCTTTATCGCTACACATGCATTGGACGTGGGAGCTATGTCGGTATTTTTGTATGCCTTTCGTGAACGTGAGTTTGGTATGGACTTGATGGAGGATTACTGTGGAGCCAGGCTTACGCACTCGGCCGTACGCATAGGGGGTGTACCGCTTGATTTGCCGGAAGGTTGGCTAGAAAATCTTGCAGCATTTTGTGACAAAGTAGATTATGAGATTGAACATACCTACGGTGCACTACTCAATGAAAACCGTATTTGGAAGATGCGTCTGGAAGATGTAGGCGTTATCTCTGCTGAAGATGCACTCAACTGGGGGTGTACGGGTATTATGCTTAGAGGATCGGGTGTCAAATACGATATTCGAAAAGAGGAACCTTACGAGCTCTACCCTGAACTTGATTTTGACATACCCGTCTCAGACAGATGTGATTCTTATGGACGATTTAGACTCTATATGGAAGAGATGAGACAATCTACGCGTATCCTAAGACAGCTTATTCCTATTTATAAAGAGACCCAACCCCAACTTATGGCACATGCCCCTAAATATATCTCTGCAACCAAAGAGGATATTATGACACAAAATTATGCCCTAATGCAGCACTTTGTATTGGTAGCGCAGGGGATGAGACCACCGCGCGGAGAAGTCTATGTTCCAACAGAATCACCAAAAGGCGAACTTGGTTTTTATATAAAATCCGAAGGTGACCCTTATGCCTATAGATTAAAATGTAGAGCACCTAGTTTTTTCCATACGGGGCTATTGCAAGAGTTGCTTGTAGGCACCTATTTGGCAGATGTTGTGACCATTATCGGTACAACGAACATTGTATTTGGAGAGGTGGATAGATAATGAAGAGATATGATTTAAGACATTTGCACGATGACTTTTATGACAGAATGGTAGAATTAATCGATAAAGGTCTTAAGGTAGACGAGGTGGGGATTTTTCTTTTTGAAGTGGGAGATTTTTCTTCTATTCAAAAATCTGCAGATGTTATTAAAGAAACGGGTCATGAACTGTTGAACTCTCTAAAATTTAATGAAGTGGATTGGACTGTTGTAGTCAAAAAACTCTCTGAAGAGGAACGTAAAGCGCGTGCAGAAGCTTTTGCCAAAGAGCTAGAAGAGAAAGCGGCAGCAGAATCAGAAACAAAGAGCCCCGAAGAGAAGGTCTAGAACATTATATTTTATGGATTTATCGTAAAAAGAGAGGTCTCTTTCTAAGAGACCTTTGTAGGTCTTAGATAGCTTATTAGCTTTTGGCAGCGATGTCATTGATAGCGAATGATGCATGGTTGAATGCAAGCGCAATACTCCCCTGATCAGTCACCACGTCACCGATAGTATAAAGTCCGGGGATATTTGTCTCCATTGTTTTTTCATTAATAATCGGTTCATCCCATTTTCCCGTCTCTATCCCTGAGTTGACAAGAAAGTCTTTTGGGCTGGTTCCTCCAAGTGCATAGACCACTCTGTCATATACTTCACTTGTACCGTCCGTAAAGTTTACCTTAACCAGTTCATCTTCCGTAGCTTCAACACTTTCGACATCCACGCCCATTTTATTAAGGAGTTTGCCGTTATTGATATATTTCATGGTCAATTCCGTATTGACTGGATTCATTCTCGTGATTTCCGGTTTTCTATAGTTTAAGGTAACAACACAATCTTGCATATCATCCTGCTCAACCAGCCCATAAGCATATTCACCAGCAGTATCTCCACCCCCTACAACCATAACTCTTTCACCGTTTTTTACATCGGAAAGATTGAAATTGAGGCGGGGTTTAATGGCTTTTGGAAATTTGTAGCCCGGTTTGTTTGGCTTACCCATTCTTCCGACAGAGACAATTACGTTTTTGGTCTTGACGATATCTTGACCAAACGGGATATGAAATAATCCGTCTTCGCCTTTTTTCGCATAGGCGACCTCTGTATTATAGACAAATTTGTCCAGTACACCGTGAGAAGCAAGTAGATCATCCATCTGTTGGATATACTCCTCTTTTGAACACTCTTCAAATGTGACATTGCCTTCAAATTCAAATTTGATACCCATCCAGTCTTTATCGACCCTTTTGCCTTTTTTGTAAAATTTGTGGATCATATAATTGTGTGTCTCTGCTTTGTCTACTACTATGATATTATGAATACCTGCCAATTTTGCTTCAATGGCACTTGCCATGCCTCCAGGTCCTGCACCAATGATTGCTATATCAAATATTTCGTTTGAAGCCATATATCTATCCTTTGTTATAAAATTTTGTAGAACAATACCATGAGCCGTTTTAAACATACATGAGATAACAAAATAGTGTAAAAAGTATCTAGTCAGTGAGTATTTAGGTGACATAAATGGAAAGTAATAGAAAAAATATTTATCTTGTAATAAGCGTTTTTTCAACTACCTCCGTGTTAGACGATGCCATAAACGGTGCATACGTAGAGGCGAGGTTTGGGGGGGGGAGCATTTACGGTGTTTAAAATTGATACATTTTAACATGAAATCAAATAGAATGTAAATTTATACTTTAGTATTAAGTGCATATCTGTTATCCTCTAATTAAATTTATAAAATTCAAGAATTGACCGCTTATTATTTTTGTATTGTAGAAGGTCGATAATTTATAATAAAGAGTAGGAAAAAATATGGGTGAAGTACAAACAATAAATACTATGGTTGATATCACAATAGACGGCGTGACATACAAGGCTAAGGAGGGAGAATTTATCCTAAATGCTGCTAGAGCAAATAATGTGTTTATTCCTGCTATTTGTTACTTGACAAGGTGCTCTCCGACCTT
This sequence comes from Sulfurovum sp., assembly GCA_026989435.1. GTDB lineage: Bacteria > Campylobacterota > Campylobacteria > Campylobacterales > Sulfurovaceae > Sulfurovum. Next base: position 31,423 of record JALSJI010000072.1, read on the forward strand.
GGCATGCAGAATTTGTCTAGTAGAGGCGGACGGAAAGCAGGTCTATGCGTGTAATGCCAAAGTCAAAGAGGGCATGGAGGTTGTCACAAAGACACCGACTATTCTTGAAGAGCGTAGAGCTATTATGGAAGTGTATGACGTGAATCATCCTCTACAGTGCGGGGTATGTGACAAATCTGGAGAGTGTGAGCTGCAGAACTATACGCTTGAGCTTGAAGTAGATTCCCAATCCTATGCAATACCCGATACAAAAAGAGAAACTACAAACTGGTCGTCCGTACTCCATTATGACCCGGGTTTATGTATCGTTTGTGAACGTTGTACTACGGTCTGTAAAGATATGATAGGCGATGCAGCTATTACTACGGCAAAACGAGGCGGTGAAGCTGTAGATAAAGCCTATAAAGAGAGCATGCCTAAGGATGCCTATGCGATGTGGAATAAACTGCAAAAATCGGTGATTGCACCTAGTAACGGTACAGGGGAGACAAACTGTTCGGACTGTGGAGAGTGTATCGCCGTATGTCCTGTAGGTGCATTGGTCTCACGTGACTTTGTTTATCAGTCAAATGCGTGGGATTTAAAAAGAGTGCCTGCTGTTGCTGCACACTCCAGTGACGGTGCCCAAATTTACTATGAGGTAAAACCGACCTCTATAGCAAATAGAACGGAAAAAATTTACCGAGTTACCAACGAATGGAACTATGTATCTTTGGATGGATCTGCACGTTTTGCCTATGATTTTCAAAATACCACGGCAAAAAAAGACGAAAAGGCCTTTCAAAAAGCCATAGAGGCATTTAAAAAGGCAAAAACCATCCGTTTTAATGCCATGATTACCAATGAAGAGGCGATGATGCTTCAGAGACTTAAAGAGAAAACGGGCATTAAGCTCTATAACCCTGAGGTAAGAGCATTTCAGAAATTTTTACGTGAGTATCAGGCAGCATCCGGAAATATGCTTTGGTCTACAGACACGGATACTATAATGAAAGAGAGTGATTTTGTTATCTCTATAGGGGCATCGCTGAGAAACGATTCGCCTGCAATGAAATATGCATTCAATAACGTACAAAAGCTTAATAAGGGAGCAGGACTCTATTTTCATCCCGTAGGCGATACGTTGATTCCTACATTTGGGAAAAGTATAGAAGTATTTAATCATAAAGCGGGGCTTGAAGAGGCAGCGCTCTATCTGGTACTTGAGCTGTTTGCAGACAAAGAGAAACTCCCTTCGGACGTGAAAGAGTATCTTGATAGTTTTAAAAGTACACGTACGGAAATAGTCAAAGAGAAAGTTGAAAAGAGCGTAAAAGAGAAGGTATTAAACGAAGAGACGGGAGAGGAAGAAGAGGTTACCAAAAAGATAAAAGAGACTGTAGAAAAAGAGATAACCGTAGATACAAACGCTCTTGTGGATTTGTTAGGAGGCGATGCGTCCAAGTTTGATGATGCTTTTGCAAAAATGATGAAGAAGAAAGAGCGCTTTTCAATGATGTTGGGAGAAGATCTCTACTATCACGATAAAGCAGAAAATATTGCAAAACTGGTAGCATTAATAGAGGCAACCTGTCCCATTGACGTCGTCATGGCACCACCTAAATCAAATGCACTTGGCGTTGCGCTTATTTGTGATCTAGATGATGAAGCCGATGGTTATACCGTAGGATATAATGAAAAAGCAGATTTTGTACTCTCGGCTTTGGGCAGCGGTGATTTGGATATGCCTGCGATGAACCAACAAGAAGGGACACTGTGTAACATCGGAAAACGGGTCTTGCCTACCAATGCGGCAGTTGAGTACAACGGTTATGAGTTGAATGATTTAGTGAAAGTGTTTACGGGTGCACCGGAGTTGACAATAGATTGGACAAAAGATTTGCCAAAAGATAAAGGATTTAGAGCTATCGAATTTGATGCGCTTCCCAATTGTTTTGAAAATGATGGTACGGATAACAGGGGATACAGGTTGGAAAATAGTACGAAAGAAGTACCTCTTCCCAAAGTAGAGCGATTTGATGAACAAGCTCTATTGGACGGAGAGATTGCCTATAGATGTAATCCTGCAAGACAGTTTAATGACTTTACGGATAAGTCGCATGAGATTTTTGAACCGTTTGGACTCTATGTGAGTAAAGAAAAATCAGAGAGTTTAGGTGAAAAAGTAGAAGTGGTATTTGAAAAGGGAAGTATTACTTTGGATGTGATTGTAGATGATAAAATGACGGGAGATATCGTAAAGGTCCCCGACTATAAAGCATTTGAAGGCATTTATGATCTCTTTGACGGCTTAAGATATCAAACAGTAACACTAAGAAAGGTATAAAATATGGAAGCAACACATCTATTGCCGGAAGTTACGTGGGTTGGCGTATTGATTAAAACAGTAATCATTTTGGCAATTATTTCAGCATTGGCAGGGTTTGGAACGTTTATAGAAAGAAAAGTTTTGGCATTTATGCAAAGACGTTTAGGTCCTATGCATGTAGGTCCTTACGGATTGCTTCAAATTGCAGCTGACGGTATTAAACTGTTTACAAAAGAGGATATTATTCCCCAAAATGCAAATAAGCTTATTTTTATGGTAGCACCGCTCATTACGGCGGCTACAGCATTTATCGCACTTGGAGCAGTACCTGTATTCCCTGATTTTACCGTGCCTGATTTTATTCCTTTTATTGGCGGTACGTTTGTTCCCTCAATCGCATCTGATTTAAATATCGGTATTTTGTTTGTACTGGGGATGATGGCATCAGGACTCTACGGACCGCTTTTGGCAGGAATGTCTCAGGCAAACAAATGGGGTATTATCGGAGCAGCAAGAACTGCAATACAGTTTTTATCTTATGAGGTGATTACCGCACTTGCAATATTGGCACCGGTGATGCTAGTGGGTTCACTCTCTTTTGTTGATTTTAATATGTATCAAAGCGGCGGTGTCTCTTCGTGGCTTATTTGGCAACAGCCCGTGGCATTTATACTTTTTTTAATTGCCGGTTTTGCAGAGACGAATAGAACACCTTTTGATCTCCTTGAGCATGAGGCTGAAGTCGTTTCAGGGTATGCAACAGAGTACTCCGGAATGAGATGGGGGATGTTTTTCATAGGGGAATACGCCAATATGATTACGATTTCCGTAATTGCAGCGATTGTATTTTTAGGTGGATATGATGCCTCTTCTTCAATAGGATGGCTGACGATTATGCTTAAAATTGCATTCTTTTTCTTTTTAATGTTATGGGTGAGGGCGGCATGGCCTCATGTAAGGCCCGATCAGTTGATGTGGTTTTGTTGGAAAGTATTGATGCCGATTGCTGTATTAAACGTGTTGATTACAGCAATTATAGTATTGCTATAAGGGGGATAAGATGAGTTTAGCACAATTTAAAAACAGAAATGTAGGTTCACAGTCTTATGTGACGCTTGACGTAGGTAAGCCACCTCAAGGCGGTTGGTGCAAATTTAAGCAGGTAGCAAAAAGAACATTCAAAGGTGAACTTTTTGTAGGGCTCTGGGTTGTCTTTAGAAATATGCTTCAGGCACTGTTTAAAAATGATATGCACACGGTAAAGTATCCTTTGGAAAAAATGCCTATCTCTCCTAGATATCGAGCGATTCATGATATGTTGAGACTTTTGGAGTCGGGAAATTACAGATGTATCGGATGTGGTCTTTGCGAAAAGATCTGTATCTCAAACTGTATAGCTATGGATACGAGATACGATGAGGAGCAACGCAAAGAGGTCAGTGAGTATACGATTAATTTTGGACGTTGTATCTTTTGTGGATATTGTGCCGAAGTGTGTCCGGAATTGGCTATTGTACACGGTCCTAGGTATGAAAACGCATCAGAACAAAGAGCAGGTTTTTCTTTTTTTGAGGATATGTTGACTCCTATAGACAAATTGAATTTGCAACAAGAGTATGATGGTTTCGGTGCTATCTCTCCAAATGCAGACGAAAATATCAAAAAAACGCCATTGGCGTACTAAGAAGGGTAGTTATGTTTGAAAATTTTATAACATCCTTAATGACCGTAGAGGGATTTGCTTTTTACCTGTTCTCCTTTTTAACTATAGGACTGTTTTCGGTGACGGTCATGAGTAAAAACATACTTTATTCGATGACGTCACTTGCAGCAGCTATGGTACTGGTATCAGGTTTTTTCTTCCTTTTGGGTGCAGATTTTCTTGGAGTGATTCAGATTATTGTTTATGTGGGAGCCGTGATTGCACTTTATGCCTTTGCAATGATGTTTTTTGATGCAACCAGAGATATTAAAGAGAAAAATACGAATAGTTTTGTTGTCTTTTTGCTGGGGGGTATGTCGGCACTGGTGCTTGTGTTGATGTTTGCAGCACCGATACACTCAAACGATATACAGGCACTCTATCCTATGACCGAAGGTGTCGGTAATGCTCAGGATGTGGGTATGGTTCTCTTTACCAAATATCTTGTTCCTTTTGAGGTTGCTGCCGTGATGTTGCTTGTAGCAATGATTGCAGGTATTATTTTAGCAGGGAAAAAGATGAATCATTCCATTACCGAAAATATGGAAATTGACAATGATGCCAAGGATGAAATAATGATACAAAAGGATAAAGAATGATAGGGTTATCCCACTACTTAATTGTCTCGGCGATTATATTTTCCATAGGTTTAATAGGCGTGCTTAGAAGGCGAAATCTGCTTATGCTCTTTTTTGCAACAGAAATTATGCTTAATGCCGTCAATATAGCATTTGCAGCCATTTCTCACTACTATAATGATCTTACGGGACAGATGTTTGCGTTTTTTATTATTGCTATTGCCGCATCCGAAGTAGCAGTAGGTTTAGGTATTTTGATTGTACTGTATAAAAAACACGGTTCGCTTGATTTAGATGATTTAGCAAGTATGAGAGGATAATATGGAAAATTTAGTATATATCGCACTATTTGCACCATTTGCAGGGTCGCTGTTTGCTTCACTCTTTGGTATGAAAGAGAGAGAGATTTTTGTAGGAGTTGTGGCTTCTATTTTAATTTTTATCTCATTTTTAGCTTCTGCACTGTTGGCAGCCAATCTCTATATGACCGGTGAGGTTATCCATGTTAGAATGATGGATTGGATAGCTGTCGGTGATTTTAATGTTGGATTTGGGTTTGTGGTAGATCATATTTCTGTAACGATGATGAGTGTCGTCACCCTTGTTTCTACGGTGGTTCATATCTATGCCATAGGTTACATGGATCATGATAGAAGTTTTAATAGATTTTTTTCATACCTCTCGGCGTTTGTATTCTCAATGATGATACTTGTCATGTCGGATAACTTTTTGGGACTTTTTATAGGCTGGGAAGGCGTGGGAGTCTGTTCTTGGCTACTTGTCGGTTTTTGGTATCACAAAGAGGACAAGCCAAAAGAGGAAAATCCTTCTATATCGCCTTCATGGGCAGCAAATGAAGCATTCATTATGAATCGTATTGCCGACCTTGGGATGCTTATTGGTATTTTTATACTTTACTGGAATACGGGATCTTTACGGTATGATGAGGTTTTTGCACAGCTTCCATACCTGAGCGAAACGGTTTTGGCGGGAGCAGCTATTGCACTCTTTATCGGTGCTATGGGAAAATCGGCACAGTTTCCGCTTCATACATGGCTTACTGATGCAATGGAGGGTCCCACACCGGTATCTGCATTAATCCACGCAGCGACTATGGTAACAGCAGGGGTATTCCTCGTTGTTAGATCTAACCCTTTGTATGCAATGCCTGAGGTATCAGGGGTAAGTATGTTTATTGCGAGCTTAGGTACATTTGTTGCTTTTTATGCAGCTTCAATGGCTTTGGTAGAGCGTGATCTTAAAAGAATCATCGCATACTCCACGCTTTCGCAGCTGGGATATATGTTTGCAGCGGCGGGACTAGGTGCTTACTGGATTGCACTTTTCCATCTTGCAGCGCATGCTTTCTTTAAGGCACTTCTATTCCTTGGAGGAGGAAATGTAATGCATGCCATGAATGATGAGTTGGATCTCTTTAAAATGGGTAATTTGAAAAAAGAGATGAGAGCGACATGGCTTTATATGGGGTTTGCCTCTATCGCCCTGGCAGGTTTACCCCCTTTAGCAGGTTTCTGGTCAAAAGATGCCATTATTGAAACGGCCTTTAATGAACAGACATATATATTGTGGTTTATGCTTGTCGTTACTGCGGGAATGACGGCATTTTATTCCTTTAGACAGGTATTTTTGTCTTTCCATGGCGAGGATAGGCATACCCCTTTGGGTTTTCATCCGCACGAGATGTATACCTTTGCACTTGTAGCAATGTTTCCTCTAGCGGTATTAGCGCTTATTACAGGTTGGTTTATGTCCGCTTATAAAGTATTTATTTATCATATAGGGGAGTCTGTACAGTATGAGATGTCGGAACATACACACCATCTAGCTATCTATTTGGGGCTTTTGGTTATCTTTATTGTGCTTGCGAGTATTGCCTATGCTTACATGAAGTATGCAAGAACAGGGGATAAAGCATGGAAGCGTGATGAAGCCAAAGAGCAAGGGTTCTTCTATAAATTGCTTAAAAATCAGTACTATGTACCTAAGTTTTATGAAGAGTTCATTACCAAACCGTACAGTATGATTTCGGAGAAATTTTGGACAGGAGTCGATCTTAAAATTGTGGATGCCACTGTCGACAATATTGCCAAATTTTTCTATACTACGGGGGATAAAACCAGAAGTATGCAGACAGGTAATCTTTCGAATTACCTCAACTGGATGGCTGTTGGCGGAGTAATATTATTGGCAGTCGCTGCGGTCTCAGCGATATTTATGTAGGGAGTGGAAATGGAAAATATTTTAAGTATCTTGGTTTTTTTCCCAGCAGTTGCAGGATTGCTAGGGTTTGTGGTAACAAAAGAGAGTATCAGGGCATACGGTATTGCCGTGACCTTGGTTGTCTTTTTATTGACGTTGTGGTTATGGTTCTCTTTTGATATGAATAATCCGGGGATACAGTTTGTAGAGATGATCCCGCTGATTCCTGATTTTGGGATCTCTTATTATCTCGGTGCAGACGGTATTTCGCTCTTTATTATCGTGATGACGGCATTAATGACACTCATTGGTATGGCATCGATGGGAGAGACTAAAAATATCAAAAACATGATTATCTCTCTACTCTTCTTAGAGATGACAATGATAGGTGTTTTTGTCGCGCTTGATGCCATTATCTTCTATCTTTTCTGGGAGCTTTCACTTGTTCCGATGCTTTATATTATCGGTGCATGGGGTGGACCGCTTCGTGTGTATGCATCTATTAAATTTTTCCTTTATACATTTACGGGTTCACTGTTAATGCTTGTAGGTATGTTATTTATGGCATATATTTATCATAATCTTACAGGCGTATGGTCCTTTGCCGTTACAGATTGGTATGCGTTGGTACTGCCTGTTGACTATCAAATTTGGCTTTTTGCAGCATTCTTTATCGGTTTTGCTATTAAAGTACCGATGTTTCCGTTCCATACATGGATACCCTATGCTCACGGGCAGGCTCCTACTATTGGTTCAGTAATCCTTGCTGCAATATTATTGAAGATGGGTACTTATGGGTTCGTGAGATTTTCGCTTCCGCTCTTTCCCGATGCGTCGGTGATGGCCATTACCCCTATCGCAGTCCTCTCTTTGATTATGGTGGTCTATACGGCAATGATAGCATATGCACAAAAAGATATGAAGCAGGTCATTGCCTACTCTTCCGTATCACATATGGGAATTATTATGTTGGGGCTTTTTGCAATGAATGCAGAGGGCTTGGGAGGTTCAATATTTCAAATGTTGTCTCACGGTATTGTCTCAGGTGCACTGTTTATGTTAGTGGGTATGATTTACGACAGAAGGCATACCAAACTTCTTTCCGAGTTTGGCGGTCTTGCATCGGTAATGCCGAAATTTGCTATTATTTTTGGCGTGATGCTTATGGCCTCGGTCGGGTTGCCTCTTACTATCGGTTTTGTGGGTGAGTTTCTTGTGCTACTTGGATTTTATAAAGTATCTCCCATGATCACAATCATTGCGGGAACATCTATTATTTTGGGTGCGGTATATATGCTAAGGGTGATGAAATTGGCTTTTTTCGGTCCGCTTAACAATGAAGCAAATCAAAAACTTAAAGATTTAAATGCGAGAGAGACATGGTCTCTTGTTCCTCTGGTTGCTATTGTCATTTGGTTGGGTGTCTACCCAAAACCTGTTTTGGAACCTATTAATAATTCGGTAAATGCACTGTTGGCATTCATGGATGAAAAAGCGATTACAAAAGAGGCAAAAGACATGATTCATGTTTCAAACTCTTTTGAATCGGGTAGACCCACTCTATCAATTGCAGGAGGTAAATAATGTTAGAGCCTATTAATGTAAGTTTAGAGAGCCTTAACCTCATTACCCTTGCACCGATGCTTATTGCTATTGCAGGCGGGTTAATTATTTTGACGATTGATTTGATCAATAAAAAGCTTGATAAAACACTCTATGTGATGTTGACATTGTTAATTTTATTTATCAATTTTGGTGCGGTTTTAGGATTAAATGTCAATGAACGCGGATTTTTCGATGTGATGCTTATTGACGGTATCTCTATCGTCTCGCAATTAATGATTATCGGAGGGTCGATGATATTTATACCATTGGCACTTACATCAAAAAGATTTCACGAATTTGCATATCCCGAGTTTTTTGCACTTTTTTTATTTATGATAGCAGGTTTTCAGTTTATGGCAGCATCAGACAATCTGATACTGATTTTTGTAGGACTTGAGACGGCATCACTGGCACTGTATACATTGATTGCTCTGCACAACAGAGCAAACTCGTATGAGGCAGCAGTGAAGTATTTTACGATGGGTGCTATGGCAGCAGGTTTTTTTGCAATGGGTTCAGCGGTGCTTTATGCCCTTACAGGTTCAATCGAACTCTATAAAATTGCAGAAATTATGGCTACACGTATGAGTGAGACAGGGCTTATGATAGCCATATTCGGATCATCGATTCTGTTGTTGGTGGCTTTTGGATTTAAGCTTTCACTCTTCCCGTTCCATACCTGGGCTCCGGATGTCTATGAAGGTGCATCGGCACCGCTAGCCGGGTATATGTCGGTTGTCCCTAAGGTTGCAGCTTTTGTGGTAAGTATCAGAATCTTCGGTATGTATATTGATTTGGGTCTTGAGTGGGTAAGATGGACCATATTGATTTTGGCAGTGATTACTATGACGCTTGCAAATGTTATGGCGCTGGTACAAGATGATGTTAAGCGTATGCTTGCATACTCGTCTATCTCTCATGCAGGTTTTATTATGGCAGCACTTGCACTGGATACTACAGAGGGAAATACGGCGATATTCCTCTATTATGCACTCTTTATGTTTACCAACCTCGGTGCATTTGCCATGTTATGGATTTCACGTCACAAAGTAAGACGCTTCCATAAACGCTATGATCATCCTTTTGAGAAATTTGCAGGTTTGATTCAGATTATGCCGATGGGAGCGGTAATCATGGCGATATTTATGCTCTCTCTCGCTGGTGTACCGCCATTTTCGGTTTTCTGGGGGAAAATCTATGTCATGCAAGCAGCAGTAAATGCAGGCTATATTTGGCTGGCTGTAATTATGGGGCTCAACTCAGCCGTTGCTGCATACTACTATTTAAAACTTGTTGTCTATATGTTCCTCAAAGATCCGGTAAAAAGTGTGGATATTGTCTATTATAATATATCCAAACCACTGATGGTAATTATAGGGTTTGCTACCGTAGCAACCGTAACAGCCATTTTATACATACAGCCGCTTGTATCTTATTTGTATTATATGATATCTGCTAGCGGATATTAAGCAATAAGAGTGATTCTATAGAAAACAGGTAGTCACACTGTTGCTAAAAGGCAATTTTGAAGCTACTGTTTTATCTATTTTACACGCTTCTCTAGGAAGCTTTGTATAAAGAAGCAATTTGTTTATTTAGGGTATGACAAGAGCAGCCTCTCTAGCTCTTTTATGCTCCCTTTTATCACATCTTTAAATTGTGAGTTGTTGAATGTGTTTTGCCGCTTGGCTAGGCGTGCAGTGTTTATAGTGATTTTTTCACAAAGCATTGTTCTGTCATAGATACCGTCTAGATAGGCAAGTGTCTCTTTGATACCGATAGAGTTCATACAGTGTAGAGATCTTGAGTAGTTTTTTTCTAAATTAGACACTTCATCGATAAGACCGTTTTTTAACATCTCTTTAGTACGTTTTGATATACGGTCTCTTAGTAGTTTCCTCTCCCAGTGAATACTATAGATAGGCAAGGGTGTAGTGATAATAGGTTTGGGAGGATGGAGCATAAAATATTGTGTGGGAATGAGGGATGTTTCAAAATAGATATGCAAAGCCTTCTCTATGCGGTACCGGTCATTTGCCTCTATCTTTGCCATAAACCGTCTATCTAAATCATAAAGAAAGGCATAGGCTAAGTGTAGATTCCGTAGATATTGTTTTGTTTTCAATTTTGTAGCATCTGATACGGAGGGCATTTGGCTGATCCCTTCACTTAAGATTTTAAGATAAAAACCGGTACCGCCGACAATAATCAAGGGCCTCTTCTCTTGTGCACATATGCAATAGGCATCTTGATATAAACGGATAAAAAGTGTTACATCAAAATGTTCATGGGGATAGATACAGTCTATACCAAAGTGCCGAATACTTTTACGCTCTTTAAGGCTTGGCTTAGCTGAGGCAATATCTATCTGTTTATAAACTGCCAAGGAGTCCAGGGAGAGAATATGGGCATTGAGCTTCTGTGCAACTTTAATAGCAAGAGATGTTTTTCCCGAGGCAGTGGGACCGATAATCGCTAGTTGTCGAATGCTTTGCATATATAATCATACCATAACACCAAACAAGGTAAAATAAGAGTTCTTAAATGGAGGGCAGAGTATGGATCTATTTGATAAACACAATCGTTTTAATCTTGCAAATCTAGTAACATATCTCAATGTAGCTCTTGGGATTATAGCGATTTATTTTATTGTACAAGGTAACTTTTTTATAGCGATTATTGTGGCATGGATTGCAGGTGCGTGTGACATATTAGACGGTAAATTGGCACGAAGGTATAAGCTCTCAAGTGAATTTGGTATACAGTTGGATTCTTTTGCAGATTTTCTCTCTTTTGTTGTGATGCCTCCGTTTTTGCTTTTTTATGCAATGAAGCCTAGCATAACGAGTGTTTTTGCGGAGATTACGGTGGGGTTTGTCTTTATATTCTATATTATTTCCGGTCTAAGAAGATTGATAGAATTTAATCTTAAGGTAGAAGAGGGGGAGGTTGCCAAATATTTTGAAGGCGTGCCTACACCGTTGGGCGCGATTTTGTTATGGGTGCTTTATCTTCTTTTTTCCTACGAGATATTTTCATCTTGCGCGATTATCTCTTTTTTGGTATTTCTTATTGCATGGTCGATGAATTCAACACTTAAAATACCGCACCCATAATTAGAGTCGTTCAAATGAGAAATGAGAAATTATTAAGAGGAGGCAGGGTGAAAAAGCTTCTGTCCGACTTTTTTGAGTTGGTGATGTTTAAGCACTCCGTATTCTCTTTACCGTTTATTTTTATTGCCATGCTTGTTGCTTCATTGCATGAGAGTGGGAGTGGCTGGTTTGGATGGAGACTACTATTGCTTGCTTCGCTTGCAGCAGTTACTGCACGTAATTTTGCGATGGGTGTCAACAGATTGCTTGATAGAGATATTGACATATTAAATCCCCGTACCAACCGAAGACCGTCGGTTGACGGTAGAATATCGCAAAATCAAATCATAGCCTTTATTCTTATCAATGCATGCGGATTTGTTCTTACGGCATATTATATTAATGCATTGGCATTTAAACTCTCTTTTCCTATTTTGGCGATACTGGGTGCTTATACGCATTTTAAGCGATTTTCTGTTCTTGCCCATGTTATTTTGGGACTCTCTTTGGGATTGGCCCCTATAGCAGGTGTTGTGGCAATTAGTGGAGAGATTACTCTATGGTCTCTTTATCTGGCTATTGGTGTGATGTTTTGGGTGGCGGGTTTTGATCTGCTTTACTCTTTACAGGATATGGCATTTGATAAAGCACACAATCTCTACTCAATCCCTGCCAAGTACGGTATAAAAAAAACGATTTGGATTGCACGTTTTTTTCATCTCTTGACACTCTTTTTTTGGGCTTTGTTCGTCAATAGTTCCGAGTTGGGTATATGGGCTAAACTCGCTGTAATTTTCAGTGCTGCAATGCTTAGTTATGAGCACTATATTGTGGCAAAAGACTTTACAAAAATAGACAAGGCTTTTTTTGTTGTCAACGGCTATTTAGGATTTGTCTTTCTTGCATTGGTGGTGATTGAAGTCTCAAACTAGAGACAAAATAAAGATACTTCTGGTATAATTGCACTCCAAATATGCACCCATAGCTCAGCTGGATAGAGCATCGGTTTGCGGTACCGAAGGTCTCAGGTTCGAATCCTGATGGGTGTACCATCTCTTTTGATAGATACCTTTATTCTCACTGCTTAACAAACCAACCCCTAATCAGAGTTACACTATAATCATAAACAACATACTTATGGAGAAAAAAATGAATATTTTACTCATCAATACCAATCCGGTAGTTTCTAGACTTTTGTCTCTTTGTATACGTGATCGCTCTATTGTATTAGAAGAGATTACGGAGCCGGAAGAGTCTCAACGCGATAGTTATGAGTTTGTTTTTGTAGATGAGGCTTCATATACGAAAAAAGTAGAGCAGTTAGAGAGATATCTCTCTATAAGGAAAAAGGTATTTTTTACCAAAGAAAATATCCATATTGAAGGATTTGACTTTTGTATACAAAAACCTTTTTTACCCTCTGAAATTTTAGAGATACTAGAGAGCAGCTATAAGGGAAAAAAGGAGGAGAAACAAGCTGGCACGAAGGTACTTGACAAAGAGGAGGTAGAAAAGATCAAAACATTGCTTGATCTGGATGAGACAGAGAGAAACGGCAACGATAAAGTACTAAGTGAAGAGGCTCGCAAAATCGAGGCGATAAAAGAGCAGTTGACTGCACAAGGACTTAAGATTATCGCGGAGAAAGAGATATTTGACAAGACTGAAGCAGTCGGCATAAAGCATGATCTAACCCCTTTTATAGAGGAGTCTAAGTTTTTAAAGCAGTCAAAGAAGAAAAAAGTCAAAAACGGAGCATCCAAGAAAATAAAAAATAAAATAGCACATAAAAAAGACGATCTTATCGTGCAAGCAGTTGAAATGGCAATGCGCACGTTAAAGAAAAAAGAGCGAAAACGCTTGCTAAAAGGAAAAGCTGTACAAATTACAATCCAAATAGAAGGTGAGGTTTGATGCAAAAAGGTGCTATTTTAGTCCTATCCGGTCCTAGCGGTTCGGGGAAAAGTACGGTTATAAATGCTGCATCGGAAGAGATAGGAGAGTACTATTTTTCTATCTCAACAACCACACGAGCCAAAAGAGAGGGTGAGGTTGACGGGGTAGATTACTTTTTTGTCGATAGAGAAGATTTTGAAGAAGATATCAAGGCAGGCAATTTTTTAGAATATGCTCAGGTACACGGTAACTATTATGGCACATCGTTAAAACCCGTTAAAGAGGCACTGAAAGAGGGGAAATTGGTTATTTTTGACATTGATGTGCAGGGACATAGACTTGTACGTGCTAAAATGAACGATATAACCACCTCCGTGTTTATTACCCCGCCAACGCTTAAAGAGCTAGAAAAACGTTTACGTGCGAGATCTACGGATGACGAGGCTGTAATAGCCAAACGTCTACAGAATGCTAAAAGCGAAATAGCGGCTGCGGGAGAATATGATTTTACCATTATTAATGACAGTGTTGAGGTTGCTGCCAAGCAATTTGTTACCGTGAGCAAGGCTGCGAGATTAAAGCAAAGCAGAGAGTCAAGAGAAAAATTTATCAAAGAGTGGTTTGGTGAAGAGTAAACTTAAACATTTTGCTGTATAATAATTCAAATTAATGTTCACTGTAACAAAATTAAAGGATTGACTATGGGTATGCCAAGTATGCCAGAACTCTTGATTGTATTAGCAATAGTAGTGCTTCTTTTCGGGGCGAAAAAAATTCCTGATTTAGCCAAAGGCATGGGTAAAGGTATTAAAGATTTTAAAAAAGCAATCAAAGAAGATGATGAAGAGCCTAAAGAGATTGCCAAAACGGAAGATCAAAAGATTGAAACAACTATTGAAGAGGTACAATCAGGCAAGCAAGAGGAGAAAAAAAGCGAAAACGTTTAATGCCTTGTTCCCTACCCGGTTACGAGTGAAGGTTTTCGTAACCACTACACCATCCACACGGAAAATCTATGAAATTAAAATCACATATTCACAATATAATTAAAGATGCTTTTGTAAAAGCGGATATTAAGTATGAGCCTGTAATGGTCTCTGAAGCCAGCAAACCGGAGTTTGGAGACTATCAGTTTAACGGTGCCATGGCACTTTCTAAAAAATTGAAAAAAAATCCTAGAGAGATAGCACAAAATATTCTGGATGCATTAGATTGTACGGGAATGCTTGCTAAAGCAGAAATTGCAGGGCCCGGGTTTATCAATTTATGGCTCAATCCTCTCTGGTTGGCAAAAGAGTCTCAGATAGCATTACAAGATGTGCGCTTGGGGATAAAAAAACGAGACAATCCTATAAAAGTAGTGGTAGATTACTCAGGCCCAAACATGGCAAAAGAGATGCATGTAGGACATTTACGCTCTACGATTATCGGCGATACTCTCGCAAATCTTCTTAGCTTTTTAGGAGATGAGGTGATTCGCCAAAATCATATTGGGGACTGGGGTACTCAGTTTGGTATGCTGATTGCTTATCTTGAGATGAAAGATGAAGATGGCTCGGTAAGTTTAAAAGATTTAGAACAGTTTTATAAAGATGCCAAGGCTGAGTTTGATGCCAATGAAGAGTTTGCGGACAAAGCTAGAGAATATGTGGTAAAGATACAATCGGGTGATAAACATTGTTTACAGTTATGGCAAAAGTTTATTGACATCTCTTTGGGACATTGTCAAGAGGTGTATGACAAGCTTGATGTCAATCTAAGACCCGATGATGTGAGGGCAGAGAGTTTTTATAATGATGCACTCCCTAAGGTGATAGAGGCGTTAGATGCAAAAGGGATGCTTGTACAAAGCAATGGAGCACAGTGTGTCTTTTTGGAAGAAGAAGAGACACCCGTCATTGTTCAAAAGGGTGACGGCGGATACCTTTATGCTACAACGGACCTTGCAGCGTTACGTTATAGAGTAGAGGTGTTGGGTGCAAGACGTATCTCCTATGTGGTAGATGCAAGACAGCGTGAACATTTTAAGCAGATTTTCATGGTAGCAAAAGAGGCAGGTTTCGTCTCTAAAAATGTAAAACTTGAGCATATTGCCTTTGGTACGATGATGGATAAAGAGGGTAAACCTTTTAAAACACGTGACGGCGGTACCGTCAAGTTGATTGACTTGCTTGATGAAGCTGTTGTCAAAGCAAGTGAAACCATTAAAAACAAAGAGGATTACAGTAAAGAAGAGATAGATGCATTGGCAAAGATTATAGGAATTGGAGCAGTAAAATATGCCGATCTATCTATCAATCGTGAATCAAACTATATCTTCAGTTGGGACAAAATGCTCTCTTTTGAGGGGAATACGTCACTCTATATGCAGTATGCCTATGCAAGAATCCGGAGTCTTTTTAGAAGACATGGAGGCTCTATAAAGGGAGAGATTGTCATTGGCGATACACTAGAGCATAGACTTGTCGTGATGCTATTACGCTTTGAAGATGTTTTGGAGCGTGCGGCAGAAGATGCAAGCCCCCATTTGATTACGACATATCTCTACGAGTTAGTAACACTCTTTATGCGTTTTTATGAGCAGAATCCTATACTAAAAGACGGGGTAGAAAAAGAGGTCAAAATGAGCAGGTTGCTCATAGCAGATCTTACTGCCAAGACAATCAAACAGGGGTTGAGACTTCTTGGTATCAAGGTAGTAGAGAAGCTGTGACAAGATGAGAAACAAGAGAGTAAAGAGTATATCGTGAAAATGTTGATTATGTCGGCAACACTGGCAACTATTGCTTTGATTTACTATCGCTATAGGCAAGAGAAAAACTTGAAAAAAATCTTGATTTCGCTTGGGACATTTGCAGTGATTGTCGCATTGGGCGTTGTAGGAAATATAACAAGGGCTATAGTACCGCTTTTTATAGCGCATGAAATATTGATCATAATAGCATGGGGTGCGTTGTTTTTTTATCTTTTTAAAAATCGCTACTGTATAGGGTGTTTTCTGGCACCTTTGGCAACCATAGTTCTGTTTTTTATTTTAGCATTTTTGGGCGGTTCAAGCGATTATGTCTTTTAAATACGCTCTTTTTCTTTTTGTTGATTTTCAAGCAATTGGGTTAAAAATTGCTCCAATGAATAGCGCTGCCTATACTCCGGTATCATGATATGAATAAGGATATCCCCTAAATCAGCCACTATCCACTCATCGCTTATGTCGGCAGCCAAAATGGTATCTTCATGTGTTTTGAGAACTGTTTTTAGGTGCTCAAAAAGGGCTGTCGTATGTTTGCTGTTAAGTGCATTTGCAATGACAACCCGTTTCGCGATATATTCAGCCTTTTCAAGGTTAAACACTTCAATCTCTTCTGCTTTTTTTTCATCAAGTACGACTACGATGTTTTTGACTCTCTCTTCTATGTTCATTTGCTTTTTTCCTTTAAGTACGTCTTGTACGGATTTTTTTATTTTTTTGTCAATATAGTGGAGGGCACCCTGCTCTCTAATTTTGGTAGAGTTTGCATCACTTTGAAGTGTCAGTACTTTCCACTTTCTAAGGTGGTTTGTATACAGTTCATAGCCGTCGCGTGTGATAATGACCCAAGTCATATTGGCATTGAGCCACTCAAATTGATGCCATTGTGACAATCTCTCTAGGTTATCGGCTCCGATGATAAGATACTTGACACGGTACACCTTGCTGAAATATGTTACGGTGTCGAAAGTATACATGGGTTTACCTGCTTCAATCTCATAGGCTTCCACACTTACTTTGTCAATCGAGTCAAAGAGTGTATGACACCACTTCAGACGTTGCGAAGGCAAAGCGTGGGCGGTATCTTTAAAGGGATTTAAATAGGCAGGGACTACAAGAAGCTTGTCTATCTCTAAATGTTCAATCGCAAGCCGGACAATTTTTTGGTGCCCTAAATGCGGAGGATCGAAACTACCCCCATAAAATGTGACGATAGGCTTGGACTCATTAACCAAAAACTAACCTTATTTACTGTAATATTGCATAATTTTACCATAATATTACATAATAAATTCTAAGAGCGAAGGGAATACGATATTCACATGGCAGTAAAAGTAGCAATTAACGGATTGGGTAGAATCGGAAGATGCGTGGCACGTATCATAGCAGATAGAGATGACATAGAGCTTGTAGCGGTCAATGCAAGTGCTAGTGAGGAGATGCTTGCGTATCAGGTAAAGTATGATTCGGTGCACGGAACACGTCACGATGTCTCCGTCTCAAACGGTTTTTTACATATCGGCAGTACCAAAGCACAACTATTTTCTCAGCGTGATTTAAGTAAGATTGATTTTGCTTCTGCCGGCGCTGAAGTGGTGCTGGAGTGTACGGGGGCATTTTTGACAGCAGAGTCCGTAAAGCCGTATTTGGATAACGGTATTAAAAAGGTACTCTTCTCTGCTCCTGCTAAAGATGATACTCCTACATATGTATTGGGTGCTAATGCAGAGGAGTATGCAGGGGAGGCAGTTATTTCCAATGCCTCATGTACGACAAACGGATTGGCACCTGTAGCCAAAGTACTTGACGATGCCTTTGGGATAGAAAACGGCTTGATGACAACCATACACTCCTATACTTCTTCTCAGCCCATATTGGATGCCAAACATAAAAAAGATCCTAGAAAAGGTAGAGCAGGTGCGAGCAATCTCGTACCTACAAGTACAGGTGCAGCAAAAGCAATTTCTAAAGTATTGCCTACATTGACAGGAAAACTGAATGGACAGGCGATTCGTGTTCCTACGGCAGATGTATCTATCGTGGATCTAACAGTTACACTTGCTAAAGACGTCACTTTAGAATCTGTACAAGAAGCATTTAAAGCAGCGGCAGAGGGTTCTCATAAAGGAATTCTCGGCGTAGATGAGGAGTACAGGGTCTCTATGGATTTTGTCGGTGAAGAGCTAAGTACGGTAGTCCCGCTAGATACGATTCAGGTCATTGGCAAGAATATGATAAAGGTACTTTCATGGTATGACAACGAGTGGGGGTACTCCTGTAGACTTGTAGATATGGCAGTACATATTAGTAAATAAGGAAAGAGACTTGAAAACACTAAAAGATTTGGAGATAGAAGGGAAAAGAGTATTTATAAGATGTGATTTTAATGTTCCCAAAGATGAGTTTGGAAATATTACTGATGATAGGCGTATTCGTTCGGCTCTGCAAACAATTCGCTACTGTATAGATAGAGATTGTAAAATTATATTGGCCTCTCATTATGAGAGACCGGAGCCCGGAAAGTATGAAGAGAAGTACTCTTTGCTTCCTGTAGCCAAGAGACTTCATACCCTACTTAAAATAAAAAGAGATATCTATATGGCAGAAGATGTAGTAGGCGCAGATGCTCAAAGTAAAGCAGCAAAGCTTGAAGCAGGAGATGTGTTATTACTGGAAAATCTACGGTATGAAGCGGGTGAAACATCCAATGACGAAGCGTTTGCAAAAAAGTTGGCAGATTTTGCCGATATCTATGTGAATGATGCGTTTGGTGCCTGTCACAGGAAGCATGCTTCTATACATGCCATTACCAAATTTTTTGACAAAGAGCATAAGGCAGCAGGGTTTTTGATGGGCAAAGAAGTCAATTTTTTCTCTAAAGTGCTTGAGAATCCCGTGCGCCCTTTTGTGGCAGTAGTAGGTGGCTCCAAAGTATCCGGCAAGCTACAGGCACTTACCAATCTTATTACCAAAGTGGATAAAGTTATTATTGGCGGAGGTATGGCATTTACGTTTCTTAAAGCTCACGGCCATGAAGTGGGTAACTCTTTGGTAGAAGATGATTTACTCGAAGAGGCGAATAATATTATTCTAAAAGCTAAAAAACTCGGAGTGAAATTCTATCTGCCCGTCGATGTGGTAGTTGCTCAGGAGTTTTCTGAAAATACAACAGTAAAGTTTTTGCCTGTACAGGAGATTCCCAAAGATTGGATGGGTTTAGATGTCGGACCTGCGAGTACACGTCTCTATAGAGAAGCTCTTAATGATGCGCAAACAATTATTTGGAATGGCCCAATGGGCGTTTATGAGATGGATAGATACTCTAAAGGAAGCATGGCTATGTCAAACAATATTGCACAGACACATGCAACCACGATTGTAGGCGGTGGAGATACTGCTGATGTGGTACAACGTGCAGGTGATGTAGATGAAATGACCTTTATCTCCACAGGCGGAGGGGCAAGCTTGAAGCTTATAGAAGGAGCTACTCTACCGGGACTTGAAGCGCTTAAGAGCTAAAAATTTTATAGAAGAGCAAAGGGAAGAGTATGATATATGCTGCAAATTTCAAGACCAATCACACACGCCAAAGTACACAAAAATATCTTGAAGCGTTGAGTGAAAAACTGCATACTAAAAAAACCGAAGATAAAGTATATATCTTCCCCCCCTCTACCGCATTGGATGTATATAGCGGTGATTTTACTATAGGTGCACAAAACGCTTACCCTGCATACAATGGTGCGTTTACAGGCGAAATAGGAGTTGAGCAACTCGATGAGTTTGGTATCAAAACGATTCTCATTGGGCACAGTGAAAGACGTGAATATCTGTTGGAGTCTCAAGAGAAAGTAGCTCAAAAGTTTTCATTTTTTCAAGAGCAGGGCTTTGAAATTATCTATTGTATAGGAGAACCTTTAGAGATACGCCAAAAAGGGTTTGATGCAGTGATGGAGTACCTGCCGGCACAATTTGAAGGCATAGATGTTACCTATGAAAACCTCATCGTAGCCTATGAGCCTATCTGGGCGATTGGTACAGGACGTTCTGCTACAGTAGAAAAGATATCCGCTACACACAGTGCACTGAAAAAAGAGATCAATGACAAACCACTGCTTTATGGCGGCTCGGTCAAACTTGAAAATCTTAAAGAGATTACAGGCATTACCGGTGTGGATGGTGTATTGGTAGGATCTGCATCGCTTGATGCGGATAGTTTTTCTAAGATGGTGCTTTCTTAGGCATCTAGATATATCTTTCTTAACATAAATTTTTTCTATCGACGACAACCGCAGGGTACAATTGCACCATGCAAGGCAATAAAAAGAGCATACACCAAATATCTAATAAAAAAATAGGAATGTATTCTTACTTATGCTACACTACAAGAAAAAAGACTTGTGATGTTAGCAACACTTTTGGAAAATTCTGTCATCTATAATCGAAAAGATTTCCCCGATGCTTGCATCGGTTGGAGTCAGGCTTGAACTGAAGATATGCTATGATTACAAATGAGTGATCATATTTTCAAAAGCCACAA
>JALSJI010000073.1 GCA_026989435.1 Sulfurovum sp.
GTGAGCTTTACTAGGTATTTTTGCTGTATTCGATTTTTTACTCATTCGGACTCTTACTAATAATATTTAGCCATACGCTCAATTTTAATATTTGCACTTTATGCTTTTGCGTCGCAGACACATAACGGGGGCGTGGGTAAGCGACAGGCGATGGGAAAGTTTACTTTCGCATTGGTTGCTCGCTTCTCCCGCTTGTTGTTCGATGCGGATGCATCGGGCAGCAAGTGGGTGTTCAGCCCACGCCCCCGTTGTTCGAATGCGAAGCGTTCGAACAACTATTTATTAGAGGAACAAAATGTCCCGCTATTCTTATATTTTTCATGTTAGTAGTATATCAAAAATGTCTGACTATTTCTAAAAATATGTCAATTTGCCATATTTTTGATACTTTTTCTGAAAAAACTATAGAATTATAAAAGTTGCTTATGTCCTTTTACTAGGATATGAGCCAATATTTGGACAAAGTGTTCCTCTATTTGTTGATTTATGGCGATAGAGGACATAATGTCCTGCTATTTTAGGAGTAAATCATGGAAGTAAAGAAAAAGTTACTAGATATAGTTCGTGACAAAATACGATTTAAGCACTATAGTATCAAAACTGAAAAGTCTTATGTAGGTTGGATAAAACACTACATTTTTTACCACAACAAAAAACACCCCATAGAAATGGCTAAACCAGAGATAGAACAGTTTTTGACACATCTTGCTGTAGAGAGAAAGGTATCACCATCAACACAAAATCAAGCATTTTCTGCTTTACTCTTTTTATATAAAGAGGTATTGGGTATAGATATGAGTATGTGGAACATACAGGCTCTGAGAGCCCAAGAGAGAAAACACATTCCACAAGTACTTACCAAAGAAGAAGTTAAAAAAGTGATAGATAACTTGACAGGTACTTATCAACTCATAGTGTATTTGATGTATGGATGTGGTTTACGTATGAGTGAAGTGTTGAATATACGTATAAAAGACATAGATTTGCCGTGAACGAAGTGAGGAAATGCCCTTGGGGTATGGGTTTGATAAAGTCTATATTTGGGACAGCAAAAGCCTTAAGGACAGAACTGTGCCATTGCCACAAGCTATCAAGCAGAGACTCAAGGCACATGTAGAGTATGTAGAAGGCATACATACTAAAGATGTAGCAGATGGTTATGGCTCTGTATATATGCCGTACGCACTTGAACGTAAATATCCTCATGCTAAGTTCGAGACCAAATGGCAATTTTTGTTTCCTATGAAGTCTGTGGCAAAAGACCCTAGATCTGAAGTGGTACGTAGACATCATGTGCATGAAAAGACATTGGGGCGTAACATAAAACAAGCAGCCACTAAAGCAAATGTACATAAGCGTGTGACATCACATATATTTAGGCACTCCTATGCCACGCATCTTTTACAAAGTGGGATTGATTTGAGAAGTATTCAGGAGTTATTGGGGCATAAATCTGTGGAGACCACGATGGTCTATACTCACGTGGTAGCCAAGATGAACAAGGGCAGGGTGACTAGTCCTTTGGATATGTAAAAAGACTTTATAGCGTACACGCTCCCTTAAATTCCGGCACCTGCATATCCAAATAAGAAACCTCTTTTAGAATCTCCTGACGAAATTTGTCAAGTGGGGAGCGTATGGAGTAGTATGCCCGGCGTCCTTTACGTTCTACACGTAAGAAGCCTGCCTCTTTGAGTATTTTGAGGTGGCGAGAGATGCGTGACTGTATCATCCCGAAGGCTGACTCTATGTCACAGACACACACCGCACCGTTGATATCTATGAAACGTAGTATACTAAGGCGTGTTTCATCATTAAGTGCACCGATGGTTTTTAAAAATGTTTGCATAGCTGAAGTATAACATGAAACAGGTAGAAAGTAGCAAGGAGTAATGAAAAGTAATTTTGTGGTAAAATAGAGCTAAAAGAACTATGATGTTTTCTCTTATACCCAAAGAAAATACCTGTGCCTAAAAAGCATTTTTAACTATCTTTTAAAAGATCTGCCTCACAGATAAAAAACAGGCAATAACGTTAGTTAATTTGGCTATAATCGCTTTTATACTTGTATCTAAGGAGAGAATATGGATAAATCGATTAATGTTTTAGGTGAACCCCTTGAGCCATGTTCCCTTAAACCGCTTACCGGCTTTCACAGAGACGGATACTGCAATACGGGCAATCATAACCCGGCAATGCATGCAGTCTGTATCTATGCCACTAAAGAGTTTTTGGAATATAGCAAAAAAGTAGGCAATGACCTCTCTACCCCCATACCTCAATACAACTTTCCGGGAGTTAAGCCCGGAGAGAGCTGGTGCCTTGGCGGGCACTCATTTATCAAAGCTATACATGACGGTATGGCTCCACAGATTTTCATACATGCCACGTATATCAAAATGCTTGAACTTATAGACCTTGAAACACTTAAAAAGTATGCAATAGATCTCTAATGTTTGAAATAGCCGAATATATTGGTACCATCGCTTTTGCGATGTCCGGATTTTTTGTAGCAGTACGAAGCAGACTTGACTTTTTGGGCACCTTGATATCCGTTTTTCTCACCGCCTTTGGCGGAGGAATTATCCGTGATGTTATCGTAGATAAAACCCCTTTTGCATTTAGCTACGATATGCCTGCCATAATGGTCTCATTTATGATGCTTTTTTTAATACTTTTTCGTTTTCATAAACGACAAAATATAGAAAACAGAGCATTTTTTATACTCTCAGACTCTATTGGCTTGGTCTCGTTCAGTATCACGGGTGCACTCATAGCACTAGAGCATAATCTCAATTTTACAGGTGTCCTGGCACTCGCCTTTATTACTGCCGTAGGCGGAGGGATTACAAGAGATATTATTATCAATGAAGTACCCTTTGTCTTTAAGACAGGCTTTTATGGTACGATAGCCTTGCTTGTAGGCGCATTGATGTATATGCTTCACTCCTTACATATAGAGGGGTTTTATATCACTTTGGCTATTTTTGTTTTAGGTGTAATCCTACGTGTGGTTGCCTATTATAAAAAGTGGTCAATCCCCCTTATTTAAACATATCTTCCTTCCCCGGTTCTATACGGTGATTTTATACTGGCATCATTGTATAAGCATTTCATGTTATAGTTTCTTATGCAAAATAAAACAATCCGCACAATCTTATGCGAAACAGATATCTTCTCCTCCCTTGAAGAGAATGAGCTTCAAGCACTAGAAAAGATCTCTCGTATCTGTCGATATAGCCAAAATAGTACACTCTTTACCCAAGGAGAAAAGAGTGATGCACTAATCATTTTAATCGGGGGTATTGTAAGTATCTTTAAACATGACCCAAAAGGCAATGAAATCGTTATTGGTTATTTTAAACGCTATGCCCTCTTGGCAGAGGCAGCCGCACTTCGCCAAATACCGTTTCCTTCATCTGCAACCTTTAAAACCGACGGGGCAGTCTTAAAAATAAATATAGAAGCCTTTAAAAAACTCTTTGTCACACATAGTAAAATCTCTCAGGTACTGATCGAATCACTGCTTGATAAAATAGACCTACTGCAACAAAATATCCATTTTAATCTTGCATCTTCGTCTAGAGAAAAAATATTACATTTTTTCGAACAGAGTCCTGCACTTAGTCTAGATTTGAAACAGTATGAGATAGCCTATCTACTGGGTATGACCCCAGAGACATTTTCCAGAAATGTCAATAAGCTGCTTAAAGAAAAGAAACTGGTTAAGACAGCTACAGGCTATAAATATCTATCTCATTAATAGGATGCTTTTAGGGTTTGTATCCATTGATAGATCATCGTACTCTCCTCTTTGATGATACCGTGTCCCTTCTCGTAAGGAGAAAAAGTAATATCAAACCCGCCTTTTTGCAAAACCTCTATCTGTTCCTTTGTTTTATAAAAATCAAGCACCTCATCTTCGGTACCGTGTGTACAGAGCCAGTGCGCCTTTTTACAACTCTGTTTTGCCTCCTTAAGCAGCCTGACGGGATGAGAGAGATATCCGCTAACAGCAATGTATCCTGACAGCGCTTTTGCATACCTTGCTCCAAATTCAAAAGTAAGCTCTGCACCCTGCGAAAAACCAAAAAGAAAACTCTCGGAGGGATCAAACTCCTTTTTAAAAAGCATATCAAAGGTCTCTCTAAGTAGTGTAAAACTCTCTTGCATACACCCATGAAGATCATGCCATGCATACCCCTCATCATACACATAGGGAGCATCAAGCATCAAATAGTGCATATCGTCAAAGTCAAAATACTCTGCTATCCAACTAAAATCTTCGGATTTCCCCCCACGTCCGTGTAGTATAATCATAATACTCCTAGAAGGCAATTGTGCAGGAAAAAAACTGTTTTTAAGAGGCAGAAAATCCAACGTAGTAAGATAATGCGGAAAGGTAGTCATCTACGCAATATACCCGGACAACACTACAACTTATCCCCAACCCATCTTTTTAACATCTCTAATTCATCTTCTATTATGGTATGCGTTTTGTCATAACTTTTAAATGTGATGTTAAAACCATTACTCTGCAATGTTTCTACTTGGGCTTTTGAGACATCATAAGGCAATACCTCATCCTCTCTACCGTGTGTACAAAGCCAATTGGCATCTTTAAGTTTAGGATTCATCTCTTTAAGTAAAAGTTCGGGATCGTAAATATATCCCGAAATAGCCATGTAACCGGAAAATTGCTTTTCATACCTTGCCCCAAACTCAAAGGTAAGCAGTGAGCCCTGGGAAAAACCAAAAAGAAAACTCTCGGAGGCATCAAACTCCTCTTCAAAAAGCTCATCAAAGATATCTGCAAGGAGACTTGAAGAGTGTGCGATACCTATAAGTTGATTGGGAGGCAAATCATACCATGAATTTCCTCCAAAATATTCATATGGGGCATCCAAAAGGAGATAATTCATCTCATCCATATCCATAAACTGAGGCAACCATGTAAACCCTTTAGAAGAGTCGCCCCTTCCGTGTAAAACTGTCATCAATTTTTTCGAAGGTTTTTTTGAAGGGTAAAAAATATTGTTCAGTGCAATATCTTTTTTATGTAATACCATCATCACTCCATACATACTAAATTATCTACCTCTTTATGAAGCAAAAATCTTGGGAATACCAAATTTATCATGGATTCGATTTGCTAACCGCGTAGGAATTCCAAGACCTTTTGCCAATTCTGCCAGATATCGTGCCTCACTGTTCTTGTCCAAATCTATCGCCGTCAAAGAGACCATATATATCTGCTCTGCCATAGATCTTGGAATAGAGCGTGCAAAAGCTTCGACATCCAAAGATGCGGCAAACTCCTCTCTAATAAAATCAATCTCTTCTTGCGTCACATCACCGAGTTTTGCAATAATATGATCTTGCTCACTCTCATCGATACTTCCATCTGCTTTTGCTGCATTAATCATTGCCCGAATAATCAATTTGGCATGATCTACCGCCTCTTGCTTATCTGTCTCAAGCGGCAAAAAACTGTAATCATCCTCTGATACATTGGGTAGATTAGGATTATTCTGTTGTGCATGTTTGGCAATCGCTCCGCCAAGAAGCCCGCCAAGCCCGCCATCTCCTCCTAATCTGCCACTGCTCTCTTTCCCGACACCTAGTAGATCTTCTAAATCATCGGCACTCGTGGGTGTACGTCCGGTAGCCTCTTTATGTGATGCCGAACCACCGACTAGGGCACCCAATAAATCACCCAAACTACCGTTTCTTGCACCGGTACTTGAGCCGTCTCCTCCACCTACAAGCGAACCTAGCAAATCACCCAAACCTCCGCCAGAGTTTCCGCCTGTAGAATAGCCTGCGCCTATCAATGAACCAAGAAGATCGCCCATACTGCCGCCGCCTTGTGTCTGCTGCTGTTGTGTACCGCCAAGCACACTGCCAAGGATGCTCCCCAGCACATCTCCTCCTGAACCTTTAGAGAGTGCACCGCTTGCAACAAGACTACCCAATACCTTGATTAAATCCATCTACCTATCCTTTTTTATATTTTATACCTTAAAGTATACACTACCTTTATTAATCTAAACAGTCTATTTTGGAATTTCGGGTGCCTCTAGGTTCTCCAACAACGATGCATATCCTCTTCCCACCCGTGCAATCGCCGAAAAACGGAGTACATTGCCTCTCTCTTCTTGAGAGACAATCTCGTCGGCAAGATAGAGATGTTCCACCTGAAGAACAATCGGTATGGTCTTAGAGCCTTTTAAATCAATCTCCTGCAATAAAGTACAAAAATAGGCCACCTTAATCGCTTTGGGGATAGGAGGAAAATCATGAAGTATATTTTCTGTTTTAATATCAAAATACTCCACTTCACTCTCACCTGCTGCTAAACTCTTGGAGGAGAGATGCATCATCTCAAAATGTGCATTATCTACAATACAGACGACACATTTTTGAGACGTTCTAATATTGTGCAGTGTATCCTTGGGAGTTCCGTCGGGACGATGACCTACAGAGACAACGAGTGCAGGAGGTTCCGAAGAGAGTGGGGCAAAATAAGAAAAGGGGGCAATATTCAACACTCCTTTATTCTCTGTCATGACCCATGCTACGGGTCTTGGTATAATAGACTGTACCATAAGCATATAGCGTTCATGTGGATTGTTCTCTTTAAAATCAATAAGCATTTTTTTCCTTTTTATCATTTTTTATCTCAGTGTCACATCATCTTGGCTACAATAACAAAAAATTGAGGAGCATAAGATGAAAACGCTGCTTATCTTTGTTATATTGGCTTCTTTATCGTATGCAAAAGACTATACTAAAAATAAAGAAGTACAAACATTTATTCAAATGCTTGTACAAGAGTATAACATGAATCAGAACTACCTTAAAACTCTTTTTTCCTCTGTCACTCAATATGAAACACCTCTGCGTATCTTTAGCAAAAAAGTGAAAAAAAAACGTACACCCCGGGAGATAGCTGCATTAAAAAAACGCTACCCTAAATATGGTGCATGGGATAGATACAGCAAACATAAAATCAGTAACACTAGAGCAATTCAAGGTGCAAACTTTATCCAAAAACATCAAGAAATTTTTAACAAAGTCCAACAACGATACGGTGTACCAAAAGAGTATATCGCTGCAATTATCGGTATAGAGACCGTCTATGGAAACAATGTAGGAAAATATCCCGTCTTTGATAACCTAACCACCCTGGCTTTTGAAAAAAACAGAAGAAACAAATTTTTTAAACATCAACTTAAAAAATTTATCCACCTCTCGCATACTCAAAAATTTCATCCAAAAAACGTCAAAGGATCCTATGCAGGTGCCATAGGTCTAGGGCAGTTTATGCCAAGCAACTATGAGGCTTACGGCGTCGATTATAACGGTGATGGGCGTATCACCCTGCAAAAGGCCGGTGATGCTATTGCCTCTATTGCAAACTATCTGAAAAAAAACGGTTGGAAAACGGGAAAACCCGTAGCTACAAGGGTAAGCTATAAAGGAGAGAGATACCATGGATACAAAACCGGATACAAAACAGCATACGACAGAGCCGATTTGAAAGGTATCAGTCCAAAAAAGAAGTGGAACTATAAAGGCAAAGTTAGACTAATCAAACTAAACCGAAAAAACTATGACGAACTCTGGTACGGAGCTGATAATTTTCGCGTACTCGCACGATACAACCATAGTGCCTACTATGCGATGTCAGTACACCAACTGGCCATGAAAATCAAAAAGATATTAGATGAAAATTAATGTAATTGTCATTGATAAAAAAGTCAAAAAGGGTTTATACCAAGAATTAATAGAGTACTACGTAAAAATGGCCAAACCCTTTGCTACTATCAATATCATCGACCTTTTTAATAATGAGATAGCAAAAGCACAGGGGCTCTCGGCACATGCTGCACGACAATCCTACACAAAAGCCATGGAAAACTATATGAAACAGGGCAGAAATATCGCTTTAGATCCATCCTCGAAAGAGGTTGATAGCCACGATTTTGCAAAACTGCTTAAGAATAGCATGCAAATAAACCTCTTTATCGGCGGTGCTTACGGCTTTGAAGGCGCTTTTTTAGATAAATGCAATAATAGTATATCATTTGGTAAAATAACGCTTTCACATAAACTGATGAAAGTGGTTTTGTTAGAACAGATCTTTAGAGGTTTGGCAATCAACCATAATCATCCATATCATAAATAGGAAAACTGCAATATCATGTTGACACAAAAAGAATTGGAAGATTTTCAAAACAAACTTTTAGACAGAAGAGTCCAGATAGAAAAAAACCTAAGAGGCACCTCCACGGAACTAGAAGAGATGAGAAACCTAGAACTTAAAGACGAAGCCGATTATGCTTCGGCATCGGCGGAATCTGCGGTAGAAACTGCTATTTTAGAGCAGCTTCGTAAAGAATTAAACGAACTTGAACTTGCTTTGGATAAAATTAGAAAAGGAACATACGGTATCTGCGAGATGTGTGAAGAAGAGATAGATAAACTCCGTCTAGACGTCAAAAACTTTGCACGATTTTGCATTACGTGCCGTGAAATTAATGAAAAAGAGATGAGTTAACACCACAAAAAAAGGATTTTACTATGAAACTTGGACTCTATATTTTTTTTAGCCTTGCACTCATCGCTCTCATAGGAGCATTTACGCATACCCTTGCACCGGATAACTTTATAGTAGAGATCATGGGAATCAATTTTAATTTCCCTATTGCCGTATGGGTGATTCTACCGATGTTTCTTCTTTTTCTCTTTACTATCTTGCATATGCTTTTTTATGGCCTTAGAAACTATTTTAAAATAAAAAAATGGGAAAGAGACACCGATACCTTGGAAGATGCACTCTATTGGTCATTAGTCAATGAACCAAAAGAGCAGAAATATGTCATAGAAAGTATCAGAAACAAAGCCGTACTGCTGAGTAAAGCATCAATTACTATGTCCGATAACATTGAAGGACTCACGCCTCGTTTGGCAAAGGTGGTCAATATTATCCAAAAAATTAAAAATGGCGAGTATGTAGATCTCAAAGAGGAGAAGATGGCAAAGGTCTTTCAAGACGGCAATCCTATTTTAATACAAAACAGACTCAACCAATTAAAATCGGGTGAGAAATTTATTGAAGATGTGATGCGTGCAACTTCCGATTACTCTATACCCGTACAAAAAGAGGCACTCAAGCTCTTTGCAGAAAAATCGGATTTTGAGAAAGCACGAAAATACGTAAAAGTATTTGACACGGAAAACTTCTTTGTGATGCTAAACCGTATCAGCAGTGAAGACGACATCGGTTTTTCAAAAGAGATATTAAATGATTTTGT
The DNA here is from genome assembly GCA_026989435.1 of Sulfurovum sp. Classification (GTDB taxonomy): domain Bacteria; phylum Campylobacterota; class Campylobacteria; order Campylobacterales; family Sulfurovaceae; genus Sulfurovum. The sequence continues at coordinate 9,321 of JALSJI010000073.1, forward strand.
CAACACACTAAAATTCACATGTAGTGATTTTATCAAAATCGCACAGGTAACTAAAAAATATTTTAAACCTGATGAAAACCTAACGCTCTTTAGAGCCTATCAAAAAGAGAATCCAAAAGCACAAAATGCCTATTTATATCTACTCTTCGAATATGAGTTGCTCGACCAAGTGGCAGCATTCTTTGAAGAACATGAAGAGAGTGAATTTCTCAAATTCCGTGCATTTTACAAGCTAAAACGACAAAACAGCAAATATAGAATGAGAGATATTATTGATATTGATCATGTCTGTGATACAAACAAGTATATTACCGAGTAGCTCCTGCCCGGTAAAATACCCTCATACCTTATCTAAATAATGCATACGCTTGATTTCTCTAAACCTCTATATGCATTGGCTCCTCTTGCAGGATTTACAGACCTTCCTTTTCGTTCGGTTGTAAAAAAGTTTGGAGTCGATTTAACTATCTCTGAAATGATAAGTTCCAATGCCCTCGTACACCACTCAAAAAAAACAGACCGTATGCTAGAGCGCTCACTGCTAGAGAACCCTTATAGTATTCAAATAGCAGGTTCAAATCTAGACGTCATACAAAAAGCTGTAGAAATTATCAACGAACGAGAAGATATCACGGGTATAGACCTTAACTGCGGCTGTCCTGCACCCAAAGTTGTCAATAACCTTCAAGGCTCATCACTGCTTACAGACTTACCCCAAATGGCAAAAATTATAAAAACCATTAAAAAATACTCTAATAAAAAATATACATCCGTTAAATTCCGATTAGGCTTTAACGAAAAAAACCATGTTGCCATTGCCAAAGTCTGCGAAGATGCAGGTGCAGACTATATTGCAGTACACGGACGTACCAGGGCAGGGAGGTACAAAGCCCCTGTAGACTATGATGCACTTGCCGAAATAAAACGCAATATCACTATCCCTATGTTTGCCAACGGAGATATCGACACTCCCCAAAAAGCCAAATGGGTACGTGAATATACCGGTGCAGAGGGGATTATGATAGGACGGGCGGCCGTAAGTAAACCATGGATATTCAAACAGATCAAAGAGGATATGGCAGAAGCTACACCCGAACTCATTAAAGAAGCAGTACTAGAGCATTTTGACCAAATGATTCACTATTATGATCAATATGGGGCGATACTCTTTAGAAAGAATCTACATGCATACTCAAAGGTAGGTTATCGTAGCGCCTCTGCATTTAGAAACACAATCAATACCACTGAAGATCCTGCACGCATGCGTGAATTAATTGAGTTGTTTTTTTCCAAAAACTATAAAGGAGACTTATGATTGTACTCTTTTTTGATGTCTATATTGTACCATAAAAGAGAGAACAAAACTCGTTAGAACAAATCCTAAAAAGAGAAAAAATCCCACTTCAAGATGTGTGCCGTTTGTACTAATAATAGTAATAGGATGGCTCTTGGACTCCAAAGCTTCAAGCTCGCTGCTTACTACGCCGTCAAGCCCTAAATATGCCATAAAAATAGAGACGACAAATACGTCTGCCATAGACCATTTTGTTGAATACAAGGCAAAAAATCGTGTGAACGGATTATTGCCTACTGCACTTTGAACATAAAAATACAAACTCGTAGCAATCAGTTTAAGCAGAGGAAAAATAACAGAGAATATCACCAAAAGTATCCCTACAAAAACCATACGCATCTCATCAGACTCAAAAAGCAATCGCACCAAATCATAAATACTTTTACTCTGAAAAAATAGAATCTGATTTTCAAACAAAACCTGTTGATCCAATATCGTAAAAAGAAGTTGATCAATCTTCGCCTCTATATCCAGCATAGGAAGCATCAAGCCTGAAATAAGCAAACTGACAGTCGTACCTGCCAATATCCATAACGTTACACTTGTAAGTATGCCGCAAAGTAAAACAAAGACAACCACTAACCCTGCCAAGAGAAGAATCGTTTTCATTAAACGATGCATCTCTTGACGTTCTTCTTTGATCTTTGTATCAAGCATTCTATGGCAATCTGCCTCAGCGAGGCCATATTTCTCAAGTATCGCCTCATAGGACCTCATATGGGTCGTTTGTTGAAAATTCTCAACCATAAAAGCTTTGAGCTTCTGACGAATAAATCTCTTTGCCCGCTGCTGATTCTCCGGCTTTTCCACCTCTTGCATGACCGTATCCGTAAATTCCGGAACCCTTCTACGAAGATCTTTGAAATCTATGAGCGACTCTGTAATCATCTGTTTTGTAGAGCCTAAAAGAGAATCCAAAAAACCCCTGTTTCCGCTATTTCTCTCTTTAACTATACGCTCTGCCTCTACAACAAGCGTATCTATAATAGTTTCTATATATCCCTTAATCGCATCTCTGTTAGTTGCATTAAGCTCAAACGTATCTATCTTTTTATCAAAAATTTCAACGATTTTTTCTCTCCATAGCTCAGAATTGAATATGCCGTATGTCACCGAATGCAATACGGCATACTCGGATTTAACTTCTTTAATATCCTCACCCTTATGAATAAGTACAGTTGAAAAATAGATAATCAAAACAAGTAAGACTGCAGCTATGATAGAAAAAATTTTTTGATAAAATTGCATCCGTACCCTTAGTAATAATAGGGCTATTATATCAAAATTCTTAGACAACTCCGGTATACAATATACCTAATAGCACGTATATCTATCACCTAAAGTAGATTTGACACATACAGGCGATGCAAGATTAAACTACTGGACACAAAACACAAGGTAATTGGATAAAACTTACTACATCTAAAAGTATAAAAACCTGTTGCAAACACCCCTCTAAGACACAAAAAAGATTAGATAAGTAACGATATACATCTCAATCTATACCTTGCTTTTCTCATCCAATATTAGAAAAAAATGATATACTTCTAAGTTAATTTTGGAGTATATATGTTAATAGAACTTCTCTTTGTAGGTATCCTGATAGGAACAATGTCGGGTTTTTTCGGTATTGGTGGAGGAATGATACTTATACCGATCCTTTTAATCTTAGGCATAGATATTAAAGATGCCATAGGTATCTCTATCATGCAAATGGTATTCTCTTCCGTGTACGGATCTTACCTCAACTATAAAAAAGGTTCACTAATCATAGGTGAGGGGATTTTTGTAGGTTTTGGGGGGTTTTTGGGAGGATATATCGGCGGCTATGTTACACACTATATCCCCGATACTCTTTTAGAGTTTCTCTTTTTTGGACTCTTGCTTTTTGCTCTTTTTAGACTCTTTTATGCTCAAAACTATGAGGATAACGCACAAACCAAATCACTCTCAAAAACATTACTTTTTATCATGGGACTTCTCATAGGTATTTTTGCCATCACTCTGGGTATCGGCGGCTCTATAATCCTCACACCGTTACTGGTAGGTTTTTTGCACTATCCTATTAAAAAAGCTGTCTCAGCAGGTCTCTTTTTTGTTGCTTTCTCCTCTGTAGCAGGTATGATAAGCAGACTCGGTACGGGAACGATTGATTTTCAAAATGCACTTGCGGTTGCAAGTGCATCCCTGCTGGGGGTGGCCTTGGGAATATGGCTTAAAGACAAAATCACATCCAAAAACCACAAAACCGCATTGATCATACTCTATCTCTTTTCTATTGCGGTATTGGCAAAAAAAATATGGCTATAATAAATACAATGAAGGAAACACAATGGTAGCAAAACAAGATATGATCCATGTCTATGGGGCGAGAGAAAACAACCTCAAAAATATAGAGATACATATCCCCAAAAACAAGCTTGTGGTAGTCACCGGTATCTCAGGCTCCGGTAAATCAACCTTGGCCTTTTCTACACTCTATGCAGAGGGTCAAAGACGCTACATTGAGTCACTCTCAAGCTATGCCAGACAATTTTTGGGAAGAGTTGGTAAACCTGCAGTAGATAAAATAGAAGGCTTAACCCCTGCCATTGCCATAGACCAAAAGACCACCTCCAAAAATCCCCGTTCTACAGTAGGTACCATTACGGAAATCTACGACTACCTAAGACTGTTATTTGCACGTATAGGCAAACAATACTGCCATGAGTGCGGCAAAGCCATCTCTTCGATGTCCGCTTCAGATATCATCAAAGAGGTATTGCAAATCCCCGAAGGAGCAAAACTGGTCATTACCGCTCCTCTAATCAAAGAAAAAAAAGGGACATTCTCCGATATGCTAGAGTCCTTGCGTCATAAAGGCTATGTCCGTGCTATGATAGACGGCGTGATGGTGCGGCTAGATGACGAAATAGAGCTGAGTAAAACCAAAAAACACACCATCAAAGTAGTCATTGACCGTGTCGTTATCAAAGCCGATAACCGCGACCGAATAGGACAGGGGGTAGAAAAAGCGCTCAAAGAGTCTTACGGTGAGCTTGAAATTGAAATACTAAACCATGAAGAGATAGGGTATCAACATCAGCATATACACTATTCGGAACACCTGGCTTGTTTTGACTGCAAACTATCCTTTGAACCCCTAGAACCCGTAAGCTTCTCGTTTAACTCTCCAAAAGGTGCCTGTCCTGCCTGCGACGGACTGGGTATTCGCTATACCATAGATCTTAAAAAGGTTATAGATTCGGAATTAAGTATCAATGAGGGTGCAATAAAAATCATGTATGGCTTTAACAAAAGCTACTATACAAAGTTTCTAAACGCCTTTTGCGAGCACAATGATATTAGTATCCATACTCCCTATAAAGCGCTGCAGACACATCAACAAAAAGCAATACTTTACGGTAACGGAAGTAAAATAAACTTTACATGGAAACGCCATAAGCTCAGCCGTGAATGGCCGGGTGTGATAAGATTTGCCCATGATATGTTTAAAGAGGAGAAAGATCTCGCTGAATATATGACTGAAAAAGTCTGTGATAAATGCGAAGGGCATAGGCTCCGCCCACGCTCTTTGGCCGTCAAAATAGAACATCTCAATATCGCAGATATTATTGATATGCCCATAGAAAAATCCTATGCTCTCTTTGCAGACAAACATCATTTTACGCACCTGAGTGAACAGCAGCAGGCGATAGCACAGCCTATACTCAAAGAGCTCTATGAGAGACTCTACTTTTTGTATGATGTGGGACTCGGATACCTGACACTCAGCCGTGATGCCAGAAGTATATCCGGAGGAGAAGCACAGCGCATACGCATAGCCTCCCAGATAGGTTCGGGACTTACGGGCGTGATGTATGTACTTGACGAACCCAGTATCGGACTGCATGAGCGTGATACGATGAAACTGATACGTACGCTTAACTCTCTGCGTGACAAAGGCAACTCGGTCATTGTAGTTGAGCATGATAAAGAGACAATTTTAGCAGCAGATTTCATCATAGATATAGGGCCGGGAGCCGGGGAGTTCGGCGGAGAAGTAGTCTTTGCTGGAGATGCTAAAAAACTAGCCAAAGCACAAACCCTCACGGCAGCATACCTTTACGGTAAAAAAAAGATTGCCTATACGCACAACAGAACACAAAAAGAGTGGGTAGAGATAAAAAATGTCACCATTAACAATATTCAAAACCTTGATGCCAAAATCCCCTTACAGAATTTTGTATGCGTCACAGGTGTAAGCGGTTCTGGAAAATCTTCACTGATACTCCAAACACTTCTTCCCGTAGCAAGGGAACTGCTTAACAAAGCCAAAAATGTCAATAAGGTGGAGGGTGTAGAGATTATAGGTCTAGATAAGGTAGACAAAGTCATTTACCTAGATCAAAGCCCCATTGGGCGTACACCACGATCCAATCCTGCCACCTATACGGGTATCATGGATGAGGTACGCAAGCTCTTTGCACAGACCAAAGAGGCCCAATTGCGGGGATACAAAATAGGGCGTTTTTCTTTTAATGTCAAGGGGGGACGCTGTGAGACCTGCCAAGGAGATGGACAGCTCAAAATTGAGATGCACTTCCTACCCGATGTTCTAGTAGAGTGTGATGCCTGCGGGGGTACACGCTATAATGCGCAGACCAGAGAAATACTTTATAAAGGAAAATCTATCTCTGATGTCTTGGCTATGTCAGTCGCTGAAGCGATGGAGTTTTTTAAAGCGATTCCAAATATTGCCGTCAAACTGAAAACACTTACGGACGTAGGGCTGGACTATATCACGTTAGGACAAAATGCCACGACACTCTCCGGTGGTGAAGCACAACGTATCAAACTCTCTAAAGAACTTAGTCGAAAAGATACGGGTAAAACACTCTATATTTTGGATGAACCGACCACCGGTTTGCACTTTGCTGATGTGGACCGACTTACAGGAGTCCTTCATCATCTGGTCGAACTAGGAAACTCCGTGGTGGTCATTGAGCATAATCTTGATATGGTAAAAAATGCCGATTATATTATCGATATGGGACCTGAAGGGGGGAATAAAGGGGGAGAAATTATTGTAACGGGAACTCCTGAAATACTTGTGAAAAACTATCAAAAAACAGGCTCTTATACTGGAGAGTATTTGGCAAAAGAACTACAAGGAACATTATCATGAAAACGATCACTATTATAGACACCTTCGGTTTCTTCTTTCGCTCCTATTTTGCACTGCCTCCTTTGCGAAACTCGGAAGGTTTTCCTACGGGACTGCTGACAGGCTTTATCAATCTGGTAGATACTCTACGCCGTGATCATAGTACAGACTACCTGCTCTTTGCACTCGATGCCAAAGGAGAGACCTTTCGCAACAATATTTTCCCCGAATATAAAGCCAACCGAGACGAAGCACCGGAAGATTTAAAAAAACAACTCCCCGTTGCTATAGAGTGGATAGAACAGATGGGTTTTTCCAATCTTTCACATGAAGGTTTTGAAGCAGACGATATCATAGCAACAGTGACGAAATTTGCCAGAGAAAAAGGGTTAAAAGTACGTATTGTCTCCCATGACAAAGATCTCTATCAACTCATAGATGACGGTGTAGTAGTTATCTATGATGCTATCAAAAAAGAGGAGGTGGATGAAGAGGCATGTATCGCCAAGTTTGGCGTTAGTCCTAAAGATTTTATCAATTTTCAAGCCTTGCTTGGAGATAGCTCGGACAACGTGCCGGGTGTCAAAGGTATAGGCAAGGTTGGAGCAGCAAAACTGATAAACAAATATCATACACTCGAAGCTATCTATGACGATATAGAAAATGCAGGCACCCCACGTATACAAAAACTGCTGCTTGAGGGAAAGGAGATGGCATTTCTCTCACGTGAACTTGTACGTATGAACAATCATGTCTTTTCCGATATGGATGTGGAGAGCTTTGTTTTCGAAGAGAAAAATTATCTCTCATGCCTTATTGGAGAGTTTGAACGCTATGAAATGAAACAGGCTATCAAAAAAGCACAAGTAGGCATGCCTGCCGATTGTAAAAAAGAGTACATACCCCCATCACCCAAATCTCCTGCTCTTACTTTTGAAGCAATCACCCTGGATACAAAAGAGAAGCTCAATACCGTACTCGATACAATAAAAAAAGATACCATTATTGCATTTGACACAGAGACTACGGGGCTCGATACAAAAAGCGCCGATATGGTTGGTTTCTCTTTTTGTTTTGAAAAAGAGAAAGCCTATTATGTGCCTGTAGGACATAGCTATTTGGGTGCGGATACCCAAGTAAATCTCAAAGATGCCTTGGAGGCATTAAAGAGACTGCTGCGTTTCAATCTAGTGGGGCAAAACCTGAAATTTGACTTTTCCCTGCTCTATCATCGATATCACTTTAAACCCATCACCCCTTATGCCGATACCATGATTATGGCATGGCTCTGTAATCCGGGAAGCAAAATAGGGCTTGACACACTTGCCAAACAGTACTTCAACTATGAGATGAAGCCCTTTAAAGAGATGGTAAAAAAAGGGGAGGATTTCTCTACCGTTGCTATAAGCGATGCGACCTTTTATGCCGCAGAAGATGCATGGATGACCTTTTTGCTCTATGGAGCTATCAAGAAAAAGATGGAACTCTCTTCACTCACACATCTGCTCAAAGAGGCGAAAAATATAGAGTATCCGTTTATCAATGTTCTTATCACTATGGAACATTTGGGCATCAAATTAGACAGCAATAAACTCAACACGCTGCAAAAAAAACTTACGGAAGATCTCTATGGCTTAACCAAAGAGATTTATGCACTCGCAGGTACGGAGTTTAATATCAAATCTACCCAACAGTTGGGTACTATCCTCTTTCAGACTTTGGGGCTTAAAGGCGGAAAGAAAACAAAAACGGGATATAGCACCAATGAAGCAGTCCTCTCATCGCTTAGAGACAAACATGCAATCATCCCTAAAATACTTGAATACCGAGAATACCAAAAAATACTCTCTACCTATGTAACACCTCTTTTAAAGTTAGCCAAAGCCGATGCACACTCTCGTATCTATACCAATTTTTTACAAACAGGTACTGCCACGGGTCGCCTGAGTTCACGCGACCCTAACTTGCAAAATATACCTGTACGTTCAAAGCTTGGTCGTCTGGTGCGTGAGGCATTTGTAGCAAAAGAGGGGTATACGCTAGTCTCTATTGACTACTCCCAGATAGAGTTAAGACTTCTAGCACACTTCTCACAAGATGCAGCCCTGCTTGAAGCCTTCCAAAACGGCATAGACATCCACTTGGCCACTTCAACCATACTCTTTGGTGAAGAGAGAGCCAAAGAGAAACGAAATTTTGCCAAGTCTGTAAACTTTGGACTCCTCTATGGTATGGGACCTAAAAAACTCTCCGAAGAGTTAGGCATCGACAGATCCGAAGCAAAAGAGATTATTGCAAACTATTTTGCTTCATTTCCTACGGTCAAACACTTCTTAGAAAGCATACAGGAACGCGTCAAGATAGACGGCTATGTAGAGACTATTTTAAAACGCAGACGTATGTTTGACTATGAGGGAGCAAACGGTATGCAAAAAGCCGCTTTTTTACGAGAGTCGGTCAATACCGTTTTTCAAGGAAGCGCAGCCGATCTTATTAAGCTCTCCATGAATCACATAGACTCTATGATACGCGAGGAAAACCTAGATGCCTTTATGCTCTTACAAATCCATGATGAACTTATCTTTGAAATCAAAGATGAGAAGGTAGAAGAGATTAGCAGACGCTTTGTCTATACGATGGAGAATATCCTAGAACTTAATGTACCTTTGGAGTGTTCAGTGAGTGCCGGAGAGAGTTGGGGTGAATTAAAGTAGTATAAAATCGTTTGATAACGTTAGCATAAGGAAAGATCCTTACACGAACGATGAAGTGTCTCTAAAAAATAGAGAAAGTCTAGACCGTCAAGTGTGTTGAACAATCACCTTTTGCATATCACGCAGTAATATCACACATAAGCCCAAAACTTTTTACAAAGGGCACTGCCATAGATGGATTTTTAAACATCGTTTTAAAGTCACCTGTTTTAAATTTAAGTTTTCCCGTAGTAAATGCCAATCCCATACTTGCCATATTAAGCGGTTTTTCAGTCCATTTAATCCAATGTTTTTCATCTGCTCTCATATCCCAATCCGGTGTTTCGCCCTGATAGAGTCCTGCCCGTGTCGCAACACCGTTTTCTACGACAAAGACACATCTGGAATCCTCTTCGTTTTTATAACCACATGTAATCGTAGAGCTAAAACCAATCTTTGTCAAAGCATCTGAGACTTCAGGTTCATTATTCCATGCATCTTTTAAATCATTAATCCATTCATCTGTAAAAAGTTGTGCCATGATCATCCTTTATTTGTGTCATCATTACTAAAGATAGACTGCAATGCTATCTGCAAAAATTAGTGTAACATGTTTTACTTAAAATAAATTCATACTATAATTATCTTATATCACATACCATCCAAAAGGATAATATATATGAATGCATAAGATAACCCTGCCGATTTTACTTGGATGTTGCACGACACTGCTCAATGCAGAACTTGTTACAGAATATTTTAAAAACGGTGTTGTAAAAACACAAATAGAATACAAAGACCACACCCGTACCGAAACAGATGAAGGGATAAAATATGGATTGGTACGACAAAGAAGGAAACCACCTTGAACGTATACGCTGTCGCATGGGAAAGAGAGAAGGGAATACTAAACCACTCCGGACTGAAAGTCCGGGCTACGCCTCTCCATTCCTTGTTTTGGCTACTCAAGGATCATTGTTCCCATATCTCTATTCGATGGATTTCTGTGATGTTCAAGATATTCATCCACCATCTCCTGCGTCACATTTCCTGTACTCCACACACCATACCCTATCGCCCAAAAATGTTTTCCCCAATATCGCTTAGACAGCTCTTTGAATTCCATCTGTAGTTTTCTTGATGTTCTCCCTTTGAGTTTTTTGACAATATCACTGATTGACAAGTTTGGTGGATATTCGATATGCATATGTACATGGTCTTTACTTACCACACCCTTGAGGATCCGTATGTCCTCTGCATCACACACTTGAACGATAAGGTCTCTACACCGCTTTTGCACATCTCCTTTGAGTACATGATATCGGTACTTTGTAACCCAAACAATATGTACCTGTAGTTGACTCACTGTATGACTTCCGCTTAGCATCCCCTATTTTAGCTTCTTGGATATTTGTAGAAGCTAAAGCCTTGCACTGAAAGTGCATAGTTTTGCACTAGCGTGTTTGGGACAATAAATTACCTTTTTTTACCCTTTACCTTTGTTTGTTCATCAATGTTCATAAAGCGATCAAAAGATCTTATGAGATTTTAAAGAGGGAATTAAAATCCTTACCTAAGCGTAACAGGGTGGCACTAAGACGGTAATTCAATCTATATTAATAGTATGTTATAAAAGATTCGATACAATCAATTCTTTATCTTATCTAAACAAAGGATAAACAATGAAAACTCTTTTTTCTATGAAAATGGCTGTATTGATGCTGTTTTTATTCGGTGTTATTATAGGCGCAGCAACATTTATTGAGAATGACTATGGAACACAAACGGCAAGGGCACTCATCTACAAAACCTTCTGGTTTGAAATATTTCTAGGATACTTCATTGCTATTATAATCTACAATATTATACGTGTAAAAAGCTATAAAAAAAAATTTCCCGTCTTTCTTTTTCATCTCTCTTTTGTAATTATTGCCATAGGAGCACTGATAACGCGTTATGTCGGATATGAAGGTATCATGGCGATACGTGAATCAGAGACAAGCCGTACAATGGTCTCGGATGTAAAAAACCTGCAGATTCATGCGAAAGAAGGGAATAAAAGCGCTGTGCTTGAAAAAGAGTTGTTTTTCTCTACCATGACATCAAACAGTATGCATGAAAGCCTCAATGTAGGCAATAAAAGAGTAGATATTACGCTTTTAGAGTATTTACCCACGGCAGATGAACATGCCGTACCTTCTCCTGAGGGAAAAAAACTTTTAGAATTAAAAATTTCGGCAGGCGGACAAGGAAAAATACACTTTATCGCTAAGGGTGAACAAATCGACTTTGGTGCTTTCTATGTCGGTTATGAGATCACTCCTACGGCAGATAAGCCTACCTTTCTTATCAAGGATAAAAAAGATGGATACAGTGTCCACTTCCCCTTTATCCTGGAAACACTCAATATGAACGATAAAACTTCGGGTACATTACACGGTGGAGAGAATGACTTTAAGCAAAGAATGCTTTACCGTTTTGGAACTAATGCTATTGTACTAAAAGATATCCATGAAAAAGCAGTGGTAAAGATAGATTCACACGATCTTAAAACACAACGCGGCGAGCCTGAATACATCAAATGGAAAATATCTGTCGGCGATCAAAGCAAAATCGTTACGACAAAGCCCTATAAAGGCAGAGTAGGTAAGATACATAGATTTGACATTGACGGTGTGCATATCGATATGCGCGTGGGTGCCAAGCTAATTGAGTTGCCTTTTAGCATTAAACTTGAAGACTTTGAACTAGAACGTTATCCCGGTTCCATGACTCCGGCTTCCTACTCTAGTAGGGTCGTACTTATAGATAAAGAGGAAAACCTTACTATGCCGTATCATATCTATATGAATCATATTCTTGATTATAAAAATTATCGTTTTTTCCAGTCCTCCTATGACCCTGATGAAAAAGGTACTGTGCTCTCTGTAAACCATGATCCCGGTACATGGCCTACCTATATTGGCTATATCCTTTTGGCAATTGGTATGATATGGTCACTCTTTCATCCAAACGGACGTTTCCAAAAACTGCTTAAAGGTACCAGAAATCTTCAATCAGACTCTGTTACTGCAGGTTTACTCTTTGCCCTGTTTTTAGCCTTAGCCCCACAACAAATAAAAGCATCATCACCAAAAATTGATGATAATACATTAAAAAGCATGCACGCATATAATTTAGAGCATACACTCAAATTTGGGAAACTCGCAGTACAAGACCACCAAGGCCGCATGAAACCTATGGACACGGTAGCCCATGAAGTCATAGCCAAAATTACAGGCCGTAGTGTACTGTATGATTTAGAACCTACACAGTTGTTTTTAGGGATGATGATGCAACCCGAACTCTATCAGGAGATTCCTCTAATTAAAATAGGACATAAAAAAATAGCCAAAGTACTAGGGCTTGACGAGGATACAAAATTTGCCAAATTCTCCGACTTCTTTTCAAAAGAGGACGGAAAGTATAAAATCTTTGATGCCGTTACAATAGCTAGCCAAAAAAAACCGTTAGAAAAATCACAATACGACAAAGAACTTATTAAAATTGATGAACGCGTCAATATCTCCTTTATGACATACCAAGGTTCACTGCTTCGCATCTATCCAATACCAAACGACGAGAATAACAAATGGATGGCACCGATGGACGCACTTAAAAGTTTCCCCGCGGAAGAGACTAATACCGTAAAGATGAGCATCTCGGCCTACTTCCAAATGGTAGCACATGCACTCAAGACAGGCAAATGGGATAATGCCGACCTTGCCCTAACAGGCATTTATCGCTACCAAAAAAAGTATGGTGCTGCCGTTATTCCAAGCACACGTCATATAGAGATGGAGATTTGGTACAACAAATTGGGTCTCTTTGGAAAACTAGTACCCTTTTACCTGCTACTAGGTATTATTTTACTTTTCTTTGCATTTATACATATACTTAAACCGACATTCCCTATAAAATGGATTATGCGCATTGCGTGGGCTCTTTTTATCATTGGGTTTATTATCCATTTAACAGGGCTGGGTATACGCTGGTATATTTCAGGGCATGCGCCGTGGTCTAATGCCTATGAGTCTATTGTCACTATCGCTGCATCTACAATGATAGCCGGAATTCTTCTAGCCAAAAACTCACCCTTTGCCCTCGCCGGTGCAGCCATATTGGCAGGGGTGACAATGGGTGTAGCGCATATGAGCTTTATCAACCCAGAGATTACCAACCTCGTACCGGTACTCAAATCATACTGGCTAATGATCCACGTAGCAACTATTATTTCCGGTGACGGTTTCCTTGGGCTTGGTTCTATTCTCTCTCTGCTGGTACTTCTTTTGTATATACTCAGAGGAAAAGAGGGCAATGCCAATATTGACCGCTCCATCAAAGAGCTGACCCACCTCTCTGAAATGGGACTGATTATAGGGCTCATGCTCCTTACTATAGGAAATTTTCTTGGCGGGGTATGGGCAAATGAGTCTTGGGGACGCTACTGGGGATGGGACGCCAAAGAGACGTGGGCGGCTGTGACAATCTTGATTTATGCTACCGTACTACACCTGCGCTTTATACCCGTATTGAAATCCAACTTTATCTATAACGTGGCTGCTACCTGGTCTTACTTTACTGTACTGATGACCTATTTTGGTGTCAATTATTACCTCTCGGGGCTTCACTCCTATGCAGCGGGAGATCCTGTGCCGATTCCAGTGTGGGTCTACTACGCTGTTGCCGGACTCTTTATGCTAACGCTATTGGCGGCACGAAATAGAAAAATAAGTTAACATTTTATTTATTTTATTATAATTACAGAGTAGATTAACTAAAAGGAGAGAGAATGTTAAATGAATTTAAAGAGTTTCTCATTAAGGGAAATATGGTAGATATGGCCGTTGGCTTTATCTTTGGCGGTGCTTTTGGAACAGTGATCAAATCAATGGTAGACAATGTAATTATGCCACCCATTGGTATGCTAATGGGTGGGGTTGATTTCTCGCAACTCTTTATTAACCTCAGTGACAAAGAGTATGCCACCCTTGAAGCATTGGATAAAGCAGGTGCTCCGGCCATTAAATATGGGCAGTTCATCAATGATACAATCTCATTTGTCATCCTTGGTTTTGTACTCTTTATGATGATCAAAGCCTATAATAGACTAAAAAGAGAAGCACCCCAAGAGGAAGCACCCACGGAAAAAATATGTGGCGAATGTGCGATGAGTATCCCGGTTGATGCTAAAAAATGCGGATACTGTGGAAACACCAACGTATAATTCTTATCTGACATAGGCTCTTTGCCTATGTAATTATTCTCTTGATTACTTCAGAACACACCGTTAAACCTACTGTGCCCGTTACTGCTACACAGGAACCTTTCTCTTTACATTTATCATCTTCAGGTGAAAAGACTACTGTAAAGTTCCTATCAAATTTAGCTTTTTTTAACTCGTTGCGAATCTTCCGTGCAAGTGCATCACCGTATGTTTTCCAGATGGAGGCTACTTCTACTTTACTTGCATCGTATCGTTTGGCCGAACCTAAAGCCATAATGAGCTTTTTATAACACTTTTTTGCCACCTCTATCTTCACTTTGGTCGTATCGGCTGCATCTATAACTAAATCATAAGGATCAAAATCAAACGCCTCCACCCATGCCATATCCATACGTTGATTGACGGTTGTAATCTCAGGGTAGAGATCCTTGAGCCTCTCTACTTTTACCGCCCCTACCGCTTCAGAGCCTATTTGTCTGTTTTGATTGGTTTCGTCATAGACGTCAAAATCGAGTATCGTAATATCACCCACCCCGGAACGATACAGACAATCTAATGCATAAGAGCCTACACCGCCCACACCTAAGATGAGTATCTTGGATGTTTGAAGTTTTTTAAAATTCTCTTCCCCAAAAAGCATACGGCAACGCTCATATCTCAAAGCCAATTTCCTAAGTTTTCAATCTCATCATAAGCGGTCATATCTAAATGCACAGGAGTGAGCGAAACATAGCCGTCACTTACCGCCTCAAAGTCTGTCGTATGCCCTTTGGTATCCATCCATCCTAGCTCCGGTAAACCTATCCAGTAGTACTCTTTGCCGCGTGGGTTATAGTGCACTTCGGCATTGTGCGCATAGAGTCTATTTCCCGCACGCGTGACCTTAAATCCCTTACATGCTTTAGAAGGAATAGGGGGGATATTCACATTGATAAATTTACGTGGAGACAAAGGAAAAGTCTCGTTAAAAATCTTCTCCACCAAAGAGAAAATGCTCTGCTTGGCCAAAGTATAGCCAAACTCCTCAATGCTTTTACCCTGTTCGGCATAGACCTGAGAGACAGCAATAGCAGGAATACCCTGAAGCACCGCTTCCATCGCAGCTGAAGCAGTACCGGAGTAGGTAATATCCTCACCCATATTGGAACCTATGTTAATGCCAGAGATAACCAAATCGGGTTTTTTTCTCTCTCTAAAAAGTTTGTTGAGTGCCAAAAAAATACAATCTGAAGGTGTGCCGTCATCTAGCTTATAAAAATCCTCTTCTATCTCTATGAAGCTAAGCGGTCTTGTAAGGGTAAGCGAATGCCCACAAGCAGACTTCTCCGTACTGGGAGCTACTACCGTTACTTTGGCAATAGCTCTAAGTGCTTCTATAAGCGCCAAAAGCCCTTTGGACTCGTAACCGTCGTCGTTGGTGACTAAAATGTGTTTCATGGTGGTATGCTCTTTTTGTAAGATATGATATTATAGCCAATAAATCTTGTGCTATAATCCTTATTGTGGCTTATGTAAAACAAAATCCCCTATCACTAGAATACTTGCTATTACCTCAAAAGAGGTTTTAAGCGACCTCTTTTGCGTCTCGAACCGACACATGAGATGTATTTAAATATTTTTATTCCAAATTCTGCTAAAACATCTAACATTCTCGAACCGACACATGAGATACCTTTGAAATAGGTGGAAAAAACAAAAACTTCAAACAAATAAAAAAATACCTAACTCATATGTAGTAGCATATGACATAGAGATAGGCTTTTAGAATAAGATACCTCTTTGGATTTTTGGGATGATCTACTAATGAAAAAGGATCAAAAAGTTGTAGATAAATGAAAATAGTTTAGAACAATAGGGCATATAAACAATCTTTGCTATAATACCTAAACAATACACTAACAAGGATCATTCGTGCAAAAAGAGCCGATGTTGGAAATAACCTATAAGAGATTGAGTGAAGAGCTAGAGCAGTTAAAAACCCATGAACGCGGCAAAATAGCCAAAGTCATCGATGAAGCCAGAGAACTCGGTGACTTGAAGGAGAATGCCGAATACCACGCAGCTAAAGAGAAGCAGGGGCTTATGGAGGCACGTATCGCAGAGCTTACGGATATAATAGGGCGGGCTCAGGTGATTGACCCCTCTACTTTGGCACATGAGCGTATAAGCTTTGGGTCTACTGTGGTGATGACAGACCAAGAGACAGATGAGGAGCTTCGCTACACGATAGTAGGGGGTACTGAATCCAATCCAAATCACGGACTCATCTCCATACATTCGCCTGTAGCAAAGGCACTCTTAGGAAAAGAGGAGGGGGATGAAGTAGAGATCACCCTGCCTTCTGGAAAACGTACCTATGATATAGAAGAGATACTCTATACAGAGATTCAATTAGGATAAACCATGATAAAAGCAGGTATCATAGGCGCAAGCGGCTATACGGGTCTCGAACTGATTAAAATCCTCAGCAAACATAGAGGCTTCAAACTCGACTATATCGCCACTTCTCAAGGTGATAACACTGTAGAAACACTGCACCCCTCTTTGACATCGGTGATAGATATACCGGTAGAAAAAGCAGATATAAACAGAGCCGCAGAGTGCTGCGAACTTGTTTTTTTGGCACTGCCGCACAAAGCATCGATGGGCTTTGCCAAAGCTCTGCTAGACAAAGGCGTAAAAGTAGTAGACCTCTCTGCCGACTATCGTTTGACACTCAAGAACTATGAAGCGTACTACTGCCCCCATGAAGACAAAGTGCATCTACAAGATGCCGTCTACGGCTTAATAGAGTATTATCGCCAAAGTCTCAAAAACACACACCTAGCAGCCGTACCAGGATGCTATCCTACGGCAGCACTCTTGGGTATTTTACCTTTGATACCCTATATGGATACCGCTTCACCTCTTTTTATCGATGCCAAATCGGGAGTAAGCGGTGCAGGAAAAAAGCTAACGGAAAAAAACAGCTTTGTGCATATCAATGAAAATATCTTCGCCTATAATCCTCTTCATCACCGTCATGCCCCTGAGATTTCGGAGAAAATAGAAAAGATACATGGCGTAAAAATGCATATCAATTTTGTACCGCACCTCATCCCTGCCACACGTGGAGAACTTGTCAGTATCTATGGCACACTCAAAGAAGAGATTGACCCGCTTGAGGTACTCAAAGCACACTATAAGGATGAGACCTTTATACGCATACGCCGGAATCCTGTAGATATCAAAAGTACTGCAGGGACACACTTTTGTGATATATTTGCAGCCAAAAACGGCAATGCCCTGTTTATCTCTTCTGCTATAGACAATCTATTGCGCGGAGCCTCTTCTCAGGCAGTAGCAGCAGCCAATCTCATGTGTGGCTATGATGAGGAGATAGGCTTACCTGATATTTCTTCTATGCCATAAATAATATTATGCTTAGTATTAAACAAAACGCTATCTTCATTGCCGATGCACACTATCCTCACCATGGTGATGCATTTTTCGTTCTACTTGAACATATAGAGCGTGGCAGGATAAAAACTCCCCAACTCTTTTTATTAGGCGACAACTTTGATCTGCTCTTTGGATACAATCACTATATACAAACATTCTCACATAAAGCCATCACACTGCTCCAGAGACTTTCACACAGCCTTGAGATACACTATTTTGAGGGCAATCATGACTTCTGCCTCAAAGATATATTTACAAATATTAAAGTCTATACAAGGGAGCAGCAACCGATACTGTTTACTTTAAAAGAGAAAAAAGTAGCGCTCGCTCACGGCGACAAGTATGCTACGGGTTTTGGCTATAATCTTTATTGTAGCGCCTTACGAAACAAAACCTCCCTCAAGCTGCTAAAACCTCTGCAAAAGCCTATTATAGACCATGTTGTCAAGAGACTTGCCCAAAAAGATATCTGCCATACATTTAAAGGATTTGAAAAACGTGTAGAGTGCATACTAAAATATTATGAAGATGTGGATTTAGTCATTGAAGGGCACTTCCATCAATCACGAATCATAGGTAAATATATCTCTCTGCCTTCACTGGCATGCCAAGGTCAAGTAGGAGTAGCAAAAGAGGGTACAATAGTATTCCAACACCTCTAAATGTCCTATCTTACGCTTTTTTTCACCTCTTTTCTGGCAGCAACGCTCCTGCCCCTTGGCTCTGAAGCATTGCTACTCTACCATATCTCCCAAGATCATGCTCCTTTTCTATTATGGTTGAGTGCAACCATAGGCAATACACTAGGCTCTACACTCAATTACTGGGTGGGACTTAAAGGTGAGGGCTATCTACGGACAAAAGGATATCTCTCCAAAAAGCGACTAGAAAACTATAGAAAAAAGTTTGATAACTATGGAGGATGGAGTCTGCTCTTCTCTTGGATCCCCGTGATTGGAGATCCCCTGACACTGATAGCAGGTATGCTACACTACAACTTTCGATATTTTGTCTCTATCGTTTTCCTGGCAAAAGGACTCCGTTATGCTACAGTGATTTTCCTAGCAAGCTCTTTATCTGTATAAAAAGAGCCAAACGGCACAAGGGAGAGAAGCGTATATTTTCCCATCTCTTTCCAACTAAGAGCTGCTTCTTTTTTGGCTTCAAATATCTGATAGATAAAGGCAAGTACCAACAAGCCGTGTATCATCCCTACAATCTTTGTTGCCATTGGTATCCCCATCATATACTTCATCGGCATCGCCACAAAGAGTAAAATAAGAAAAGAGATTCCTTCTATTTTGTTAATCAGTTTAAATCGCTTTAATTCAGACATATTTTCTCCTATATAAAATTTAAGAAGTATATCCAAAGAAGGTTAATGCCTATCAACCAATCAGTTTTTTACATAAATCAAAACGATTATGTGTCATAAGGTGCACCTTGCCATGGGCTTTCATAATATCGTCAAAGATAGTTTTTGAGAGCCTAAACCCTACCTCTTTCTCTTTTTCTACACTATCCATAGAGGCCAAATTCATATCATCGATAATCGTTTTGGGTACAGAGATACCGGGTACTTTGTCGTTAATGAAGTTTGCCGTCCTAGCCGATACTATGGGAAACTGCCCCAAAACCAATTGCGCCTCTTTTGCCGTATCCCGTATACTTAGCGATTTTGCCTCTTCAAAGATCTCTAAAAGCTCTTTTGCCCTCTCTAAATCATAGACAGGCTGCGTAATAATCGCACGTGCACCGTAATTGAGTTTTTTGACCATACGCTTTTGCAGTGTTTTCATATCTCTTGCATAGGAGTTTGTCACGGCAAAAGGGTAGATAGGCTTGGGTCGTGGCATCAAAGGTTTATTCGAATAGGATACACCGCTATTAAGGTGATAAATAATGCTTAATAATAATGTAGAATCACGCTCAACCACACCTTTGACTTCCGGCTGGTCCGAGAATTTTGCAGGATCCCCCGTAAGTGCAAGAATACAGCGTAAATCAAAATCATTTGCTCCAAGCAGGGTAGACTGCAGCGAGAGCTTATTTTTGTCTCTCATACTCATCGTAGCAATCACCGGTTTGCCAAAGGCCTGCTGTACCTTGATCGCAGAGAGTACACCGGACATTTTGAGTTTTGCCAAAGGATTATCCGTACAGGAAAACCCTGTGACCCTCTCATGCAGACCATGCTTGCGAATATCCTCGATAAGCCCCTGAATCGATGCACCGTGAGGGGGGTTGATTTCCACGGTAATAAACTTCTGCGTCTTATGACATAAAAAATCACAAAATTCTTTAAACATTGCTTCACTCTTTCATTTTTTATTTTGCTATAATTCTACCTAAAATATACATAGAGGTATACACATGTCCAAACTTGCAGTCTTTGATTTTGACTCTACCCTGATGGATGGAGAGACAATAGATTATTTTGCACAGATACTGGGTCTTAAAGAAAAAGTAGTCTCAATTACAGAGCGTGCTATGGCGGGAGAGTTGGACTTTTATGCCTCTTTGGTCGAGCGTGCCGCTCTACTCAAAGGTCTACCTCAGAGCAAAATCAAAGAGATATGCAACAGCTTACCCATGATGCCGGGTGCCAAAGAGACGGTTACCAAGCTCAAAACCAAAGGCTATAAAGTAGTCTGCTTCTCCGGAGGCTTTAGAGATGCTACCCGACCCGCATGTATGACCCTGGGTATTGATGCAGATTTTGCCAACTTCCTGCATGCAGATGAAAGAGGTATACTCACCGGTGCCGTCGGAGGAGAGATGATGCATGCTAAGGCGAAAGGAGAGATGCTCGTGCGTTTGCAAACCCTGCTAGGTATTCATAGAAAAGATACGCTTGTAGTAGGTGACGGGGCCAATGATCTAAGTATGTTTGCCCATGCAGACAAACGTGTGGCATTCCGTGCCAAGCCTATTCTCAAAGAGGCTGCCACACATTGTATCGATACCAAAGATTTAACAGCAATACTCAAAATCATCCAGTAACCATAACGCTGCTAGAAGACTATCCCTCCCAGCTAATTTTGCTTTTTAGATTCTTTAAACCTTTTTCTCCCTTTGCAGCCTTGAGTCTATATATAAAGTCTTGAGCATAATAGACTGCTTTGTCTTTAAAACCTTCGGCAATCTCCGCTATATATAGACTATACGCTGCTTGTGAAAAGAGTAAAACCCATCTGTCAAAATCGCTCTGTTTTAATCCCGGCATTGTAAAGTGAGGTCCATAAGGATCACCCCTGTATCGCTCTTCTTCCAAAAACTGCGTAGCCCAAAAGTCAACCAACAATGCAATATGCTCACGCCACTCCTCACTCTTTAAATCATCGCCAAGCTCTATCTGAAAATAGTGACCAATCTCTCTATCCTCCAATGCTTCATAATAGAACCTCTCTATCAATAATTTAAGATTCTCTCTTGTGATTGTATTGTACCGTTGCAGTCTCTATCCTTTTGTCTTCCATGCATTCATAGTATATTTTTAAACATCTAATCATAGCAAAATCCATATAAAAAGAGAATATACGCCTCTACAGGAGAAGCTATCGATATGGTATACTCTCATAAAAATAAAGGATGATGCATGGGTAAAAGCTGCAAAATCAAAGAAATTTTCCAAAAAATCCTAAGCTATAAAAAAGAGGTACTGCTAGGAAATCTGCTTGCACTTTCTGCAACACTACTCATTACAATCATTCCGCTTTTTATTCCCATACTTGTCGATGAACTGCTCTTACAAAAAGATCACGGCTTTATCCTATGGATAGAGCAACATCTATTTACATCTGATCTGAAAGGATATCTGTTTTTTATATTAATCCTCATCCTAATTCTACGTACACTAAGCACACTCTTGTCAATTATACAGAGCAAAATATCAGTTTCCATATCAAAAAATATTACATACCAAATAAGACTCTCTTTGCTTGATCACCTTAAAAATATCTCTCTCAAAGAGTATGAGATGATACAAGTAGGAGCTATTACCTCCAAACTGGTTACCGATATAGAAACCATAGACGGTTTTATAAGTACCACCGTCTCCAAACTGATTGTAGCCGTACTAATGCTGCTCTCCTCCGCCTATATTTTGCTATGGATTCACTGGCAGTTGGCTCTGTTTATACTTTTGACAAACCCGATAGTAATACTCTTTACCGTAAAACTTTCACGCAACATCGGTACACTCAAAAAGGAAGAAAACAGAGCAATAGAGCTCTTTCAATCCTCTCTTACTGAAACCTTGGAGCTTTTTCACCAGATACGTGCTGCAAATAAAGAGTCCTATTTTTTTGAAAAAAACCGTAAAGAGGCCGAAACACTTCGGCAACATGCCGTCAACTACGGATACAAAAGCGAAAGTGCTCAAAAACTCTCCTACCTTGTTTTTTTGACCGGGTATGAGGTATTTCGTGCCGTAAGTATTCTGGCTGTAGCCTATTCTGATCTCTCAGTGGGATTGATGCTGGCAGTGTTCTCCTACCTCTGGGTAATGGTAACACCCATACAGGATATCATCAATTTTCAATATCTGCTCTCTACTGCAAAAGCGGCATGCTCGCGTATAGAGAGTATCTATACCCTAAAACAAGAGACGAGGGTAGATGAAAAATTCTATCCCTTTCAAGAGAAAAAAGCCATCGCAATAGAGACAAAAAATCTCACATTTTCTTATCAGGAAAAGAATACCATACTAAAAAATATTAATATAGAGATTCCAAAAGCATCCAAGATTGCCCTCGTAGGTGCCAGCGGTTCCGGTAAAACAACACTTGCGCATATTCTTGTCGGTTTTTATCCGCCAAATAAGGGTGAGATCTTATATGACGGAATCTCAAACAAACTACTCCCCCTCTCAACAATCAGAGAAAATATTCATCTTATCTTGCAACATTCTAAACTCTTTAATGATACAATGTTATTTAATCTCACCCTCGGCAATGCATATGAGCCTGAAAAAATAGAGGAGGCAATTCACATTGCACAGCTTGAAGATGTTATAGCAGACTTAAAACTAGGTCTTAATACGCGTATAGGCAAAGACGGTATTAAACTTAGCGGCGGACAGAGACAGAGGGTTGCGATTGCCAGAATGATTTTATCTGATCCCAAGGTGGTTATCTTTGACGAATCCACTTCGGCTCTGGATGTGCATACAGAGACTAAACTCTTTGAAGCGCTCCATAACTTCGTGGCTGACAAAACGGTCATAACCATAGCCCATAGACTCAGCACAATCAAAGATGCAGAGTTTATCTATGTACTGGAAGAGGGAAAAATAGTAGACAGCGGTTCTCCAAAAGCACTGCTGTCAAAAAACAAGGGTTATTTCAACTCAATGGTATAAAGGATATTTTTGGATATTTTTCAAGCAATCATTATAGGAATTATAGAGGGATTTACGGAGTTTTTACCTATCTCTTCTACAGGACATATGATCGTTGCCTCACAATTTATGGGGCTTCCGCAAGATGCAGCTATGAAAGCTTATGAGGTGATTATACAATTTGCAGCCATTTTGGCTGTCATGCTGATATATAAAGAGAAAATCACATTCAAACAGATCGATTTATGGATGAAACTCATAGCCGCCTTTTTACCTCTTGCCGTCATGGGATTTATATTCAAAGATCAGATCAAAGCACTCTTTTCCGTAGAAATTGTAGCATGGATGTTTATTATTGGCGGTATCATTTTTCTCATCATCGAGTACTTTTACAAAGAGCAGCCACACCATATCCGTAATGTAGAAGAAACAAGTTACGCACAAGCTTTATGGATAGGGTTTGCACAACTCTTTTCATTTATTCCCGGCACCAGTAGATCCGGCGCCACAATCATAGGAGGGATGCTTGCAGGACTGGACAGAAAAGCCTCTTCGGATTTCTCCTTTTTACTAGCGATCCCCGTAATGAGTATAGTAGCACTCTATGATCTGATTAAACATTACGAACAATTCACGGGGATCAACTATTCGGCATTTGCTATAGGATTTATCGTTGCCTTTGTGGTTGCCTATATTACCGTAAAACTCTTTTTGCATTTTATTCAAAAATTCTCTTTTGTACCTTTTGGTATCTACAGGATTATATTTGGCATCATACTCTTGATAATTATCTAAGATGGATTTAAAGAGCTTCTGTCGAGAAGTTCTACTAAGTTCAAACGATTTGAACATTCAATTGAAGGGATATTATGAAATTTTCAGAGTTTAATTTTCACGCAGATCTCGCAAAAGGAGTGAAAATTGCAGGATTTAAAGAACCAAGTCCTATACAGAAAGAGGCTATTCCTATTATCGCGTCCGGTTCCGATATGGTCGGACAAGCCCATACAGGTACAGGCAAAACCGCGGCTTTTGGTCTACCCGTTATGGATAAGCTTGCACGCGGTGAGATTACAAGAGCTTTGGTGATCACTCCCACAAGAGAGCTGGCCACACAAGTAGCAGACGAGCTCTATCACCTTGGGCGTTTTGCAGGGATTCGTACGCTCACGGTCTATGGTGGCGTAGGATATGGACGTCAAATAGCGCTTATACATAAGGGAGTACAGATTGTCGTTGCCACACCGGGACGGCTAAAAGATTTGTATAAAAAAGGTAAAATTGATGTCTTAAATCCCGAAGTAGTAATACTAGATGAAGCAGATGAGATGCTCGATATGGGTTTTTTGGATGATATTAAAGAGATTTTTGAATATATTCCCCAAAACAGACAAACACTACTCTTCTCTGCCACTATGCCAGAGCCTATCAAGGAACTTGCCAACGATATCTTGTATCAGCCGAAGTTTCTCTCGGTGGTAGGAGATGAAGAGACGACTAACAATATTATTGAACAACGCTACTATATGATTCATGAAAACCAACGAGATGAGGCGCTTGTACGCTTGCTTGAGACAGAAGAGACGGACAAATGTATTGTCTTTTGCCGTATGAAACGTGAAGTAGATAGAATCGTAGAACATCTACAGGCACTAGGATTCAACGCTGCCGGTTTACATGGAGATTTAGACCAAATAGAAAGAGAGAAAATCATCAAAACCTACAGAAGAGGCACAACCAAAATCATGGTAGCTACAGATGTAGCAGCACGTGGCCTTGATGTCAAAGATGTCACGCATGTCTTTAACTTTCATATCCCTTTTGATCCGCAATCCTATGTACACCGCATAGGCCGTACCGGAAGAGCAGGTAGACGCGGACAGGCCATTACACTGGTGAGTACTGCAGAGTTTAGAGAACTTCAACGCATACAAAAAGAGGTAGGTGCCCATATGCAACTTGCCACCCTTAAATCAGAAGAGCAGATCGATGAAAAAGGAAAAGAGTATATTGCCGAATATATACGAGACCTGGCTATCAACAAAAATGCATCTGCTATGCTGGAGTATCTCTCACAGATGGATCAGAGACTGCTTCTTGAAAAACTAATCTCCTATATGCTCTTTGCCGAAGAGCACCATATCAGCAAACAGATAGGATTTGACGAAGATGCCGTAGAAGCGATGATGCAAGAGTTCATTAATGAAAAAAAAGCTACCCGAAATCACACCAGGAGAAAAAAGAGAGACTAATTCTTGCTTTTTTAACTTATATCAAGTAAAACTATTTTAGAATTTAGGGAAAATTCAAAAAGAGGTAAAGATGGAAGAGGTAAATCTACTGGCTGAGAGTCTAAAATTTATGTTTTTGGGAATGTTTGTCGTATTTGCATTTTTAAGCATAATGGTAGTTGTAGTCAATCTCCAGACAAAACTCATTAATAAGTTTTTTCCCGAAAAAGTGTCTGCACACCCTGAAACATCCGATCAATCCGATGAATCAAGACGTGTTGCAGCCATTGTTGCAGCAGTAAGCGAATATTGCAAACAATCATAACGTTACAAAGGTAGATGACAGATGGCTAAAAAATATATAGATATAATGGATACCAGCTTTAGAGACGGCTTTCAATCCGTCTTTGGCGGACGCGTATTAATGGATGACTTTTTTCCTGCTGTTGAAGCTGCCAAAGAGGCAGGTATTACACATTTTGAATTCGGAGGAGGGGCCAGATTCCAATCTCTCTATTTTTACCTGCAAGAAGATGCATTCAAAATGATGGACGGATTTAGAGAGATAGTCGGAAAAGATGCCAACTTACAAGTTCTTTCACGTGGTATAAACACCGTAATGCTTGATACGGGAAGTCGTGAAATGATCGATCTCTTTGCAAAAATGTTTGCAAAACACGGTACAACAACCGTAAGAAACTTCGATGCACTCAACGACGTAAACAATCTGGCATTCTCATCCGAGATGATTAAAAAACACGGCATGAACCATGAAGTAGTCGTTACTATGATGGATTTGCCACCGGGATGCAAAGGTGCACATGATGTAGCTTTTTACGAAAAGACGCTGCGAAATATTTTAGACTCGGGCATACCGTTTGATTCTGTCTGTTTTAAAGATGCCTCAGGAACTGCAAATCCTCATAAAGTCTATGAGACAATTTCTATGGCTAGAAAACTTTTGGGCGATGCCGTACACCTCAGGCTACATACCCACGAGACTGCCGGTGTCTCTGTTGCTGCCTATCTTGCAGCACTAGAGGCCGGTGCCAACGGTATCGACCTGGCGGCATCTCCGGTATCCGGCGGTACCTCTCAGCCGGATATACTTACAATGCTTCATGCTACAAAGGGTACGGATTATAATCTTGGAGATTTAAAACTTGATAAAATTCTCAAATATGAAGAGCGTCTCAAAGCGTGTCTTGCTGAGTATATGATACCTCCGGAAGCCACGCAAGTATCTCCGCTTATTCCCTTTTCCCCTATGCCGGGCGGGGCGTTGACTGCCAATACGCAGATGATGAGAGACTCAGGCGATTTGCATAGATTTGATGACGTAATCGCTGCGATGAAAGAGGTCGTTGAGCGTGGAGGATACGGTACCTCGGTCACGCCGGTAAGCCAATTCTACTGGCAGCAGGCCTATGCCAATGTGATGTTTGGTCCATGGAAACAAATCGCTCCTGGCTATGGACGTATGGTACTTGGCTACTTCGGTAAAACACCGGTAGAGGCAGATAGAGAGATTATTGAACTTGCTGCACAAAAACTAAAACTTGATCCTACAACGGAGAATCCTCTAGATATTGCAGACAAAGATGAAACAAAATCGATAGCACACTGGAAGAAGGTATTAGAGGATGAAGGATTAGAAACCACAGATGAAAATATCTTTATCGCCGGTGCCTGCGATCAAAAAGGAATTGCGTTTTTAAAAGGTGAAAGTCCTCTCATGGTGAGAAAAGGTAAAGAGAATACACAACAAAAGGGAGAAGAGAATATGGCAGGAAATTATACAGTAGTAGTAGACGGCAAGCAGTATAGCGTACAAGTAGCAGAAGAAGATGGAGATATCCAGATCACCCCATCAACAACATCCCAACAGACTGCTGCATCAACAACGGAAACTACGCCGTCTTCTAGCGGTTCAGGCTCTATCGAAATACATTCGCAAACACCGGGAAATGTATGGAAAATACTAAAAAATCCTGGTGACAGTGTAGCAGAAGGAGAGGTGATCATGATACTTGAAGCGATGAAAATGGAGATTGACGTTGCAGCACCGCAAGCAGGTAAAATAGTATCTATTAATGTCAATGTCAATGATTCTGTTGCAGATGCACAACTTTTAGCTACCATGGAGTAATTTCTATGCTCAAACATCTATTATTCGCATTAATGCTTGCACTAGGTATTTTAACATCCGTAGCGCATGCATCAGAAGAGACACCTCTGTCTGAAAAAACAGAAAAGACAGAAACATACCACTCAAAAACGATTACTGAACTGATAACAAGCTTTTGGCAGACTACCGGTATCAATGCAATCTTGGATCTAGAGGACAATGAGACAACCTCAAGTCCAAAAGGTTCGGCAGACGAACATGTCATGAACTGGTTTGAATCCTCTTTGGGACGTATCATTATGATCATGGTTGTTTTCCTACTCTTTTATCTAGCCATTGCCAAAAACTTTGAGCCGCTGCTGCTCATTCCCATTGCATTTGGAGGTCTGCTAGCAAATATTCCGCTGGCAAATATGGGTGGTGAACACGGCATGCTTGGTATCATCTACAATATGGGTATTGCCAATGAGTTTTTCCCTCTCCTGATATTCATGGGGGTAGGAGCAATGACTGATTTTGGACCACTACTCGCCAATCCAAAAACAGCTCTTCTTGGCGGGGCAGCACAATTTGGAATCTTTGGATCGCTCGTAGGTGCCGTAACCATTGGATTTTCATTGCAAGATGCCTCGGCTATCAGTATTATCGGGGGAGCAGACGGACCAACTTCAATCTTTATTGCAAGTAGACTATCGCCTGATATGCTAGGGGCAATTGCCGTTGCTGCATACTCCTATATGGCACTGGTACCGGTCATACAGCCTCCGATCATGAAACTTTTAACCACGGAAGAAGAGCGTAAAATTGTCATGAAAACCGGTAGAAAAGTACACAGACTCGAAAAACTCTTCTTTCCGTTGATTGTTTTAATGCTAACCATTCTTATTTTACCTGAATCAGCGCCGCTGATTGGTGCATTTACCTTTGGTAATTTTGCAAAAGAGACGGGAGTCGTTGACAGACTATCTAATGAAATGCAAAATTCACTGATTAATATCGTCACTATATTTTTAGGACTGGGCGTTGGTTCTATGCTCTCGGCCGATAAATTTCTTGTTATTGAGACCCTAGGTATTATGATTATCGGTCTTCTAGCCTTTGCAGCAGGTACTGCCATGGGTGTACTGATGGCAAAATTGATGAACAAATTCACAAAAGATCCTATCAATCCGCTCATTGGTGCTGCAGGGGTATCCGCTGTGCCCATGTCAGCAAGGGTAGTCTCAAAAGTCGGTTCAGAGGCAAAACCGGGTAACATACTACTCATGCATGCCATGGGCCCAAACGTAGCAGGAGTTATAGGATCGGCCGTGGCAGCAGGTGTATTGTTGTCCATATTTAAATAAGGATAAAGTAAGTAATATTACTCTATCCTTTGACATATTTTGACATTAAATAGAGTATAATTCAAGAAACCAAAATGGTTTTTTAATTATGCTTTAAGCATGAAATTAACTACGTACAAAGAGGATACCATGAGTATGAAAATGCCCAACGGACTTGAGGAGCTGAGATTAAAAGATATAAAAAATATCTACTATAACCTAAGTTATGATGAGTTGCAAGAGCACGAAACAAAAAATGGGGAGTGTAAAATTTCTACATCTGGCACAGCTATGTGCGATACAGGTATTTTTACTGGTCGTAGTCCCAAAGACAAATATTTCGTTGACCAAGAACCGTCAAACAAATATATAGCCTGGGGTGACGTCAATGCTAAAATCGATAAAAAGATATATGATGAACTTCTAGAACTTGCACTCACGCAACTTTCAGGCAAAGATATCTATATTACGGACGTATATGCCGGAGCCAGTGATGCCTCCAAACGCTCTGTCCGTTTTGTAACAGAAGTAGCCTGGCAGGCGCATTTTGTAAAAAATATGTTTATCCGTCCCACAGAAGAACAGCTTCAAACATTCTCTCCGCAATTTACCGTCTATAATGCCTGTAAAGTCGTTGATGAGAAGTACAAAGAACATGGTTTGAATTCCGATGTCTTTATCGTATTTAACATAGAAGAGAATATTGCTATTATCGGTGGAACATGGTATGGGGGAGAGATGAAAAAAGGGATCTTCTCCATGATGAACTACTGGCTGCCTCTTGAGGGGAAACTCTCTATGCACTGCTCGGCAAACGTGGGAGAAAATAATGATGTATGCCTCTTTTTCGGGCTTTCAGGCACAGGAAAAACTACGCTCTCTACTGATCCTAAACGTGCGTTGATAGGTGATGACGAACATGGATGGGATGAGCATGGGGTATTTAATTTCGAGGGTGGGTGTTATGCCAAAGTTATTAACCTTGATGAAAAATCGGAACCCGAAATTTATGGTGCCATTGTAAAAGATGCTCTTTTAGAAAATGTTGTCTATGATGAGACAGGAAGAGTTGACTACTCCGACGGTTCTAAAACAGAAAACACCCGTGTATCATACCCTATAGAACATATTAAAAACCATAAAAAAGATTTGCAAGCAGGACACCCAAACAACATTATCTTCCTCTCAGCCGACGCATTTGGGGTTCTTCCTCCTGTCTCTAAGCTTACAAAAGAGCAAGCGATGTACTATTTCCTCTCAGGATATACTGCAAAAGTAGCCGGTACCGAACGTGGTATTACCGAACCTGTAGCCACTTTCTCTGCATGTTTCGGTGAAGCATTCTTGCCTTTACACCCGACTGTCTATGCCAAGCTTCTTGGTGAAAAAATAGACAAGCATAATGTAAATGTCTATCTAGTCAATACCGGGTGGACTGGCGGTCCTTATGGTGTAGGTAAACGTATGAGTATCAAGGACACGCGTGCATGTATTAACGGTATCCTAAACGGCTCTATCAATGACGCCGAGTTCCAAACACTCCCTATATTTAATTTGAAAATTCCCAAAACACTTGAGGGGGTAAAAGACAATACCGTACTTAATCCAAGAGAGACATGGGAAGACAAAGAAAAGTATGATACCCACTTAATCAAGCTTGCAAAAATGTTTCAAGAAAATTTTCACCGCTATGATCAAAATGGAGGAGAATTTGATTTTGCTTCTGCAGGACCACAAATTTAGCGATTTATTATCACTTCTATGCTATCTTCTAGAGGTGGTACACGCTTTTTTAATAAAATTACTGTATAGTAAAAAAAATCATACACAAAGGATATAGCATGGATTATAATAAAATAAGATCTTTTTGTATTCCCTTTAGAATTGTATTGGGGCTTGTACTCATTGCCTATGCTATTTACTCGGGAAACAACTGGTTCTATCTAGGAATAATACCTCTTATTTCAGGACTAACTAAATTTTGTCCTATCTGCATCATTTCAAAAAAATGTGATGTTACCTCTTGAGATAACTTGATCATTCGGATTCTTGTAGCTACACGGGAACCTGACACCTTTGTAACACTAATTTTAATACCGTTTAAGAACTCATCGACTATATATAATACCAACCATCAATTTTACAAGGAATTTTTATGGATGAACTAACACACTATCTACAAACACATTCCTCCGATGAGTTGCACCCCTCCGAACTTGCCAAACTGCTTAAAGACCTGGATGAGAGCACTTTTTCAGAAGCTGTACAACATATCCCCAAAGAGCTAATAGCTGATATAGCACTTGAGTTGCCCGACAGATATTTTGGAGATGTACTAGAGTCCTTTACGCCTCAGGAGATTGCCGAGTCTGTCTCTGATTTGGAATCAGATGATCAAACAGACTTTATGCAAGAGCTAGAAGAGCTTGATAGCCAAATGGCCAAGGAGGTATTTCAAGAACTTGATATAGAAGACCAAGCTGATATTCTTCAACTTAAACAGTATGAGGAGGATGAGGCCGGTGCCTACATGCAAGTAGAGCTCTATACGGCTGATTTGGAAAAAAATGTCTACCAGGTCATTAAAGATTTCTCAGCACTTAGACGTAAAAACGAACTTGAAAATATACACTATCTCTTTGTTACCGATAGTAAAAACAGATTACGTTACGGGATAGGGCTTGACAACCTTTTGGTCTTTAACTTTAGAAAATCACTCAAAAAAAATATAGAAGAGAATCCTGAAAAATTTAAACCCGTTACAGCAAATCACCATGATAAAATCTCTGAAGTGGTACAAAAATTCCAAGAGTATGATCTCACCTCCATGCCCGTAATCGATGATGACGGGGTACTCTTAGGTCGTATTACCTCCGATGATATTTATGATATTATCAATGAACAGGCAACCGACCAGATGTATCATCTTGCCGGGGTTAATGATGATGCAGAAGAGGATGACAAT
This sequence comes from Sulfurovum sp., assembly GCA_026989435.1. Lineage (GTDB taxonomy): Bacteria > Campylobacterota > Campylobacteria > Campylobacterales > Sulfurovaceae > Sulfurovum. Next base: position 41,211 of record JALSJI010000073.1, read on the forward strand.
ATTATAAAAGCCGGAAAGTCAAGGGCTATATGGCTTTTTATCAATCTGCTCACTGCGATAGCTGCTTCTTTGGTCATAGGACTCTTTGAGGAGACACTGCAGAGTATTGTAGCCCTTGCTATTTTAATGCCTATTGTAGCATCCATGGGTGGCAATGCAGGTACACAAAGTCTTACGGTTGTCGTACGTCAACTCGCCCTAGGAGATATCGCCAAACACGATGCTTTTAGAACAATCAAAAAAGAGGTTTTACTTTCACTTGCAAACGGTCTCTTTTTTGCTATAATCATGGGTATTGTAGCTACCGTTTGGTTTGACAAAGGAATCATGCTTGGTATTGTCATAGCACTCTCTATGGTAACCAATCTCTTTTTTGCAGGTTTTTTTGGATCCATGGTACCGCTCATGCTCAAAAAACTAGGTATAGATCCTGCTATAGGAAGTACGGTAATATTAACGACTATAACCGATATCATTGGATTTTTTAGTTTTTTAGGTCTTGCGACCATGATTTTATTATAGAATCTCTAAGAAGATTCACAAAGGATTTTTTAGGAATATGGACTTACTACTTTTATATTTTTTTGCAGCAGTTATTATCTCGTTTATTTGCTCTGTCTTAGAGTCGGTTTTGCTTTCAGTAAATCTTCCCTATATCTCGGTCCTTGAAAAAGATCGCCCCAAAGTAGGTGCTATGCTAAAATCCCATAAAAAAAATATCAATATATCCATAGCCTCTATTCTTATCGTAAATACCATTGCCAATACCCTTGGGGCCGCAGCTGTAGGGGCACAAGCCGAAAGCATTTACGGAAGCAGTGCAGTCTTTTATGTCTCTGTCATTTTAACCTTTGCTATTTTGTTTTTTGCAGAAATCATACCTAAAACCATAGGTGCAAGCTACTGGAAAACGCTTGCACCTGCAGCCACCTATATCATACAATTTTTAATTTGGATAACCTATCCCATTATTCTTTTAACTCTCTTTGTAACCAACCGTATCAGCAAGGATGATGAAGGTATGAGTCTTACAAAAGATGAACTTATACAATCTACACTGATAAGTGAAGATGAAGGAGTTTTAGATGAAAAAGAGTCCGATGTTATAGAAAATATCCTCAAACTAGACAGTATTAAAATAGAGGAGATTCTCACGCCCCGTTCGGTTGTTTTTGCGCTTGACGGAAATCGCACAATAAAGGATATCGTAAAAACAGAACCTTCGATTTTTAAATTTTCGCGTGTACCGGTCTTTGATGGACATATAGAAAATATCACAGGCATGGTGATGACCAAAAAAATCTTTAAACAAGCACTCGAAGATGACAGTGTGGCACTAAACAAAATTCAAAAAGACATCTATAAAATAAACGAAAATATACCCGTATCTATGGCACTTGATCTATTCATCAAGAAAAAGGAGCATATGTTTCTAGTGCTTGACAGATACGACCAAACAGAGGGAATTGTTACACTTGAGGATTGTGTAGAGACGATACTTGGTGTGGAGATAGTTGATGAGAGTGATTCGCATGCGAATATGAGAGAGGTAGCCAAACATAAAATGCGTATGCAACGCAGGCTAGAAGAGCGATTGCAAAAGTCCGATTAAGCGATGTCCTTTGCTGTACTTGGATTAATAGAGCCACTTTTAAGAGCCTTAAAAGAGAAGGGGTATCATCGTGCAACACCCATACAAAAAGTACTCATACCTAAGATGTTTACCGAAGGAGACATCATAGCCGGAGCACGGACGGGGACAGGAAAAACGGCAGGCTATGCCCTGCCTATACTACAAACAGTCACACAAAATTTAGTAAAAAACAGACATTATCCCAAGGCTCTCATAGTTGTACCTACACGTGAACTTGCACGTCAAGTACATCACTCTTTTGAAGCGTATGGAAAGTATGTGCCGCTTCAATGTATCGTGCTCTACGGTGGTGCAAATCTCAAATCTCAAGCCAATAGACTCAAAGAGGGTGTTGATATTATAGTGGCAACACCCGGACGACTCTTAGAACATATCCACCAAAAAAACGTGAACGTAGCATCTGTAGACTATTTGGTACTTGATGAAGCAGATACTATCTTAGATATGGGTTTTGTGCATGAGATAAGTAAGATACTTGCACACTTACCAAGCAGACGCCAAAATGTGCTCATCTCTGCTACACTCTCCGGGTCAGTTAAGCGTTTGGCCAAACAGATACTCACAAAGCCCAAACTGATAGAAGTAGACTCCATGGGCACTTCTGCAAGTATGATAGAACAGATAGTATATCTTGTAGAAAAAGAGAAGAAAACAGAACTTCTCTCCTACCTCATAGGTTCACGTAACTACCCGCAAGTACTGGTCTTTGTACGTAAAAAAGAGCTGGCAGACGAAGTAGCAAAAGAACTTAATCTTTCAGGACTTCTAACCTCTGTCATTCACGGAAGTAGAAGTTCAGGGGAGAGAAACCGTGCCTTAGCAGGGTTTAAAGAAGGGAAAATACGTGTACTCGTGGCCACAGACATCGCTGCACGCGGTTTAGATATACCAAACCTACACGTAGTCATAAACTACGACATCCCACATATTACAAGCGACTACATACACCGCATAGGACGCACGGGTAGAGCAGGGGAAAAGGGTTTGGCTATTACGCTGCTATCGCCACTTGAAATGGTAGCACTACGTGATGTAGAGAAGCTTATGGGAAAAACCATACCCCAAGAGGAGATAGAAGGGTATGCCCCTAAAATAGAAGTGCTACAAAAAGGTGCACGAAAACCCCCTAAAGATGTAAAAAAAACAGACGGTGCCTTTGGTAAAAAGAAAAAGAAATCTACGACATTTTCCAGTACAAAAAAGCGTAAGACTACCAAGCGTGACGGTTTTAAAGTGTATGATGCCGCAAAGCCTAAGGATAAGAAGAAGGGGAAGAAGTCTAAGAGGGGTCGCATGTAATACACTACGTTTGGTTTGTTTTACACTGCCAACTTTTCTTTATAGTTCAGTATTTTATAGGGGTATTTTCAACGCTTAACCCTTTTTTGACGAGTTAACTTAGGATTTAATACCTAACCCCTATGCCTCTTTAGCTTGTAAGTATGAGATGCTCTCTTCATCGAAGCGTTGATAGCCGTAGTAGTTGGGTATGCCTTTGTTTTGCATCATTTTAGCCGTGGTGTTAAAAAACTTGGCATCACTTTCATTGATATTATGTAATATAATAGAAAACCTATTGCCTTTTAGATGACCTACTTTTATGGGTGCTTTGTTGTAGGTGCGTTCAAGTATCTCTACTTTTTCAGTGGTGAGGTTCTTGTTGAGCTCTTTTTCATACTGCTTGGGGATAAAAATATACTGTATAACGGTCGAATTTTTATCTTTAAGCCTATGTCACATTCTTATAATCCAGAGGCTTTAGCTAGAACGGTGATGAGTTTTCATGTACTCATGTCTCTTTTTTTAACTTTAAGGTAGAGGTAGTTTCCGGAATTTGTGGGAGAGTAGAGCGACACTTCTTCTATAAAAAAGTATTCTATGGTTTGTTTAAACTCAAAAGAGAGCGGGGTATACGTATATGTTTGATATGATTCATCCCCATAAGTATAGCAGATATACCCATAGGCAAGAGCCTACGTAATCTAGCATTATTTAATTAAAAAGGAGATATTGGCATTAATACGATACTGAATGATTTTATCATTTTTCACTTTTGCGGACATATTGGTAATATTAATACTTTTGATACAGTCTATACTCTTACTTGCTGCCTTAACTGCACTTGCTGCCGCATCTTCCCATGATTTTTCCGATTGTGCCAACACTTCTATTACTTTAACCACTTTTTTTGACATCTAAGCTCCTTTTGAATTGATATACCTCTATCATATCGAAAAATGGTATATAAACTATTAACCGCATTTTCCGGGAGCACACTTCATACCGTTAAACTTGCCCGTAAAAGGCGCATTTTCATCAATACCCTCCGTATGCATCTTCTCTATCATAGCTTTCATCTCTTCAGGATAAGCAATAAACCTGTACCCTTTTACAAGAGTAAAGAGACCATAAACAATTATAAGCAGTGCCGCAAACTTCATCATCAAGCCTCTAAGGTTTCCTCTTTGTAAAAATTTGGTTACAACCCCCAAAAAAAAGAGTGCGGGTATGGTAGCCAAACCAAAAATAGCCATCACCAAAGCACCACCCCAAGGTGTAGCCGTACTGGCTGCAAAAATAGCAAAGGAGTAGACAAGACCGCAAGGAATAATGCCATTAAGCATTCCGAGCAAATAAAAACTTACATATGATTTTGAGCCAATAAGTTTTTGAAAACTCTTCTGATACCAAGGGTACTGCGCAATAGACCACTCTACCGAATTTAAAAACCTAATATTACCGATAAGACTAAATCCCGTAAGCACCATAAGTATGCCTGTAACAACAAAGAGTATCCCTTTCGCGGTAGGCGTAAATGCAAGCACACTACCTATCATACCAAAGACGGCACCGAGTATGGCATAGGTAGTCACCCGTCCAAAATTATAGGCCAAATGTGAAGCAGTTTGGTGCATATAGGCACTTTTAGGATCTATTTTACTAGAGGTATATGCCACAACAATCCCTCCGCACATGCCAATACAGTGACCTACGGAGCCTAAAAATGCTGTTGTTAAAATAATGATTAAATCAATATTGCCCATATACAATGTCCCATTTTTGTAAAACTATAGTATACTTTTGTTAAATTGGTGTTAAACCCAAAACCTAATTAAGTATGAATACACCTAACAACATAAGGAACAAAATGAAAATAGCAGATAAAAAAGCACTCAAAAGAGAATCCATCATTCAGACTGCTTTGCAACTTTTTTCGACCAATGGTTTTCATAGGACAACCATACCTGACATTGCTAGTAAACTACAGATGTCAGTAGGGAATTTATATAACTATTTTTCATCTAAAGATTTATTGGCACAAGAGATTATCAAATATACTTCAGAAGCATTGGGCGAGAAGATACGTGTGGTCAATATGTCTGAAGCCTCAGCAGAAGATAAAATACATCAAATCGTAACTATCTACTTTACTATGGCAAAAGAGAAGCCTGAGATGATAGTGTATTTTTTACGTGTCTATCTCTCTAACCGTGAAGTGTTTAACGATGGCTGTAAGGGGATGGTTTGTGTCTCTGGCTTTATTACAGAGATTATGGTTTTCTTTGATGATGCAGTTAGCTCTGGAGAACTTCGTAACCAAGACTTCTTCTCTGCTTTTGGTCTGTTTATGGGTTACTTGGGAGGTATGGTATTTTTAAAAGGTGAGGATGTACTTCCTCGGGAAATCGAATTTTATATAGATAATATTTCGTGCAACATATACAACGCGTTAAAGGCTTAATATGTCTAGTAGATTTCTCTTTTTGTTAGGAAGGGGATAATAGATGAAACCCAAACTGCTTTGGCTGCAAGCCATTACATGTAATGGTAATACACACTCTTTTTTAAACCACCCGGATCTTTTTTCTATTGTGTCTCATTTTGAGATAGTGCATCATCCTGCACTTGATGGTAGTTATAGTATGGAAGATGTTATTCAAGGATCGGTACCGTGTGATATACTCATTTTAGAAGGTTCTTTTATCAAAGAGGGCTTTTTAAAAGGTGGTGTGGAAGTATCTAAACTTATACAAACCTATGCACATAAAGCTAAATATATCATCTCTGCAGGAACGTGTGCGACATTTGGTGGTATATTTAAACAAAAAGACCCAGACAATATCTCTGGGTTTTGTTTTGACTTGGAAGAAAAAACGTCACGATACGAGACTTATGCCTCTAAGCTCATCTCTTTGCCTGGCTGTCCTATGCATCCTAAGTGGATGGGGTATGTTTTGCTTATGCTTGCCAATGGCAAAGAAGTTACCATAGATAACTTACATAGACCTGTAGAACTCTATGGCTACACGGTACATACAGGATGTACACGTAACGAATACTTTGAATGGAAGATAAACACTAAAAATTTTGGTCTAAAAGAGGGATGTCTCTTTTATGAGCAAGGATGTCAAGGACCTTATACGAGAGGATCTTGTAACAAAATACTATGGAATGATGTAAGTTCTAAAACACGCTCAGGCACACCTTGTTTTGGATGTACTGAACCACAGTTTCCTCAAAGTTCTCTTTATACAACCAAAACCAACATGGGCATACCTGCAAAGATGCCCTTAGGTGTACCTAGACGTGCCTATCTGACACTGACTGGCGTAATGAAAAGTTTTAAGATTAAGCGCTTTACAGAGCGTCTTTTGGAGTATGATAGATGAAATCAGTTCATATAAAACAACTCATTGAAAAGATAGAAGGCGAGGCTGAACTTGACTTTACTTTTAATGAGGGAAAAATAGAAGATGTCAAGATAAACTTTGAGTTCTACAGAGGCATAGAGGAGATACTACAAGGAAAAGACGCAAGAGATGCACTTGTCATCACTCCACGTGTTTGCGGCATCTGTAACCATGCTCATTTACTCTCTGCTGTACGTGCCATAGAAGACGGGTATACCAAAGCAGGTCTACCTATAGTGTTAAGCAACAAAGCCAATGATATACGTGAGTTCACACTCTCTTGTGAGTTGATACAAAACCACATTAAATGGCTCTACATGACCATACTCCCTCGACTAGAAGCCTATGTCGAGCAAAAAAGTGAAGAGAACTATGCCATAAAAGCGACCTATCTCTCGTCGGTGATTACCAAAGCCTTGGCAATCTTCGCAGGTCAGTGGCCACACTCTAGTTATGCAGTACCAGGTGGTGTGACCTGTGACCCTACACATTTGGATGTGATACAGGCACAAAGTCTTGTAGATGAGTCTATAAAGTTTTTTGAACAAGTAGTGACAGGACTAAGTTTGGAGGCCTATTTGAGTATTGATTCTGTTTCAAACTTACATCAAATAGAAGGTGATTTCGGACGACTCTTGCATCTAATGAGTACGCACGACATGGCACAGAAGGGACGTACCCATGACAGGTTTATTGTTTTTGGGGATTGTATACTTTCTAAGTCAGGCAAGTCTATAGTTACGAATGTTTCTAGTGTCGATACTAAATATGTTAAAGAGTCAAAGCAAGTTGGTACTGTATCAAAAGCTGTCATGTATAAAGATAGACTCTATGAAGTTGGACCTTTAGCTCGTGGTATGGTAGCCAAAACACCAATAGTTAAGAATTTACATAAACAATATAAGGACTCATTATTTACTCGGGTGTTTGCACGTATACATGAAGTTGCACAGCTATTAAACTATAGTAAAAAACTTTTAAATAATTTAGAGCTAGATGAACCTTCTTGTACCTTAGATTTGAACACGAAATTAAATGACTTTGAGGGTACCGGTGTTATTGAGGCTGCACGTGGATCACTTATCCATACAACGACAGTAAAAGAGGGTCGTATAGTTAATTATGAAATCATTACCCCAACGCAGTGGAACTTAAGTCATGACACTCAAGGGCAACGGGGTATTGCCATAAAAGCAATGGTTGGGGCGAAAACCATAGAAGAAGCAACGTTTATTTTTCGTACATTTGATGTTTGTTCTGTATGTACGACGCAGTAGTTACTGCGTTAATTAATGTTCTCGCATCTTTGAAACAGATAAATAGGCATCAGCCACTTTAAACACAAGTAATACAATACCAATAGACCCAATAACCACAAGAATCTCACCTAAAGGAGGCATGAAAAATATCACTTCTCTTAGAGGTTCATATTCACCATACTTTTCAAACCCTACACCAAATCTATCACTCATAGGGTAGGCATTGCCTCCATAGACAAAAATTATCTTACCCAAGTAGGTACCTATGATGATAAATACGGAAGCAAGTATACGATAACTTGAATTTAAAAACTCATTGTAAAGTAGAACAAACGGGATACCTACTGCCATAATAAGATAGGCATAGAAAAAGAGTTTAAACTCACCAAAGAGGATAATTTCTGCTGTTTTTTTGTCTATAAAAAGATAGGCAGTTGCCTCAAATGCACCTAAAATTATCACGGTATAAAGAGCAAATTTTTGGATGAGTGACATCATATCTTGACATTTGCTTCTATCGGTGTTTCTGTAGGTGAAATAGGTGTAGAGTATCATCACTCCAGCAGATGCAGCAAAAGAGGAGACCATAAAATAAAGCATCAAAAAAGGGTAGCTTGTCCAAAAGTTTCTTGCTTCATTCATATTGAAAAGTTTTGCTTGTATATAAAACTCTACTAGCTCAACCACAAGACTTAAAATTAAGATGGCTATGGAGAACTGTTTGGACCACCTTACATTGTTACTAAGTATAAGATATATTTTAAAAATTACGAGTGGTATATAGATGGTGTATAAAGGCAACATTAGCCACATACCTGAAGTAAATCTTGGATTAAGAAGCATATGATGAAGATGGGTAAAGTTCAAATCCATGAGTATGATAAAAAGACCAGCAACTATCATAGCAACGCCAAGTGTTAAAAACCCTGCTGAAGCTTTTTTGAGAAGTGTATTGCCAAGGAGTTCTGCAACAGCGATGATAAAGATGATACCTGAGCCTACATAAATCATATACATATAATTGACAATATAGAGTGACCAGGGTGCCTCACGTTTGACCTCACCTCCTGCACCAAATACGGCTTCTTTCATAGCAGCAATCATTTTTTTGTTTGTAGGGTCAAGTCCTGCATCATGTGCATTAACTGCAGATAAAAAGTAACGCTCTAAAACAA
>JALSJI010000074.1 GCA_026989435.1 Sulfurovum sp.
TAACGAGCTTAATACCAATGTGGCACTCAACGGTACTGCACTTGAAGTTACCGATGCAGGCGGAACTAAAAGTGTAGATTTAGACGGTACCTTTGCAACGGATACCGAAGTATCTGCGGCCATTGTTGCCAGTGCAGCACTTGACTTGGACAAAGACAGCACAAATGAAATACAAACGCTTACATCCAATGATAATACCGTATCGCTTACCCAAAACGGCAATAATTATGATTTAAGCGTGAATATACCGGCACAGACGATTACTACTATCTCTAACACGATTGCCGGCAACAAGATAGCCGACTATACCAATGAAAGTGGCACAACCGTCACTATTAATGAAACTGTTACATCACTCGCGCAACAAGCCTCCCCAAATCAGCTAGACTATCAATATACGGATGAAAGCGGCACGCAAACTACACTACGATCAAGCCCGATAGTGGCTTTTGGTAAAGTAAGTGAAGCAGGAGCATTACAGCGTGGTTATGGTGCTACTGTAGTCAGAAACAGTGCGGGGAATTATACTGTGACACTAGACACAGCAAGACCAACTGCAAATTATACTATTCAGCTTACTATCCTTGATTCAAACGGTGCAGGCAATGATGATTACGATATTGCTTATAGTAACCAAACTACAGGTACCTTTATAGTACAAACAGGTGACAATGATAACGGTAATAATAACAGAGCCCAAAGAGACAGTGAGTTTATGTTTACAGTGATAGATTACTAGGATACAGTGATGAAAAAATTGATAGTGCTATTACTTACTTTAAATGCTATATCTTTTGCAATAACTACTAATGAACTAGTGCAAATTCATCAACTCAGCTCAACGCAAAAAAATGCTTTGAATGCACCTGCAGACGGGATGTTGGTTTTTGACACAACAACAAAAAGACTTTATGTCTTTGCAAATAGTGCATGGAGAGAACTACTCATTACCCCTCAAGTATTAACAAAAACGGCAAGCTACACATTACAAGCAAGTGACAACGGCAAGATCATCACATTTAACAGCACTACGGATATAACACTTACTATCCCTTCTGGTTTTCCTGTAGGTTACAATGTATCAGTCTATCAAACAGGCACAGGTAAAGTAACTATAGTCGGTAGTGGTACGACAGTTCTAAATAGATTAAATAGATTTAAAACTGCAGGTAAAGATGCAGGTATAGGCATAGTAAGTACCTCAACCGACACTTACCATTTAACGGGAGATTTAAAAAAATAAAATGACAATTACAAACTCTTTTATGCGTATATTTATTATTCTTCTATCGCCTCTTGTGATGCATGGTATAGTTTCAAACTATAATCACTTTCCTACGTATCAACCCTCGCATATACTTGATGAAAAACGTACAAATATCAGCTTTGCTTTTAGTATGCGTGTATTGGTAAGTGAGTATAACGGTCCACTTATTAGACTCAGACGTGCAAGCGACAATGCCCAACAAGATTTTAGCCGGGGAGACAATGATATAGTAGATGTTACAGCTATAAACACATGGAGAAACGGGAGCAATGTGTATGTACATACATGGTATGACCAAAGTGGATTAGGCAGAAATGCCGTGCAGACAAATCCCACTAGACAACCTCGTTTCTACCCCGATGCAACGATACCCTACTTTCAAGGAGACGGGTCTAACGACCACTTGACAGTAGATACACCTAACGGTATACAAGATGTGACGAATGCAGGAAAAGAAGGCAGCGTCCTAGCTTTGATGCGCGCAACGAAAAAAAATCAGCATACGTTTGGGGTATTGGACAATACGGCTTCTCCAAGCAACCGATGGAGTGCTCATCTAAACTGGGGGAATAGTAGGGCATATTTTGACCCGGGACATTGTTGTGTACCAAACAGAAGTTTTTATAATATAACCAATGAAAATAAGTGGCGATATTATAGTTTTATAAAAAAAACATCAACTATCATTATGAGAGTAAACGGTATCGACAAATTAAATGGCACACATACAGCTAGTGCTTGTACTAGAACAGAGGACTTTGCCATAGGATGGGCTACCGGGAATGAAACCGGCAATCACTCTAGTACATCTTTTACCGAGTTTATTATGTATAAAATCGATATTCCTAGCTCTGAATATCAAGAAATAGAAGACAATGCTATGACATTTTGGGGGCTATAATGAAAAACTTTATAAAGAAATCAACCTTTTTACTATTGCCGTTATCTCTACAATTTTCATTTGTCTATGCCGTTACAGCCGATGAATTACTTCAAATTCACAAAGTAACAACCACTGAAATGAATAGCATTACTACACCGCAGGCAGGAAGTATTGTGTTTAATACAACAGAAGGTACCTTATATTTTTATACAGGTTCCGTGTGGAAAAGATTGCGTGCAACCGGTTCAGAAACTGTTATTCAAGCAGGAGACAACATTAATATCTCCGGTAATGGCAGTACTGCTACACCCTATGTGATAGGAGGACAATAATGAGAAATATCTATTTTATTTATCTTTTAATTACCTCCTCAACATTTGGTGTTGTGCCGCAAAACGGTGAGCTTATTACTCTTCATCACGTGACTACCGCAGAGATGAATGCCATAGCTTCACCCAATACCGGTTCACTCGTATTTAACGGTGACGACAATGAAGTCTATGAATATAACGGCACGACATGGAATAACATCTCTAGTGACGGCAGTGAAACAAAAATAGTTGCCGACAACTGTATAGAGGTAACAGGCACAGGTACCGCAGCTAACCCCTATATTATAAAAGACAACAATCTAGGAGAGACGAAGTCAACAGCTGGTCTTGGCTGCAAACAGATACTGCAAAGCGGGTGTCAAACAAGAGACGGCATCTATTGGATTAACCCGGATGGGGGAAGTACGGATAATGCGTTTGAAGTCTATTGTGATATGAAAAATGGGGGATGGACTAAAATAGAGTATGCAGAGGATTTAGTCGATAAAAATTATTGGAATACAGGTGATGCGAGAAGATGGCTACCAACGAACTTTACTTTAAAGCTCACAGATACACAAATTAATGATATACGTGCCGTATCGACAGAAGGCAAACAGACCTATGTGGGACAATGTGATGGTGTGTTGCATTATTACTATAATAGTGGAAGTAGCTATAATTATTCTCTAGGTTTTCGTTTTCATACAGGGGATGAAACAGTTTATGGACAGCAAAACTATCCTGGCACAAATATCACTGTGACGCAGGATGGGTGTGCTACCAATAGAACATACGCATTAAACACTATATTTGAGATAAATGATATACGCGTCCCTATTGTCAATGTTTCATCTCAAGACAACGGTAATGGCACTGAGACTTTTGGTTCCCCACTTACAAATAACCCGGCATGGCTAAGGTAAAGAATGATTTTTGACATTTGCATGATACAATACAAAGATATAACGACACTTTTAGGAGATGTACTATGAGAGAGCAGGTTAAAAGCATATTATTCAGTATCATTATACCCTTTATCTATCCTCTCTATGCCGATGTCGTCATAGGCAATGGAAACATAGAAAGACTCAACTCCGGTGTCATTAAAGATATTAATTGTCAAGATTATACTATTCTTTCTGACGGCTTGTTAAGTACCGCTAACGGTGGCGTACTCCGTGAGGTTAAAAAACTTGAGATTAACGGTACATGGGATTTTGGCAGTGGGCAAATCATAGAACTTGGTACATGGATCAATAATGGTACGGTAGCTCTCAAGCCGACTCAAACTGCTCCAATACCCAATCTAACGTTTACTGCGCTATGTGGGCCTATATCGGTACGCGGTACGTCTGACACCGATGGTGACGGCATATCAGATGCCGATGAAGGAGACAATGCCGTGGCTTTAGGATACGGTATCACACTTGATCAAGATAATGACGGTACCTATAATTTCTTAGATGACGATAGTGACGGTGACGGACTTACGGATGCCGTTGAAGGGGGGAATACTATAGACACAGACGGTGACGGCATACCTGATTATCTAGATGCAGACGACTCTCGTCCAAACAGTGCTGACGACAACTCACTATCAGGAAACGATATAGGTGACACAATCGGTATTGATATCTTGGCCAACGATACCCTTAATGATGGATCGATAGCCGTAGCTGATGACGTGAATATAACACTCATTGCTCCTACCGGCGGTGTTGTTAACGAAGACGGCTCAGTAACCGTTGCAGGGGAAGGTACATGGAGATATGATCCTTCTACGGGTATATTAACCTTTACTCCGATAGAAGGGTTTACCGGCAATCCAAAACCAATTAGCTACATACTTACAGAGCTTGCTACCGGACTTCAAAGTAGCCCTGCTACGGTTACTGTAAAATATGATGCTGTTGAGCCTGTAATACTCAGTGCAGCAGACGACGGTACTATTGTCATTACCCATTACGGACCGACACCGCTTAATGTATTGGACAATGACACCTATAGCGGTACCGTACATATAGAGATAGTACACTCACCTAAAAACGGAACCGTGGAGATTGCCAAAGGCAGCGATGGGATAGATATGATACTCTATGCGCCTGAGCCCAATATCAACAAGGTCAAAGACAGCTTTATCTATGCTATCATAGATGCCCAAGGAGAGCGTTCTGAAGCCATAGTAAAACTTGATATACAATGTGCCTCTACACAGACGTCTGATGGAGGAGTGCAAAGCGGGGTAACATTGTTTGTTATGATGCTGCTTAGTATGTTTACGGGACTCTATATCGTAAGAAGAGAAGAGAACAAAAAGGCCTAAAAAACCTTTTTGCAAAGCGTAGTATTATTTTTTAAGCGGTGTGACGTACATATTGATATATCTGCCCTCTTGAGAGGGTCTACTCTCAAGATTTCCTATATCTTCAAGCATGGGCCACACACGGTTTAATACGTCAATACCCCATTCAGGATTTGCCATCTCCCTGCCTTTCAAAAAAACCCTTAGCTTTACATGTTTTCCTTTTTCTAAAAATTCTCTGGCATGTTTGACTTTATAGTTGATGTCATTTTCGGCAATCTTACAAGAGAACTTAACCTCTTTGACTTCAATCTTTTTTTGATTTTTACGGGCCTCTTTTTTCTTTTTCTCCAACTCGTATTTATGTTTTCCGTAGTCCATTATTTTTGCAACAGGAGGATTGGCATCCGGGGAAACGAGTACCAAGTCTAGTCCTCTCTCTTCTGCAATGCCTAATGCTTCAGCTTTGGGGATAATACCTAATTGTTCCCCTGTATCGCTCAAAACCCTTAATTCATGTGCTCTAATAGCATCATTCATAATGACATTATCAGCCTTTTTTCTGCCCCTGTTTCTATCATTTTGTCTACTCAAATCGTTCCTTCTTGAAGTTGTGTGATTAATTTTACCATAAATTCATCCTGTGTGAGATTATACTGCTCTTTGTTGCGTCTGTCTCTTATTGCCACTGTTTTGTTGGCAACCTCTTCCTCTCCGATAATCACTACATAGGGTACACGCTGTTTTTCTGCTGTACGTATACGCTTGTTAAGTGAATCGTTTTTGTCATACACCTCTGCATCGATACCCTCTTTAAGCAGCATCTTCTTAAGCATATGGGCATACTCGGAATGACTCTCGCCAATAGGCACGAAAATGACCTGTGTAGGTGCCAAGAAAAAAGGAAACTCTCCCGCATAGTGTTCCGTAAGTATGCCTATAAATCTTTCAAACGAACCCAATATTGCACGGTGAATCATTACCGGTCGTTTACGTATATTGTCTTCAGCGACATACTCTACTTCAAAACGCTGTGGTAGTTGAAAATCAACCTGTATGGTGCCGCACTGCCATTTACGACCGATAGCATCGGTTATCTTAATATCAATCTTAGGACCGTAAAAGGCTCCGCCTCCCTCATCGATTGTATAGGGGAGTTGATTACTCTCAAGTGCATCTTTAAGTCCCTGTGTCGCTAGTTCCCATACTTCATCTTCACCGATAGCCTTTTGTGGTTTGGTAGCAATTTCCATAGTATATTCAAACCCAAAAAGCTTCATCACGGCATCTACAAACTCTACAACCTGTAGCACTTCCGTGGCAATTTGCTCTTGCGTACAAAAGATATGGGCATCATCTTGTGTAAACTCTCTTACACGCAAAAGCCCATGTAAAACACCTGATTTCTCATGACGGTGCACCACCCCGTACTCATAGTAGCGAATAGGCAAATCACGGTAGGACTTTTGTGTCTGCTTAAATACCTGTATATGACCCAAACAGTTCATAGGCTTGATACCGTACTCCTGCTCATCAATGCTTGTAAGATACATATTTTCACCGTAACATGCGTAGTGCCCCGAAGTTCTCCAAAGGTCTGCTTTTAAAATTTCGGGACCGCGTACCGGTTCATAGCCGCGCATCAAGTGTGCCTTATGCAGAATAGACTCTAGTTTATAGCGTAGTTTTGCCCCTTTGGGCATCCAAAAAGGAAGCCCCGCACCTGCCTCCTCATTGAACATAAAGAGCTCCATTTGAGCACCAATTTTTCTATGATCGCGTTTTTTCGCTTCTTCAAGCATCGAAAGATGTGCCTTGAGAGACTCTTTGTCGGCAAATGCCACACCATAAATACGCGTAAGCATCTCTGCTGTCTCGTCTCCGCCCAAATAGGCTCCGGCTACACGTGTAAGTTTAAAATGGTGCAAAAAACGAAGTGCTGGCACATGAGGACCGCGACAGAGGTCCTCAAAATCACCCTGTTTATAAATAGAGAGCGTGTCGTCTGCAATGCGTTCCATCACTTTTTGCTTAAGGTCGTCATTGGCAAATTTCTCTAAAGCTTCTGCTTTACTCATCTCATACTTTTCGATTTTGTACTTTTTCTTGATAAGCTCTTTCATCTTTTTTTCAATCGTTTTGAGATCATTTTCGCCAATTTGCTCATCTACTCTGAAGTCATAGTAAAATCCTTCATCTACTACCGGTCCTACAAAAAACTGTGCATTGGGATACAACTCTGCAATTGCCTGTGCCATGAGATGCGCTGTAGAGTGACGAATGATCTCTAAAGATGCTTCGGAGTTATCATACTCTATTGGAGTAGCAGTGCAGTTTTCGCCTGCACTCTGCGTATCTATAATATTACCTTGATGGTCAATATAGCCTATAATGTTTTCGCTCAAATATATCCTTTATTCTATCGGTACCTACACTTACAGTACCTTAAAGTAAGATTGATTATAACAAAAGTTAAATAAATATGTATTAAGTATCTCTAGGTTATACTTCTGCTTCCTGAAGCCAGGATGATCGCGTAACTCAGTCGGTAGAGTACTTCCTTGACATGGAAGAAGTCGTTGGTTCAAGTCCAATCGCGATCACCATTTTTACTCTTTCACGACACCAAAAATGTTTCAGCTTCAAAAACTTTTGTTACTTTTCCTCCAAAGCGATACACACCGTCTTCATAACTCACATAAAGCTCATCTCCGCTTAACGGATGTACTTTTATCCTGTCTGATACTTTCCCCTCTTTATGATGGCGTATAAAACATGCTACCATACCTGTACCGCAGGCTAGCGTCTCATCTTCTACACCCCTTTCATAAGTACGCACTACCATCGTATCCTCTTCAAGTTTACAGATATTGACATTACAATCATATTTTTCTCTTAATGCCCTCATCTCATCAATATCAAAGTCATCCATATTGTCTCGTATATCCACTAAATGAGGCACCCCGGAATTAATGAGCCACCACTGCCTGGCATTTTCTTCTATATCTGTTCTTAGAATTTCAGGCTCTACCATATCAGATACAACATACAAGCCATTGATATTTGCTTTTATCACACCGGCTCCCGTTAGAAACTCTGCATGATTATTTTTGGATATACCTTTTTCATGAGCAAAATGGGCCACACATCTTGAAGCATTGCCGCACATCGCTGCACGTGAGCCGTCTGCATTATAAAACTCCCACTCAAAATCATATTTTTGATGCGGTAACAACACGACAAGCCCATCGGCCCCTACACCGTTTTGTCTATGACAAAGTATTTTTGCAAGCGTAGATCTGTCTGCTTTTTGTTGTGCTATGAACAGAATAAAATCATTACCGTTACCGGAATATTTAGTCACCTTCATCTAAAATCTCCTAAAATCTCCTCTTTTGCCTTTTGGCACTCGTGTATCAAGTGAT
Source organism: Sulfurovum sp. (assembly GCA_026989435.1). Lineage (GTDB taxonomy): Bacteria > Campylobacterota > Campylobacteria > Campylobacterales > Sulfurovaceae > Sulfurovum. Next base: position 8,192 of record JALSJI010000074.1, read on the forward strand.
GCAAATCTTTACTATTATCTATCACATACCTCGCATGCTTACGTTTATACTCTATGTCTATTTGCGTCTCTATACGCATCAACGCCTCCTTTTTGGAATATCCCCCTCTTTGCATCAGTCTCTCAATCTGCTTTTGTTTAGGTGTATACACAACCAAAACTCTCTTTATAGGATATCGATTATGCTCAAAAAAAAGAGGAATATCCACAAAATAGGGTCTTTTATACCGATCCTCTTGGAAGGAAAGATTCTTAATCTCTTCAAAAATGAGAGGATGCAACACCTTCTCAAGAGACTCTCTTTTTTTTGTATCGCTAAAAATAATTTTTCCAAGCACTTTTCTATCGACTCTTCCCTCTTTTACGCATGCTTTTCCAAAATAGTTTTCAATCACTTCATGCTGTTCGTCTAATATCCCGTGCGCTATTTTATCTGCATCAATAATTTTAAATCCGTTTACATTAAAAAACTTGGCTACCGTACTTTTCCCCGTTGCGATACTTCCCGTTAATGCAACTGCATAGTCAAATCCCATCGCTTTATCTTGATATTACCATCTTCTAAATGATTTTAACTGCATTTTATCATAGCCGTAGATATCATTTCTAAATTGCAATTTACCGTCATAATCTACCCATGCCGTAAGATAGATAATATCAACCGGTATTCTCTCTTGAAGGGAGATCTGTTTTCTCTTTTTTCCTTTAAGTATTTTTTTTGCCTTGTCAAAACTCAAATTATTATTAAATTTTGCAAATGTTTTGAGTAGCTCTGTTGGCTTTTGCAAGCGTATACAGCCGTGCGAAAATGCTCTTTTATCCCTATGAAATAGTTTTTTTGCCGGTGTATCATGCATATACACGGCATACTTGTTAGGAAACAGAAATTTTAATTTTCCCAAGGCATTGTTAGGGCCCGGTCTTTGTGCAAAACGAAAAGGGAGATGTTCGCTATATCTATATTGTGCCCAGTCAATCGTAGCAGGATTTATCTTTTTTGCCTTTTCCCCCCAACCTGCTCGTATCTCAATACCTTTTTTTTCCATGGCTCTTGGATTTCTAATTAGTTTAGGTATCATCTCTTTTTGCACGATGCTCTTAGGCAGGTTCCAATAGGGATTAAGTACAATTGTCTTTACCGTATTAGAAAAAATCGGTGTAGGATTTTTAGGTTTTCCTACAATAGTGCGTATTTTCCGTATCAACTTTCCATCCTCTTCAAAATAGAGCATGAATGCCGGGATATTAATCGTTATATGCAGGCGGGAAGAACCTTTTGGAAGCCATTTGATACGATCTAAATTAAGCAGTATCGTAGTGATACGCTCCTGTACTGTTTTGTTCAATATCTTCAAGGTACCTGAACCAACCGTACCATCGGATTTGAGACCGTTTCTTTTTTGAAATGCCTTTACGGCTTTTTGTAAACACTTGTCATAGGTGTCATCCTCTAAAACCTCCTCGCAAGGGACATAATCTCCCGTGATACGTAAACGTTCGCGAAGCATCACTACACCCGAATCCTTTTTCCCTTTTTTTAATACTCCCTGAAGTTCTACCTTTGGCCACCCTCCGTTTGCCTCTATCTCTCTATATCGTATAAGCTCTTTTTGCAATGCTTTATATCTAAACTGTGAAGGAAGTGCTTTTTCCATCTCTTCACGTAAACTTCCTCCCAGTACCGCCTTTTCAAGCATTAAAATAGGATTAACTTCCGGTCTGTGAAGTACCCATTCGGTCCTTACATCATTGACCATTAAGTTGGCAATACGTGCCTGAAAAGCGCCCCAGTTGATACTTCCGAAATAGGTATAATTCGTATAGGCGTAATAGAGTTGAGATATCTTGAACTCCAAGGCGATCTTGTCTCTCAGGCTACCCCCTTGGCTATAGAGGTTCATGGCTTCGCTCTCTAGCATCAGATTGTTTTTATAAAGTTTGCCGTAGGGGTTGAGCGTATTATCTTCTCTTATATAGCTAAACAGATCCTTTGCTGCAGGAGAGAGTTTTTTCTCATGCATCCATAGAGGGATAAAAAGAAGCTGTGTATACAACCTTCTTAAAAAGCTTTTTTTAGGCTGTGTTTGAAGCGAATTCATAATGATCTCAGAGGCTTCCTCCTGATATGCCAACTCTGATGCAGCCAGCGATACGGAGCTTAAATATACCAATGAAAATAATATGGTATACTTCAGTAGAATTTTTCTTAATTTCATTCTTGTCCCTAATAGCAATATAATCATTCTTTTCTTTAAATAAATAGTATTATTATAGCGTAAACTTATCAGAGTAGTGCTAAAATCATTATATGTATTTTCATTTTGGCTCTATTTGGTATCTTCTGTTATTGCTTTTCTTACCCTGTTTTATCCTGTGCAAATCCCATACCCAAACCTACTATTTTCCTAAAACAGAATGGCTTTCAAAACAGAGCTTTTTTCTCTCCCGGGAACTCTTGCTCAAACTTGTACTCTATTCGATCATGGTCTTTGCGCTTGCAAAACCGTTTTTATATGACGCACCGGCAGCAAAACACAAAAAAGGCAGGGATCTTGTTTTGGTCTTAGATGCTTCCGGTTCAATGGCGCAAAGCGGATTTAACCCCGATAATAGACTCATGAACAAATTTGATACAAATATTGCTCTGGCATCAGACTTTATTCAAAAGAGATATGATGATAATATGGGGATCGTTTTATTCGGTACTTTTGCCTATACTGCTTCACCGCTTACTTATGATTTAGATGCTTTGCAATATGTTTTAAAGATGACTAATGTTGCCATTGCGGGAGAGAGTACTGCCATAGGTGATGCGATTATGCAGGCTATACACACTCTCTCTTTCGGCCAAGCCAAAAGCAAGGCTATTGTGTTACTTACTGACGGCTACCATAACTCGGGACGCACTTCCCCAAAAGAGGCAGTGCTTCACGCCAAAGCATTGGGCATTAAGATCTATACTATAGGTTTGGGCAAGGCATCCTCTTATGACGGCGCTCTGCTTAAAAAAATCGCCCATGAGACTAAAGCAAAATCTTATGATGCACTCAATGCAAAAGCACTACAAGATATCTATAAAGAGATTCACCGGCTTGAACCCTCAAAGATACGTAGCGAAAACTACCTGTACCAAAAACTGCTCTTCTCTTTTCCTTTAAGTGCTGCTTTTATACTGCTTTTGGTGTGGACACTATGGATACAAAGGAGGGAGAGATGAGTTTTTTAATACCCATACTTTTGTGGGCGATTATTCCTCTACTTCTCTTTTTGTTTGCTTCACCAAAAAGTATAACCGTGCAGACACACATAATGATACTGATATTGCTCCTTATTGCACTTGCCAGGCCTATACAAAAACAGCAAGCACAAGAGCTCTCTATCGATGCGCGGGAGATCATTATTGCTATAGATATTTCACGCTCTATGCAAGCAAAAGATATACTCCCCACACGCTATCTCTTTGCCAAAGAGACTGCCAAACATCTACTTTTAAACAATACCACGGACTATATCATGCTTTTTGCTTTTACCAGCAATCCTTTGCTGCTCTCTCCGCCCAGTACGGATCATCTGCTTGCCGTACGCTCTTTAGAGAGTCTCAATCCCGCATTTATACTAACCAAAGGAACATCGCTCAAAACTCTCTTTACAAAACTCTCCTCCTTATCTCCCGGACCCAAAACGCTTGTACTAATGACAGACGGCGGAGAAGAAAAGAGTAGCGAGATGCTTGCAGACTTGCTAAATGCAAACGATATCTCACTCATAACGCTTGCTTTGGGCAGCAAACAGGGAACGACTATTTCTCAAAAAAATGGAACAATGGTCAAAGACAAAGAGGGGAATCTCATTATTTCACGTCTAAATCCAATCTTGACTACACTCACAAAACGTCTCAACGGGGCTTATCTTATGCCATCCTACACACCCCAAAAAAGTGCTGAGGAGATAGCAGACATCTTAGAGTCTCAAGCACGGACACAGACTATTAAAAAAAGATACTACCGCTACAAAGAACTCTATCAGGTTCCACTATTTTTAGCGCTGCTGCTATTCTTGCTTTTACATACACGTGGCGTGAAGTACCTCCTTGTTTTTTTTACATTTTTACATCTTCCTCTGCAAGCATCCGTGCTTGAGGGGTATTATCTCTACCAATCTTATCAATCTTATAAACACGCAGATTATCGACAAACCAAACAACTTCTAAAAAAGGTAAAAACACCTTCATTGCAAAGTCGAATTTTGCTTGCCAACACCTATTTTAAAGAGGGAGACTATAAAAAAGCTATAGCCATGTATCACTCTATCAAATCAACATCTGCCTCCATCAAGCAGCAACTCTACTATAATACTGCCAATGCCTATGTCTTTTTGCATCAATATGCCAAAGCCAAAACAAATTATATAAAATCTCTACAGTTGGGTTTTGATGAAGATGCCCTACACAACCTTAAGCTCATTATCTTTTTAGAAAATAAAACCTCAGCACCCCTTGGTATAGCACATCCAAAATCACAAAGCTCTCAAACAAGCAAAAGTGAAAACCAAAACAAAAATAACAAGAGAGAAGAAGACAAACCAAGCTCTTCATCCGGTGCAGGTACAGGTGCCAAACAGAAGCAAAAAAAAGAAAAACCCCATACGCTTATTACAGATAGCAATCCCCAAAAGCAACCTCTTGGCTCAAAAGTGTATGAACTTATCAATAAAGGATATATCTATGAAACAGCGCCTTGGTAGTATCGTAGTAACACTCTTGTTGTTTTTTTTAACGACTTTATATGCGAAAGACTTTATCTACAATATGCATATCGCCACAAAAACACCTTATACCAAGGAGGGCATTTTATTTACGCTTGATATTAATCAGACAAATCCTGATGTAGTGTTACTTTTTGATTTTGATCTTCTTAAACATCAAGACTATCTATACCAGAGAGTTGACATGCAAGAGACAAATAAAGAGGATGGTTTGCATATACGATACACCTACCTCATCTACCCTCTTAAATCAGGGGTTGTTCATATTTATTTTAAACTTAAAAAAAGGGTAACTTCTGAGGATTCCGTTGCCTATAGCTTTTCAGGAGACAGGGACAATGTCAAAGGTCTTGTTACAAAAGATTACAACATTAACCTTACTCCGTTGACACTGGAGGTAAAACCCTTGCCCAAAGGAACAAAGCTTGTCGGGGATTTTACACTAAAAACATATCTTCCCAAGAATAGAGCCAAGGCATATGAGCCCCTTCCTTTTCATATTGCAATCCGGGGAAAGGGTTATCTTCCTCTGCTAGACTCTATACTTCCTCATGATACAAATTTCACGCTCTATAAAGAGAAACCAATCGTTCACACTACCTCAAACAGACAAGGAACACAAAGCGAGGTAAAATATACTATGGCACTCTCCCATGACCAAAACTTCTCTTTACCTGAAATCTCTATCAAAGCGTTTAACCCTAAAAACCAAAAAACCTATACGCTCCATATACCTCCTAAACAATTCATCATTTCAGAAGGGAATATAACCGCTCTGATTGACGATACGAATAGCCCTGTATTGCTTATAGAGGATTGGCGTTGGATAAGCATGCTTTTTTCTTATCTTTTTGTATTTTTTTGCGGATTTATAAGTGCATTTATTTTCATGAAATATAACAATAAAAGAGTCAAAAAGAATTTCGATCCGATAAAAGAGAAAATCAAAGAAGCAAAGAGCAAAAAAGAGCTGCTGCAAATACTGATGTCTGATGAACAGAAACGTTTTGCCTCTTCTATCAAGTACTTAGAAGACTCTTTATATGCAGATGGTAAAATAGGCTTAAAAGAAATCAAAAAAAAGGCTCTAAGCTTACTATGAAACAGATATATGAGAAAATAACGCTATTAAAAAAAGAGCTCTCAAAAACCGTTATCGGGCAAGAAGAGATGATAAACTCCCTACTCATCGGACTCCTTTGCGAGGGGCATATTCTTGTAGAGGGTGCTCCCGGACTAGCCAAAACAACAACCGTTAATGCCCTTAGCCGTGCAATCAACCTCGATGCAAAACGAATTCAGTTCACACCCGATTTATTACCTTCTGATATTCTTGGTATTCAAATATATAACCAAAAAGACCATAGCTTCAGCATCAAAAAAGGTCCGCTCTTTACCAACCTTCTTTTAGCCGACGAGATCAATCGTGCTCCTGCAAAAGTACAATCCGCCCTACTTGAGGCAATGCAGGAAAAACAGGTAACCATTGGAGACGAAACCCTTAAAGTGCCTGCGCCCTTTCTTGTAATGGCAACACAAAACCCTATAGAGCAAGAGGGAGTATATCGTCTTCCGGAGGCACAATTGGACCGATTTATGATGAAAGTCATTGTCACACACAATAGAGAAGACGAGGAACTCGAAATCATGAAAAAAGCAGCGACAAAAAGCTTTGATGAAATTAGTGAAGTCTTTTCATTGCATGATTTGCAAGATGCACAAAAAGCACTGGAGAATATCCATATCGACAAAGAGTTGGAGCGCTACATCGTGCAGCTTATATTAGCCACAAGAGAACCTCAGCGATTTGGGCTCGAAAACCTTGCGAGAGAGATACTTTTCGGTGTTAGTCCTCGAGCCACTATTGACCTGTATAAAGCAAGCCGCGCACAGGCCTATCTGGCAGGTAAAACATTTGTTAGCCCCTCTGATATTGTATCGGTTACCCATCATGTCTTGAGGCATCGTATTATCCTCTCTTATGAAGCTAGAGCAAACCATATCACACATGACGCTATTATCTCTCAAATTATCCAAAAGGTACCGGTTCCCTAATATGTATCAGTCCCTAAAGAGTCTACAACTAAGTGCAAGGAGACAAGTCCATACTCTACTTTCCGGACACCATTTTTCCAAGCTTCAAGGAGAGATTAGCGATTTTTCGGAACTTAGAGAGTATCAAGCGGGAGACGATATTCGAAAAATACACTGGATGATAAGTGCAAAACGTATGACTCCCTATATTCGAGAGTCGCATGCATACAGAGAAATTTCTGTTGCCCTCGTAGCTCTTATGGATGGAAGTCTTTACTTTGCACAGGGAAATGACAAACAGAGAAAACTGGCAGAGATTGCAACAATCTTAGGCTATGCATGTGAAGAGCAAGATAACCTGTTTAGAGGATTTTGCTATACTCAAAACCAAGAGTTTATCACGCCTCCAACGAAACAACTTGATACTATCAATCAATTTTCAAAAACACTTTTTGAGGCATCACTGCTTCATAGTTCCCTAGATAACCATGTCGCCATTAAACGCCTCTTTGCTCATTTATCTAGACCGTCTCTGGTTTTTATCTTAAGTGATTTTCTAAAAGAGATCGACCTCTCTCTCCTAGCACAAAAGCATGAAGTGCTATGCATTATTGTCAGAGACAAAGAGGAGGAGATGCCAAAAATAGAAACAGAAGCCACCCTGCTTTGTCCTACCGATAATACACAGACCCATGCCCGTCTAAGCACAGGAAATATAAAAAAATATTTAAAAAACCTTAAAAAACATGATGAAAAGCTTGTAACGCATTTCTCAAAGTATGGTATTTGCTATGTAAAAATACGCACCGATGAGGATAGCGTGAAAAAACTACGTCTCTTGTTTGATTAGCTATTTATAAAGCAAATCACTATAATCTTCTTGTCTATTTACTTTTAATTTCCCCTCTATCTTCACAACCCTTATATCACCGTTTTTATAGGCCTTTTTTAAACGTTTTTTAATTTTATTCTGCTCTTTTTCTTTTGTGATCTTTTCTTTTTTCAGAAACTTTTTAAGTCCTATCCAGTGACTATTATCCTCTTCTTGGGTATAAATATCAATCGTCTCAATAGATTTTTTCTGCTCTAGCTGATGCACATAGAGTGTGCGCATCTCATGAAAAGCCTCTTTAAGTAAATCTATCTCTCCCTTTAATGTTTTTGAGATCTGCTTGTTAGACTTTTTAAGATCTTTCACTGTGTTTTTTAAGACAGCAATGGTTTCGTCTTTTGCCTCCAACAGTGCCTTATAATCCTTACTCGCTTTGGCTTTGGCAACACTTTTTTTATTTGTTGCAGGAGCTTCTTTTTCCTCTATAGAGGCTTGAGGCCTCTCTTCTTCACTAGTGTCAACCACAATGTAAAGTTTCCCGTCGACATTTTTTGCTTTGAGAATGCCGCGTTTTATTTTTGCATATACTGCTTGACGCGATATACCCAACTCTTGTGCATACTCTGCAGGTTTTATTAATTTTTCCATAAACTACCTCTCATCTATTTACCGTATTGTCAAGCATAACATAACTTTAATGAAAGGTTTACAAATGAGATTCATTTACTTGAGTGTACCGTCTAAAATTGGTACAAATAGGCACTGCTCTATTGCTTCGCTGGTAATGCGTCCATTTTTTTTATAAAAACGTGTGATGATATGATAGTTCTCTGCTTCTTCAATAGGGGCGATGAGTATCCCTCCCTCCGACAACTGCTCAAAGAGTACCTGAGGTATTTCTTTGGCAGTTGCCGATAAAAGTATACGCTCAAAAGGGGCATACTGTCTCCATCCTCTTTGCCCGTCATCAAAGCGTGTAAATATATTATGGATTTCAAGAGACGAAAACCTACTTTTTGCCTCTTTGAGAAGCTCATCTATGCGCTCTATGGTAAAAACACGACGACATATCTTTGAAAGAATTGCGGCTTGATACCCAGAACCGCACCCAACTTCTAGTACCGAATCAACCCCTTTAAGTTCAAGGTGCTGTGTCATTTTAGCTACAGTTAAAGGTGACGATATCCATTGACTAGCCGCCAAAGGAAGCGCATCTAGCTTATAGGATAGATGCTTAAATTCATTGGGTACAAACACCTCTCTGTCTATGGACAAAAAGGCATCTCTTACATGGCTATCGAGTTTAAAATGTTTTTCTATTTTTTGTACAAGATTTTGTCTATTTCTTGCTTTAATCATCTATTTTGAAATCCCATCCCCGTTCATTGGCTACATTTTATCCAAAATCTGATTAAACTGGCTTTGATACCCCTACTCTAAAGTGATATAACGACGCATTTTTTTAATCTCTCTAAAATCTATCGTTCCTTCAATACTCTCAAGCCTATCATCCGCAACATATGTTCCAAAAGGGGAGATAATAGAAGAAGAGCCTGCCATATCGCCGTTAACGCTGTTTGACAACACAACATAACACTGATTCATCACTGCCAATGCACGGGAAAGAATCTCCAGATGATTCTTTCTCTCCTTCCCCCATCTAGCCGGAATAAGCACTACATCTGCACCCTCTATCTGCTTCCATAACTCTTTAAAACGCAATTCAAAACAGATCAATATTGCATATGTGACACCCTCTATCTCAAAACATTGAATTCTCTTTTTTTTCCCCTCTTTGAAATATAAATCTTCGCCACTGAGTTTGAAAAGTTTTACTTTATTTTGTCGATGGACTATTTTATGTTTATGAATGACCACTGCTTGATTTACAAAACTCTCTGCCTCTTCAAGAATAAACGTCGTTACAACTATTTGTCTATCTATGGTCTTTTTGAGTGTTTTAAGAGCTTTGGCTGAAAATTTTGCGGCTGTTGCCATGTGTGCATAGTCAAACCCTGTCAAACATACTTCCGGTGCTACAATAAGATCTTTATCTTGGTACGCATCGATGTAGGAGAGAAGTCTATCCATGTTTTCCTGATAGCGATCGGAGGAAGCAAACTGTAGGGTTAGCGCTTCTAATGGTTTTTGTTTGGATTTCATATTAAAAATCGTCTAAATCGAGACTTCCTTTGGAGTAGTTTGTCACATTCCCCTCAAAAAAATTCGTTTTTTGGTCATTAAACTGGGAGAAATTATCTACCCACTTGATAGGGTGCTCTACATTATATAGTTTTTTCATGCCTACTGCATGCAACCTCTTGTCTGCGAGGTATTGAATATACTGTGTGATAATTTCATCCGTTAATCCCAATATTTGCCCTTGGGTGATATAGGTACCCCACTCCGACTCTAGCTTTACGGCATCCCTAAACATCTCATACACACTCTCCTCCAGCTCTTTAGTAAAGAGTTCGGGACGCTCTTTTTTAGTTGCATTTATCATGTTTTGAAACAAAAGTAGATGTGTCACTTCATCACGCTGTATAAAACGTATCATTTGTGCTGAGCCCAACATTTTATCCGAACGTGCCAAGGTATACAAATAAGTAAATCCGGAGTAAAAATAGATGCCTTCAAGTATCTGGTTGGCAAACATTGCCTTGACTATATTCGTATCTGTCGGATTCTTGGAGAGTTCATCATATACTTTCGCAATCGCATCATTTTTAGTTTTGAGCTTCATATCTCTTCTCCAAAGTTCATAAATCTCTTTGGTATTTGTAGAGATACTGTCTACCATTACGGCATAACTCTGTGAGTGCAAGGCCTCCTCAAAGGCCTGTCGAACCAGAATAAGATTAATCTCCGGCGATGTTACAAAAGGATTGAAGTTGTCCATGATATTATTTGTCTGCAAGGAGTCCATAAAAATAAGCTGTGCCAACACCTTGTCATAGGCCGATTTTTCTGCATCTGTAAGATGCTTGTAATCATTCACGTCTCTTGTCATATCAACCTCTTTTGGAAACCATGTATTATTCAGCATCATCTCCCAAAGATTGTATGCCCACTGATATTTAATATCATTAAGCTCAAAAATACCTGTAGGGTTGCCTCCAAATATTTTCCTCTCTGCCGTTTTTTCATCCGAATTGGGATTATATATTCTTTTTCTTTCCATTGTATGACCTTCAATATTCAAAGTATTATACACATATTGGCTGAGAATTCTCCAGTGATTTCGTAGGCTTGTTTTAGATAAGAAAAGCAACTTTTTATCAAAGATACATAGTAAAAAAGGAGTACTCTATCAATAAAGCATCATTACGTATAAAAAGCAAAAATCTGCTTAATGAAAGTCAAGGAGTTGATTGGGAGGAAGACTCCATAATTGACTTTCAAGCGGAGTATAGACTATTTTTGTGTACCGATTGTGAAGCGGTAGCTCTCTTTTAAAATTTCCATTCAAACTGAGCGGAAATCAGTGCTCCGGCTGAGGCACCTATCACATTGGCCCAGACATCCGCCCACTCTCTTGTACTATCTTTGTCTATCCCGTCAAGCCCCTCTTTTAATAGCCCCAAAGCAATCGATGCTCCTGCTCCATAGAAAAAAGCCTCTAGTTTGGATGAGCCCTTGCTCCTAGCAAATCCGGTAACTGCATATGAGAAGAGTGCACTTCCGGCAATATGTAATTGTTTGTCACGTTGCAAGAAAAAAGGTCTCTCCTCAGCCAGAAGCACTTGCCCTATAATCAGAGAGACCGTGATATATACTATTGCTATTTTTGTGTTCACTCTTTACTCCTTACCCTACTACCGCTTGATCTTTTATGCATAAGCCTATACCATATTGGTCTTGCATATCAAAACTATTGACACCCGACACACTCCATCGACCTATCCTCTATATCGTTACTGCTTTCAGGCGACTGACTTCTTAAATAGTAGGTACTCTTTAGGCCGTATTTCCAAGCATTCATATAAATCTCATTGAGGTATTTACCTGATGCTTTATCCAATGTAATAAAAATATTAAGAGACTGCCCTTGATCTAGCCATTTTTGTCGAATTGCCCCAGCTTTTATAAGTACATTCTGATCCATCTCATAAGCGGAGGTATAGTACTGCCAGGTCTTGGCGGATAAATTAGGTGCAACCACGGGAATAAGCCCCGAGAGGTTTTCTTCAAACCATTTACGCTTATATACAGGTTCTATGGCTTGTGTCGTTCCCGTCAAAATAGAGATAGATGAAGTAGGCGCTATTGCCATTAAATATCCGTTTCTCATACCATCGGTTTTTACTTTTTCTTTAAGAGCAGCCCAATCATGCGTATACCCGAAAAGTCCACCCCTGTCTACAAGTTTACAGGCATTTTCGTTTGCCTTGTCTATAGGGAAAATTCCTTTTGACCAATCTGAACCCTCAAATGCGGGATAAGGTCCTTTTTCAAGAGCCAAATTGCTCGATTCCTTTATGATATGATAAGAAAAGGACTCCATCACCTCGTCTATCTTTCTAAAGTGCTCATGGCTTCCCCACTCGATACCTGCCTCGGCAAGCATTTGTGCCTCCCCCATAACGCCTAATCCGATAGAACGTGACTTCTCATTGGTTTTTTTTACTTTGGCTAGCGGATAAAAATTTAAATCTATTACATTATCAAGCATACGCGTGGCAATAGGAACAACACGTGCCAAATCCTCTTCTGTGTGCACCTTGGAAAGATTGACGGAAGCTAGGTTACATACAGCGGTGTCCCCGTCTGTTTTCTCTTTATCGACTATCCATATTTGTTTACCCTTTAGGCTGTCAAGCGCTGTAACTTTTTTAGCAGGTTTTGTCGTACCGTTGTCAACGGTTAATATTTCATTTTCATCATAAGACTCTACAGAGCCGTCTGTAAAAGTAAACCGTACTTTGTAGGTATTAGGGGCTGTATTTTGAAAAATTTCCGTACAGAGATTTGTAGAACGGATAACACCTGCATGTTTGTTGGGATTTGCTCTATTTGCAGTGTCTTTAAATGTCAAAAAAGGATTACCCGTCTCAAAATAGGAACGCAACATCTCTTTCCAAAGCGCTTTGGCCGAAACCCTCTCTTTTGTAATGTTTGCATCACTGTTTTCAAGCTCAATATAACGTTTTTCAAACTCCTCCCCGTACAAAGAGGTAAGTTCCGTAACCTCATAAGGATCAAAAAGTGTCCACATCTCATCTGCTTCTACTCTAGCCATAAAAAGGTCGTTAAGCCAAACGGCAGGGAAAAGATCGTGTGCTCTTCGCCGCTCTTCGCCAGAGTTTTTCTTCAAATCAAGAAAATCTTTAATATCAACATGCCACGGCTCAACATAGACTGCTATAGCACCCTTTCGCGTTCCAAGCTGATCTACGGCAATTGCAACATCGTTTGCAATTTTCAAAAACGGAATGATACCGCCTGCAGCATGTTTATGCCCATCAATAAATGACCCCATTCCTCGTACCAAAGACCAGTCCCAGCCAATACCTCCTCCAAACTTCGAAAGCAGTGCCATCTCTTTATAAGCATCGAAAATACCCTCAATATTATCAGGAGTTGAGCCGATATAACACGAACTAAGTTGATGTCTGGGAGTACGTGCATTGGATAAGGTAGGTGTTGCGGCCATCACTTCAAATTTTGAGAGAATATCATAAAACTTTTTTGCCCATGTCTGACAATCAAACTCGTTTTGTGCCAAAAACATCGCCACTCCCATAAAGAGCTGTTGAGGAAGCTCTATAGGCACACCTTTACTGTCTTTTAGCAGATATCTATCATACAAGGTTCTTATGCCCAGATAAGTAAACTGCAAATCACGTTCAGGTTTGATATAGGCATTGAGGTCATCTAGATCATACTTCTCTTTAAGCCCTAGAACAATACGCCCCTCCTTCTCTCCGCGTTCAAAATACTCACGAAGATGATTATAGCCCGTAAAGCCTGTCACCTTATGATAGAAATCATAGATAAAAAGACGAGCTGCCACAAATGTCCAATCGGGTCTATCTATATCTATTTTATCCACTGCCGTTTTAATCAGTGTTGTCTGTATCTCTTCCGAAGTAATCATATCACGAAACTGCAGCTTGGCATCTACTTCGAGTTCGCTTTGACTTACGCCTACAAGACCTTCAACTGCTTTTGAAGTATATTTTTGTATTTTTGTAACGTCTAAAGCCTCAACTCTTCCGTTTCTTTTGACTACTCTTATCATTCACCGCTCCGTTATTTATACACTTTTTACATAACCATACTTATGATAAATTAAATCCGATTTTACTCAAATTAACCTTGTGTACTTTTGAAAAGTAATATCATTTTTAGGCATTTTGTTTATAAGAAAACTTAATATTTTTTGAAGGGCTGTATATTAGGTCGCAAGTAAAAAAAATAGCCTAAAAAAAAGAGAAAAACCGTATGCTATACCATGCTACCAAACTACCCTCATTTTACACACTATTTAAAAACTCTAGCAAATATCTTATCCACGTTTTTTGTATAATATTCAAAACTAAAACACTCTCTAATCCGTTCTTCTGAAAGTGATGCTCTAAGCTCCTTGTCTGCTAACAAGTACTGAAGGTACAAAGATTCTCCTTTCTCATTCGTTGTCGGTTTACCCTGCTGTATCTCCTCCCACACTTTCATTGCATTACGCTGTACAATGCGATAGGCATCCTCACGGCTCACGCCTGCTAAAGGGAGTTCAAGAAGCACACGCTGAGAAAAGACAAGGCCTCCTGTAAGGTTGAGGTTTTTCATCATATTTTCCGGCATTACGGTTAGATTGGCAATCACGGTATTCATTCTGTGCAACATAAAATCTGCTGTAATAAAAGCATCAGGCAGCCAAAATCGCTCTGTAGAGGAGTGAGAGATATCCCTTTCATGCCATAATGCTATATTCTCCATCGCCGGATTTGCATAGGCTCTAATCATACGTGCCAGTCCCGTGATATTTTCGGTAAGAATCGGGTTTCTCTTATGCGGCATGGCGGAAGAGCCTTTTTGCCCTTTGGAAAAATACTCTTCCGCCTCATATACCTCTGTTCTTTGGAGGTGTCTTACCTGTACGGCAAACTTTTCTATAGAGGATGCCATAAGTGCTAAAGCCGAGGCAAGCCTTGCATATCTGTCACGATGAACAACCTGATTTGAACACGGCTCCGGTTTTAAACCGAGCTCTTGCATCGTTAACTCTTCCAACTCTAACGGTGCATGAGCGAAATTTCCCATTGCTCCCGAAATCTGACCTACTGCTATCACCTCCATCGTCTGCTCCAGATTTGTTAAATGACGTGCCATTTCGTCATACCACACGGCAAGTGTAAGTCCGAAAGTAATAGGTTCTCCGTGTATACCGTGTGAACGTCCGACCATAAGCGTCATTTTATGTTCAAATGCCCGCTTTTTGATAGACTCCATCAGCATTTTCACATCTTCGATAATAATTTCAAGTGATGCCTTCATCTGCAATGCCACTCCGGTATCTACTGCATCCGAGGACGTCATACCGTAATGAAACCATCTTGACTCCTCTCCAAGGCTTTCACTAACAGATGTATTAAAGGCAATTAAATCATGTTTTGTAACTGCTTCAATCTCCTCTATACGCTCTACGGAAAATGCAGCATTTTTTATAATTTTATCTGCATCATCCTGAGGAATTTTTCCCAACTTTGCCCATGCTTTCACTACTGCTTTTTCTACCTCTAACCATGCGGAATATCGTGCATGCTGTGTCCAGTGCCGTGCCATCTCTTCTCTTGCATATCTTTCAACCATATGTTTCTATTCCTTTGAGAGCTAGGGAATAAGATAAATCGACTCGTTCATACCAAACCCCTATTTTTATGCTAGAATTCTACCCTAAAAGCTGTTATATAAGGGTTAGCACGGATGCCATTTGTTAAAGAGAAATTTAAAGTCAAAGAAAAGACAATCGCGTTTCTTTATGTTATGCGTACCCTTAATTTTACACAGGCCCAAGCCCAACGTCATATCGCAAAAGGGCGTCTTATCTCTCACGGGAAACCTATGACGCATACAGGCGCTACAATAGAGGGTGATATTGAAATGATTTTTTTCCGGCCCAAAGGCCGAGATATTCACCCCACATTCCAAAACAATGACTTTATGATATTTGAAAAACCTTCCGGAGTCTTGGTACACCCAAACACCATGACTACATCCTATTCTATGCTGGATGATATCCGCAGTATTGCAGGAGACAGTGCCAATGCTACGCATCGTATAGATATGGAGACTTCCGGACTTCTGCTTGCTTCCAAACACAAAAAGGCAGAACACTATCTTAAAAATCTCTTTGAACAGCGTATGATCAAAAAATCATACTTAGCATGGGTAGACGGTAAACTTACAAAACCTTTTGTCTCTACAGAACCTATCAAAGTGAATCAAAACGGTTATGATGAAACAAAACACAAGGTCCTGATTGCAAAGGACGGAAAAGCTTCTCATACAGAATTTTTTCCTCTAAAATATGATGAAACACTCGATGTATCTTTAGTAGCATGCTACCCTCATACCGGCAGATTGCACCAGATACGTATCCACTTGTTTCACGTGAAACATCCTATACTGGGAGATCCGATATATGGGTCAAGCTTTGCAGCGAGCGATGCATACTTAGATATGGTCCAGAGTGAGGAGGAGCGACTAATCCAACACGGTGCGCCACGATTAATGCTCCATGCACAGAGCCTTGAGTTTACCTACGGGAATCGATTCTATATTGAAAGTAAAGTAGATTTTGTGTCACAAAAATCTTTGATAGTGCCGAAACATTTGAGAGCTTTTAATAGACAATAAATCTCTTTTTTACGATAAAAACAAAAGAGTATAACGCATACACATATGCTTGCAAAATGTTTCATCCGCCTCTCTTGTATACCCTGAACTACTTCTCGTCATCTGAACGTGATTCCAAGATAATCCATCCCACACCGATGATAGCAACCACAAGCAAAAAAAGCAACATAAATATATCTAAAAAAGGCATTTAGACCCCTCTCGTATCTCTTGTTCTCTAAGCTGACCGCATGCAGCAGAGATATCCAAACCTTTAGATTCCCTTATTGTGCAATGCAGCCCTCGTGAAGTTAAGTATGCCTGAAATTTTTCCATATCTGCTTGATTTGGACGCTTAAATTGTGTTCCTCCGTAGGGATTAAAATAAATTAAATTTACTTTGGCTTTAATCCCATCTAATAATGAAAGCAGCTTCTTCGCAGCAGATATGTCATCATTGACATCCTTTATGACAAGGTACTCAAACATTACTCTCTTTCTTTCATTGACGGGAAATGCCTTAACTGCCTCTATAATTGATTGGATATTGTATGCTTTATTAATAGGCATCAACCACTCCCGCAAATCATCATCCACTGCATGCAAAGAGATAGCCAAATTTACACCTAAAGCCTCTTTGCCAAGTTTTTCAATTTTGTAAGAGAGTCCTGAAGTAGAGATGGTTTGTCGATGTGTCGCTATTGCCATCCCCTCTTCATCAGCACATATTTTTACTGACTTGACAACTTCTTTTAGGTTGTCAAGAGGCTCACCCATTCCCATAAAAACAAGGTTTACACGACGGTTGCCTGCAATATCATTATCCTTTTTAATAAGACGCACCTGCTCAACAATCTCTCCTGCTGTCAAATTTCGCACAAAACCGCCTTTTGCAGTCAAGCAAAAGGCACACCCTACCTTACACCCTACCTGAGAGGAGATACAGACCGTATAGCGCTCCTTATGCTTTAAAGAGCCATCTTTATGATACTGCTTCTCTCTCATTAACAACAAGACTGCCTCAATCGTATGACCGTCATGTAGTTCATAGAGATATTTACGGCTACCGTCTTTTGAGTTTTGTACCATTACCTGTTTTAAAGGAGAGATCAAATACTTCTCTTTCAACGTATCTCTCAAGTCCTGAGGAAGATTTCTCATCTCATCAAAGGATGTAGCATACTTGTGATACAGCCAATGATAAATTTGTTTTGCTCTAAAAGCAGGAGAGATCTCTTGGGCGAGCTCCGCTTTTGTTAAATCCTGTATATTCTTTTTAAGCATATCTTACTTCTTTATATTAAGATGTACAACAATTTTTTCCATCGCCTCTTTTTGATTTTTCAAAAATGTATCATGTCCATTTTCGTCGCAATAGTTAGTCACACAAAATACTCCGCCTGCAGGGATACCAAAGGATTTTGCTACTTTGAGTACAGCATAATACTCCATATTCTCCAAATGAATATTTTTTTCAAGGTAGCGTTTCGAAATATCTGTATTTTTTGTAATATAATTAGATGAATTTACAAGTGTTTCACGTGAAACATCATCTGTTGCAGAAACTAAATTATCTATAGGTGTGTATGAACCGCCTATAAGAAAACTGTTCTCTATGTTTGTTGCCGCTTTTGACTCCACTATGTCAAATATTTTCTTTTCTCCGTATGAACCGGCCGTTCCGATAAAAAGGAGATACTTTGGTGTCTCTGCCATACACAGTTTTGTTAAGTTCATCGCTACATCCAACATACCAATGCCCACCGGTATAGCAAAGTCAAACTGTTCACTTTTTCCTGCACATATAATCATATCTATATCCTTACTGCTATATTTTTTTTACGCAGATACTTTTTTAAATCCAAAATATCAATCTCCTTAAAGTGAAAAATCGAAGCAGCCAGTGCTGCATCTGCACGGCCAAACGTAAATGCTTCTTCAATATGTTGCATTGTCCCTGCACCTCCTGAAGCAATAAGAGGTATATTTACAAGTTCAGATATTTTTTGATTAAGCATATTGTCAAACCCTGCTTTAGTGCCATCTGCATCCATAGAGGTTACCAGGAGCTCTCCCGCTCCACGCTCATATGCCTCTTTCCCCCACTTTAATGCATCTATACCTGTATCTTTTCTGCCTCCGTGTGTGAAGATGTGCCATCTGTTTGGTGCTACCCTTTTGGCATCAATTGCTACGACAATACACTGTGAACCAAACCGTTTTGCGCCCTCTTCTATAAACCGGGGTCTTTGAATAGCAGCAGAGTTCACACTAATTTTATCGCACCCCGCTTCTAAAAGATTATAAATATCAGACAACCGACGTATCCCCCCGCCTACGGTAAGAGGAATAAACACCTCTTTAGCGACTTCTCTAACCACATCTACAATCGTGTCGCGCCCCTCATGTGTAGCACCGATATCTAAAAAAGTAATCTCATCGGCACCCTCTTCATTATAACGGTATGCCACCTCAACAGGATCTCCCGCATCTCGTAACCCTGTAAAATTCACACCCTTAACCACTCTCCCCCCGTCAACATCTAGACAGGGTATAATTCTTTTTGCAAAATAGTCCATCGACACCAACTCTTTTCATTTCAATTATGGTAGAATTATACAGAAATTATCCCAAATAGAGGATAGGTATTGGGCATATAAGGATATTTATAGTATGATTATTGATAATTTATCCGAATTTGCTTCTAAAAAATTTGGTCAAAACTTTTTAAAAAACGACTATTATCTACAAAAAATCGTCCAAGCGATGCCCGATAGCAACCTAAGAGTTGCAGAAATCGGATCTGGCTTAGGTGATTTAACCAAAGAACTTGTAAAAGTTCGTAATGTCACGGCATTTGAGGTTGATAAAAGATTATGTGAGCATCTACAGATAACGTTTCAAACGCAAATTAAACAGATGCGTTTTGAACTTCGTTGCGGAGATGTGCTTGAGCATTGGGAGTCGGGAAATCTACTGGATGAACCTTATCATCTTGTAGCCAACCTGCCCTACTATATCGCGACCACTATCATCTTAAAAGCATTGAAAGACACCCGTTGCCAGAGTATTTTGGTTATGGTTCAAAAAGAAGTAGCACTAAAATTTGCAGCAAAGGTCAAAGAAAAAGCGTTTTCGTCGCTTTCCGTATTGACCTCTTCTGCAGGAGAGGCAAGGATATGTTTTGAGGTTGAACCTGAAGCATTCGTCCCCCCTCCCAACGTTACCTCTGCAGTGCTTTTCATAAAGAAAAATAGCTCTAGAGACGACAAGGGGTTTGAGAGATTTTTGAAAATAGCTTTTCAACAGCCTCGTAAAAAACTCTCTAAAAATCTTATGGCTTTTTTTTCAAAAGAAAAGGTCAATCAACTTTTTAAAAAATTGGGGCTAAATCCTCATTTAAGACCTCATGAGGTCGGGACTGAAATTTATCATCAATTATATAATCAATTAAAGGATAATCTAGATGGAAAACAACAACCTAAGCGCAAACGCTCAAAATAAAACACAAAAGAGACCTAATAATACAGGACAAAGACGACCCAACCCCCACAGACAAAATAACCAAACCTCCCAAATAAACACACAAACCCCCAATACAAAACGCCCGGGTCCCAACAGAAAACCAAATCCCAATCAAAATAAAAATACTCCCCAAAAACGCTATGACAATGACAACAGAAACAACAAAAAACCAAACAAAAACCGCTATAACAGCAATAAAAATAAACGTAAAAATACGACAACGGTAAACGATGAGATGCGAAAATACCTCGAAATCAATGACAAGATCAAAGAGGAGACAATGAAACCGTGGAAAAAAATAGATATGTCGTCCACTGCAAAAATACGTTTTACTCCCCTTGGCGGTCTTGGCGAAATCGGTGGGAATATGGCAGTACTTGAGACAGAAACCACTGCTATTATCATTGATGTAGGTATGTCTTTCCCTGACGAGACAATGCACGGCGTTGATATTTTAGTACCTGATTTTTCCTATTTGCATGTACTTAAAGAGAGTGGCAAAAAAGTATTTTGTATCATCACGCATGGGCATGAAGACCATATCGGTGCTATGCCCTACCTCTTTAAGGAACTTCAGTTTCCTATCTATGGCACACCGCTTGCACTGGCGATGATTGAGAACAAGTTCAACGAGCATGGGCTCTCTGCCTATACAAAATATTTCAACTATGTCACCATGAGAAAACAACACCAAATCGGAGATATGAAAATTGAATGGATGCATAATACCCACTCTATTATAGATGCTTGTTCTCTAGCTATAGAGACTCCTGCAGGCATCATTATCCATACGGCAGACTTTAAGGTAGACCACACTCCTGTTGATAACTATACAATGGATTTGCGGCGTTTTTCCCATTATGGTGAAAAAGGTGTTTTATGCCTCTTCTCCGACTCAACAAACTCACATAATCCTGGCAGCACTAAATCTGAAAAAGTTGTCGGAAAAACCTTTGACTCCCTCTTTGATATGGCAAGAGGAAGAGTCATTATGTCCACCTTCTCCTCCAATGTACACCGGATTGTACAGGCAATGGAAAGGGCTGTCAAGCATGGCAGAAAAATATGTGTCATAGGGCGTTCTATGGAACGAAATATTGAGACAAACCGTGCTTTAGGTTTTGTGGATATCGAGGACAAACACTTTATAGAGGTACATGAAGTACCTAGATATGCCGACCATGAGGTACTCATTGTAACCACAGGTTCACAGGGTGAGACTATGGCTGCACTCAACCGAATGGCAACCGATGAACACAGACATATCAAACTCAAACCAAGTGATACGGTAATTATCTCCGCCTCTGCCATTCCCGGCAATGAAGCATCCGTATCAAGCCTTTTAAACAAGCTTATGAAAGCAGGATGTACAGTACGTTACAAAGAGTTCTCGGATATTCATGTATCGGGACATGCTGCACAAGAGGAACAAAAGCTTATATTACGTTTAATTCAGCCTAAGTTTTTTCTACCTGTTCACGGTGAATACAACCATATTGCAAAACATGCACAAACGGCTATAGAGTGCGGTGTAGATGAGAGAAACATACTCTTAATGTCCGATGGTGATCAGATAGAACTGACAACCAAATACCTAAAAAAGGTGAAAACAGTTAAAACCGGAAAAACCTATATTGACAACCAAAATAATATGACTATCGAAAACGATGTCGTCCTTGACAGGCAAAAACTGGCTGAAGACGGTATTGTCAATATCGTAGCACAGATTTCACAAAGCAATCAAAAAATTATAGGAAAAGTGGTCGTCACTACACATGGCCTTGTTCCCGACAAAGACGACAAAAAGTTCCAAAAAGAGATTCAAGTCCTGCTTGAGACAATGCTTTTAAATATGAAGCCAGAAGCCCTTAAAAACCATAAAGATATTGAGAATGATATAAGAAACAGTGTCAGAAAACATATTATACGCACTCAAAAAAAATACCCTCTCATCATCCCTACTATCTTTATCATCTAAATACTCTACTCTTCTTTAGAAAGAGGAGTACTGCAATTATTCTCACTTTCTTCTTAAGCATTATTGTTCTCATAATTATGTATAATATTTATGCAAAGTTATACTTAGCCGTTATGTCATAGACTATTATCTCTCAAATATCGGACAAAGGAAAAGAGATGAAAAAATTTTTGCCTTGGCTTCTTTTATTATTACTGCTTATCATAATATGCGTATGGAGCAAAATAGAAGACATACATACCAAAACACCACTAGCACCACAACAAGAGACTATCGTACAAAAAGTTTCCCCAAAAAAACAGTATATGGAGTACACCATTACGCAGACAGAGAACGGTGCAATCCTCAACGGCACTCTATCCAACAAAAAACAACAAAATCTGTTATCGTCTGCCTATCAAAACAACTCAAGTCAACTTACTATTGACAACATTTCCCTTCACTCTGAGCTCTTAGGCGATAAGGCCGTTTCGCTTACAGGAGAGATACTGCCTCATTTTATCAAACATTATAAAAACGGGAAAATTGTCTATAGTGACAATATGCTTTATATCTACGGTGAAGTAAAAAGCTATGAAGCACAGCACACTATGCAGAGTTTACTTGCCACTTCAACGCTCCCAACCCAAAACCATACGAAGGTAGTCATTGAAAAACCGATTTACTTCACTATCATAAAATCACCTTCGGAGATAGCACTAAGCGGTACATTTAACACCCAAGCCCAAGCGGAGCTACTACGTAAAAAATTACCCGCTTCGACAAAAGCACACATAGATCAAGAGAGGCATCTTGTCGATAACGGAATTATCTCTTTTACCCAAAATATTCTTCCTGTATTTGTCCAATATTATACCAAGGGCACCATTGAGTATAGCAACGAAGTGTTACATGTCTCCGGCACGGTTACCTCGCAAAAAGCATTAGAGAGGATGCAAAGTCTACTCTCTTCTGATACGATCAATATTGTCAACCGTACAACGCTCGATCAAGAGGCAATAGCAAAAGCCGCTGCCCAAGCAGAAGCTCTACGAAAAGCTCAAGAAGAAGCCAAACTGGCAGCAGAAATGGAGGCAAAAAGAGCTGCCGAGGAAGCACGACGACAAGAAGAAAGACGACAAGAGGAAGAGAAGCGCACCAAAGCACAGGCTATACAAAAAGAAAAAGAGCTGAAAGAGAAGATTAAAAAGCTTCTACAGATTGAAAATATTGAGTTTGAAGTAGCAAGTGACCGGCTTACGGCTCAAGGCAAAGCTACCGTGGAGAAACTCTCTGCTATTCTTTTGCAATACCCGCATTTCAAAGCAGAGATAGCCGGCCATACGGATTCAGACGGTTCTGCACTCTTTAATAAAAACCTCTCACAAAAAAGAGTGGACACCGTAAAATCCCTGCTGATTAAAAAAGGTATTGATTCCGGTCGCCTAACTGCTATAGGCTATGGTGAATCGAAACCGCTAGTTCCAAATACAAGTGACGAAAATAAGCAAAAAAACCGTCGTGTAGAAATTCATATTCAAGGAGAATAACTATGTTAGAAATTGCATCACAAATGATATTATGTCTACTGCTCGTTGCCCTTTTAGGATTTATTATAGGCTACCTTTTTGGAAAGCTTACTTGTGCCAAAGACGACTGTAACAGCCATACAGAAGAAAAGTTAACTCATGTTACACAAAAAGAGCAATCCATGCAGACAACATCTACCAATATCTCAAATGTTTCTTCACAAACACAGATACAAAACCATACAGAAGATCTATCTTCAGCTAACAGTGACAAAACTGCCCTGCTCTCTTCTTCTAGGCAGTCTCAGCAAGAAAAAGCAGACACTGTCTCGCAAAATAAAACTAAAGAAGATATGCAAAAAACATCATCTTCTAGCACAGAAAATGCTACTTTAGGTAACAAAGAGTCAAAAGATGCAGATAAGCTAGTTTTAAAAGAAGACAACACGTCTGACTGTAGCAACAATCTAAAAAAACCGGAACTTCTCTCGGAGCCTCGCTCAAACAAAGCGGATAATCTAACGCGTATCAAAGGTATTGGAGCCAAACTTGAAGAGGTACTCAACCAAAAAGGTATTTACCATTTTGAACAAATTGCTGCATGGACATCGGAAAATATTGCTTGGGCAAACAGCACATTGGGCTTTCCGGGAAGGGTCGAAAGAGAAAAATGGGTGGAACAGGCCAAAATACTTGCTTCCGGAGAAGAGACCGAGTTTTCCAAAAGGGTTGATGCCGGAAAAGTTGCATCAAGCAAAAAGAGCTAAGCCTTTCAATTTAAAGCTTATGCCTACCAACCCAAAGAGTCTTTTACTCGTCTAAACTATGCTATAATGGCACTACAAAATAGTAAAGTGTACTCAATGAACCTCATACAAATAGCCCAAGAGACTTTAGAGATTGAAGCGGATGCGCTTTACCAAGCATCTAAACGTCTAAACCAAAACTTTTTAGATGCCATTGAGGTAATTCTTAAAACAAAAGGGAAACTTATTATTACCGGTGTCGGAAAGTCCGGACTAGTAGGCGCAAAGATGGCAGCAACCTTTGCAAGTACGGGTACCTCTTCTTTCTTTCTCCACCCTACTGAAGCACTGCACGGTGATCTGGGTATGATATCTAAAGAGGATACCCTGCTTGCTATTAGCTCCAGCGGAGAGAGCGAAGAGCTTACTAAAATCCTACCGCATATCAAACGTTTTGATATTCCTCTCATCGGACTTAGCTCTGATCCCCTCTCCTCTTTGGGAAGATATGCCGATGTTTTTTTGGATATCTCCGTTGAAAAAGAAGCATGCCCTCTCGGTATTGCACCTACTGCATCTACCACACTCACGATGGCACTTGGTGATGCTTTGGCCGTTGTACTCATGGAGCATCGAGGCTTCAAAGAGCAGGACTTTGCCTCTTTTCATCCGGGAGGAACTCTGGGGAAAAAACTTTTTATCAAAATTAAAGATCTCATGCGAACGGAAGCACTTCCCCTCATATATGAAGATACTCCTCTAAAAGAGGCTATTGTCACAATGAGTGAAGGAAAATTAGGGACAGTACTTATTGTTGACCGGCACAAAAAACTTCTTGCAATCCTTAGCGACGGTGATCTAAGACGCGCCCTACTCCAAAAAGATTTTTCTTTAGAAGATTTCGCCATTGACTATGCGAGCAAAGTACCCAAGAGCTGTAACAACACGGATCTCTTAGCAAGCGATGCATTAGAGATCATAGAAAAAAGCAAAATACAACTCCTTCCCGTTACCGATAAAAACGGAATAATATTAGGTACCTTGCATATACATGATTTAATCAACGCAGGTATTAGAAATAGAGAAAAGTAGCATATGAGACTCAATAAATATATTTCACATCATACAAAATATTCCAGAAGAGAGGCTGACGGACTAATTGTCTCAGGGGTTGTTACCTTGAATAAAAAACCTTTAACAGACTATAGCTATGATGTCCAAAAAGACGATAAGATATTTATAAAAGGAAAGCGTGTCAAAGAGACAGTCGGATTTACGGTAATCGTTTACAATAAACCAAAAGGTGTCTTGGTTACAAAAAAAGACGATAGAGGACGCACAACGATATACCATAAGCTTCCAGGCAAATTTAGACACTTTGTTCCTGTAGGTAGGCTAGACTATGCATCAGAAGGACTTTTGCTTTTAACGGACAATATAGATCTCTCTACAGCACTCATGCAGAGCAAACTGGAAAGAACTTATAATCTTAAAATAGATAGACGCATCACAACGGAGATGACCGATGCAATAAAAGAGGGGCTACATCTAGATGATGCACGTGCCGGTGCTCATAACAAATCTGATATACACGGAATGTCTTTTGCTCCCTTTACGCACTTTGAAATCAGAAATGAGGGAAAACGATTTACGAAACTCCGTGTAAGTATTACAGAAGGAAAAAATAGGGAACTTAGACGATTTTTTGCACATTTTGGTGCGAATGTACTTGATCTAAAGCGTATTTCCTTTGGTGAAATATCACTTAACAATTTACCTGAAAATAAGGTACGATACCTTACGCGAAAAGAGTATGAGGCTATACGCCAATTTCTAAAAACATACCGTAAAACAACATATAATAACCAAAAACAGCCACAGAAGAAATAAAAGATTAAAGATATGCTAAACTTTGCAATCAAATACCGCCCAAGGACGCTTGAAGATATCGTAGGCCAAGATCATTTGGTAGGAAAAGAGGGTATTATACGTAAATTTATAAAGTCGGGCAGGGTTCCTCATGTTTTTTTACAGGACCGCCTGGGACGGGAAAAACGACACTTTCCGGGGTGATTGCCCTTATGCTCAGTCGGCCTTTTTATGAGATGAATGCCACCACATTCAAAATAGATGAGCTGCGCAATATACTTAAAAGTCACACACATGCTCCTGAAAATCCCCTTATCTTTATTGATGAGGTACACAGATTGAGCAAGAACCAACAAAAGGTTCTTTTGCCTTTTATGGAACGTAACAGCGCTCTTATTATAGGGGCTTCTACTGAAAACCCCTATTATGCACTTACCGCATCCGTACGCTCTAGATCACATATATTAACATTAAATAGCATTAATAATACTAATATCAAAAAGTATTTAATTAGCATAATAAAACATGAAAAAATATCGCTAAACGATGATGCTCTTAGATATCTTATCTCCTCTAGCGGTGGGGATATGCGTGCTGCGCTGAATCTTCTCGAATCTGCTTCAACCATTTCATCGCCTATTACCGTGGAGATCTTAAAACAAATACGTCCGCAAAGCATGCAGAAAGGAAGCTCTGAGGATGAAAATCACTATGAACTCACTTCGGCAATGATCAAAAGTATTCGCGACTCCGACATAGATGCAGGCCTCTATTATTTAGCAAGACTGATTGATGGCGGCGAACCTGCTGAATTTATTGCAAGACGTCTGATGATTTTGGCCTCTGAGGATATAGGAAATGCAAACCCCCATGCATTAAACCTAGCATCATCTACACTCAATATTGTCAAACACATAGGTTATCCTGAGGCAAGCATTACACTCTCTCAGCTTGTTATCTATTTAGCATCCTCTCCTAAATCAAACGCTGCATATCATGCTATCAAGGCTGCCTTGAAATCTATTAGGGCAGGGGAGGCAGATCCCGTTCCTTCACATATTAAACCCCAAGCAAAAAACTATAAATCTCCGCATAACTTCGGGGGATGGGTAAGACAAGCATATCTATCAAGACCACACTCGTTTTATCACTCACGGCAAATAGGTTTTGAGAAAACATTGTGGCAGTGGCACGAAAAAATAGTATCCTCAGCCAAATAGTTCACTTTTTACCCACATTTATATACTATAATAGTATATTTAAAGCAGAAAAAGGATAGATCCATGATAAAAAAACATTATAAGTTGCTTCTTATCTCAAGTGTAGCAATAACACTACTTACAGGTTGCTACAATGAACCTGGATTGGTAGCAGACGGTAGCTATAATCGTACCAAAACCGGTGCAATTGGCGGAGCTATAGCTGGTGCACTCACAGGCTACAACACAAAAGGTCATAATAAAAAGAAGAGGGCACTCATAGGTGGTCTACTCGGCGCAGCTACAGGCGGTGCGATAGGGTATAGCTTGGATAAACAGGCAAATGAAGTTGCCGATGCCTTAGGTACAGGCGTCGACAATGATCCCCTTGCAGTGCTTGACCCACAAAAAAGCATTATCGTCTCCAAACATCCCAATTATGTCAAAATTATGTTTAGAGACCGTATGATGTTTGCAACAGCCTCTTCGCAACTACAACCAACGGCAAAAGCCAAAGTGCACAAAGTTGCCGCATTACTCGAATCCTATCCTCAGACCATTGTAGGTGTTGCAGGATTTACAGATAACCGTGGAAGTTATGCTTACAATAAAAAACTTTCAGAAAAAAGAGCGGACACTGTCGCCAATATTCTCTCTGTAAACAGAAAGCCATATACAAAAGGTTGTGCTTACGACAAAGAAGTCGCACCCAACACAACAGAAGAGGGCAGAGCACTTAACAGACGTGTTGAGGTCTACCTCTATCCCAATGCAGAGGCTATGTCGGATCCTTGTGTTTAAGTCTATTTTACGGACTCAAGCATCTTCCTTGCCTCTTGGGCACTAAGTGTCCCTGAGAGAAATTCGCCTTCTACCCGCTCAATAACCTCTAGTAGTTTTTTTTGCAAAAGCTTTCCTTTGATTCTCTCTTGTACAAATTGTCTCATATAGTCGTAATCAGGAAATATCTCAAGAAATTCCATTTTAAGTGCACTGGCGTGCCAAGCGGACAATTGTCTCTTTTCGTCTTCACCTTCTACTATCAATATCTCTTGCCCGACGGCATCTTTACCGATATATTTTTCAAACTGATGTTTTTGCTCATACTCGCTGCTTCTATATCTTTCATCATTTTTTTGTATATCTCCTATAAAGTCGGTGATAAAATAAAGAAAGACAACACCTACTGCAGTAAAAATAAACAGACTTCTATCCATAATAGTATCCTAATCATGATTCGACTTATAGCTATTATACTGTAAAATTCAATAATTAGTTCTAAAAGCAGGGGAGGATTAATAGTGGTGCGGATGAGAGGACTCGAACCTCCACGCCTTACGGCACCAGATCCTAAGTCTGGCGTGTCTGCCAATTTCACCACATCCGCATGTGGTACACCCGTCAGGATTCGAACCTGAGACCGCCCGCTTAGAAGGCGGGTGCTCTATCCAGCTGAGCTACGAGTGCATGCAATAAATAACTATCACTCTTCAATGGTACGCTTGAGAGGACTCGAACCTCTAACCCTCAGATCCGAAGTCTGATGCTCTATCCAATTGAGCCACAAGCGCTTCATCTTTGGGTTCTACCCTGTATGCATTGCCAATGGGGTGGACGACGGGGCTCGAACCCGCGACAACCTGTGCCACAAACAGGTGCTCTACCAACTGAACTACGTCCACCATACTATACTTATTCGGTGTATTATTATACTGTTATATTGCTAAATGGTCGGAGTGAAAGGACTCGAACCTTCGACCCCCTGGTCCCAAACCAGGTGCGCTACCAGACTGCGCTACACTCCGATGAACCGCTTTTTTTGATACAATCTGTCTGAAAAAAGAATGCAATTATAGTCAAAAGGTTTCTTTTTGTCAATAGACGGGATTAAAAAGTATGCAAATCATGCTTTTTGATTTTGGCTTAAAGCGTATTGAACTCTAGCATAGTATAATAATTTATTACAAAAAAGGTAACTCAATGAATGCTATTTTTGAACAAATCAATGGCTTGTTAGGCTCAATTTTCTTTTTTGATATATTTTTTGGGGTAGTAGATGGCTCTAGTATGCCTTTTATCGTAGCCTGGCTCATTGCAGGCGGGGTTTATCTTACTTTTCGTTTTGGTTTTATTAATGCACGTATGTTTATCCATGCTTTTCAAATTATCACGGGTAAATATAAAACAGCAGATGATGTCGGAGAGATTACCCCTTTTCAATCACTTACTACGGCACTTTCAGCCACAGTGGGACTTGGAAACATCGCAGGTGTTGCCATCGCTATTGCCATAGGTGGTCCAGGGGCTACATTTTGGATGATAGTAGCAGGTTTTTTCGGTATGACGCTTAAGTTTACAGAAGTAACCCTCGCCCAAATTTACCGCGAAAAAAGACCGGATGGTCGTATCATGGGTGGGGCGATGCAGTACCTCTCTAAAGGCCTGGCTGCAAAAGGGCATTCAAAACTGGGAAAAGCTCTTGCTGCACTCTTTGCCATACTTGCCATCGGTGGTTCACTAGGAGCGGGGAATGCCTTTCAAACCTCACAAGCCATGGGAGTACTCACCGAACGTATTCCTTTCTTCGCGCAGTACCCTATTGTCTTTGGACTTGTACTGGCAACTATCGTTGGTTTTGTGATAATTGGAGGCATTAAACGCATTGCCAAAACGGCGGAAAAAATTGTACCCCTTATGGTGTTTGTCTATCTGCTTGCATCACTATGGATACTTTTTGTCAATGCCGCTATGGTGCCTGAAGCTATTGTTACCATCATCCGTGAAGCATTTTCTCCTACGGCAGCTGCAGGTGGACTCATAGGAGTACTGGT
The DNA here is from genome assembly GCA_026989435.1 of Sulfurovum sp. GTDB lineage: Bacteria > Campylobacterota > Campylobacteria > Campylobacterales > Sulfurovaceae > Sulfurovum. Next base: position 38,318 of record JALSJI010000074.1, read on the forward strand.
GCAAGGCTTTAAACGTGCTGCTTTCTCTTCTGAAGCGGGTATAGGTTCAGCCGCCATCGTGCACTCTACCGCAGCGGTGAAGTATCCTGTACGTCAAGGTATGGTTGCGCTGTATGAGCCCTTTATAGACACCATTGTCATCTGTACGATGACGGCACTTGTTATCGTGACTACGGGCGTGTATGCGGTCGACGGTGAGTTTGCAAATCTGGTTGCCTCTAAACAAGGTGCGGCACTCACTGCTGCTGCGTATGGTACGGTTATCTCCTGGTTTCCCGTTATCCTCTCTTTTTCCATTGTGCTCTTTGCATTTTCTACAATGATAGCATGGTCCTACTACGGGGAGCGTGCATGGACCTACCTTTTTGGTGAAAAGTATACCTTAGTGTTTAAACTTATCTTTGTCGCATTTACGGTAATGGCATCAGTTACGAGTGCTTCTACCCTGCTGGAGTTTTCCGACCTGCTCATACTTGCTATGGCGCTACCAAACCTTATAGGACTATATATGTTACAAGGGGATGTAAAAGAAAATCTTACAGAGTATTTGAAAAAGCGGAAGTCCGGAGAGCTAGATAAAGAGTGCATAGATAAAGGGGTTTGTATAGAACCCGGATAACAAAACCAAAGAGACAATTTAAATCACTCCTAAAAATTCTTAGCCAGCTTAGTTTGCTATAGATTTAATCCAATGGTATGAGCGAAGCGAGAAAGCATGCGTATAAGTATGTAACCGAACGCAACAAAGCCACTTGGTCAAACATACGGCAAAAAGCACTAGACTAAATCAACACCTTTTTCGCCTGCTGCTAATGCACCGACAACATATCCGTCTGTATTTTCCAACACGGCATCCACATCTTCAGGCTCAACAATCCATACCATACCTACACCCATGTTAAAGGTTCTAAACATCTCTTTTTCGGCTACGTACCGAGACATAAACTCAAAGACAGGCAGGACATATATAGCATCTTTGTTTACAACCGCTCTGATACCCTCAGGAAGTACACGCGGAAGGTTTTCTACGATACCTCCGCCTGTAATGTGAGCTAAAGCTTTAATATGCTGTTTATTAGCTTTATACTCTTTCACATAGATTCGTGTTGGTTCTAACAGGGTATCTACGAGAGGTTTACCTTCAAAGTCTGTGCTTAAATCCATCCCCAATACATCAAAAAATATTTTTCTCGTAAGCGAGTATCCGTTTGAATGTATACCGGAGCTTGGCATGGCTATAAGAACCTGTCCCTCTTTTACATTAGCAACCGTATCCATTTCACTTCGTTCTGCTATACCTACTGCAAAGCCTGCTAAATCAAAATCATCATTAGAGTACATCCCCGGCATCTCTGCCGTCTCTCCCCCTATAAGCGCGCATTCGCTTCGTCTGCAGCCCTCGGCAATACCTGCTACTACATCTTTAGCCTTCTGTGGCAAAAGTTTGCCTGTGGCATAGTAATCGAGGAAAAACATCGGTGTGCCATTGTTACAAATGAGATCATTGACACACATCGCTACCAAGTCGATACCTACGGTATCAAGCTTTCCGCTCTCTATAGCAATACGAAGCTTAGTTCCAACACCGTCGGTGGCAGAAAGAAGCACCGGCTCTTTATAGCCTGTAGGTATAGCATAAGCACCCGCAAAAGAACCGATACCTCCTATCACATTGTTGTCAAATGTCGATTTGACATCTGCTTTAATCACCTCAACAAATGCATTTCCTGCATCTATATCAACCCCTGCATCCTTATATGAGATATCTGACATCTATTACTACCTTTTGCAATGAATCCTCTTTATCTGCGAGTACACAATCATTAGTTGTTTTTATCTTTTGTACTTTCTTCACATGAAGGAAATATCTTTTTAAGCATGATAAGTCCGGGGCACCATCCCGTAAGCCCTGCTATTACAAGTATCGCCATCATGCCAAACTGCAAAAGAAAAGCCATCTGCAGCATAAGTTGCTCACCGGCAATACCCATACCGGCAAGCCCCAATACAAAACCAAGAATGCTTGCCTGAATCAGACGCTGTATTTTTTCGGCACACATGCTAAATCCTTCAAAAGAAATTAGGCGCATTATACCCAAAATTAACTGTTAGGCTTTCCTCGTTAAGAGTGTAATTTCCGCCCCAGTTTTTCTTCAACAGCAGCCACCTTATTATTCAGCCTGCCTATTGGACCTTCACGCCAATCTATTTTAATAGAACTATAGACACGTCCACAATCTTTTTGTAGTTCCTTATAAGCATTATTAATTATTAATAATACCTGTTCAACACTCTCCCCTTCAATAATAGTACCCATAGGAGTGAGATGATAAGGCAACCCGCTTTTATCTACTATGTCTAAGACACGGGCAACAAAGGCACTCTTACTCTGTGTTTTTTCTGTGGGGAACATCGAAAATTCTACTAATGCCGACATATATAATCCTTGTAAATCTTTTGAGCTATAATACCTTATGTATAATGAAACTATGATAATCATCGGAGGCGGTGCTGCCGGTTTAACGACAGCTATTTGTAGTGCTAGGGAAGGTAGACAGGTGCTTTTGCTTGAACAAAACATGAAAATAGGTAAAAAAATCCTTGTCTCGGGCAACGGTAAATGCAATATAGGCAATAGATATATAAGCCCCCGAAGATTTCATGGGCAAAACCCGACTTTTATAAAAGAGGTGCTCAAAGGTTACGACTTTGAGGTAATAAAAAAGTTCTTCACCTCTATCGGTTTAGAACTCATAGAGGGGAGAGAAGGAAAAATGTTTCCTATGTCACTACAGGCATCTTCTGTAGTAGACCTGCTCGAGTATGAAGCAAAAAGAGTAGGGGTACGGATAGTATGCAATTGTAAAGTTAAAGATATTGAAAAAAAAGAGCATGGCTTTACACTCCGGACAACACAAGGAGAGAAGCAGTGTCAACAGCTTGTCGTTGCTTCAGGCTCACCCGCTGCTCCTCACTTGGGTGGTTCAAACGCAGGTTATACTTTTGCAGCCAAAATGGGACACTCACTTGTCCCAAGACACCCTAGCCTCGTGCAACTCTGCTCAGAAGAGAGATGGGTGAAAGGCTGTGCAGGAGTCAAAGTAGCAGGGCTTGCCAAACTCTATGCCAACGGTGAGTACATCACAGAAAAAAAGGGGGATTTACTCTTTACCGGCTACGGTATAAGCGGACTAGCCATACTAGACCTAAGCCGTGAGGTAAGCACCCGCCTTGCCAACTTCGAATATTGTGAACTAAGGCTAGACCTTGTGCCGGAACTAGGCAAAGAAAAACTCACCAACTTACTACTGACCAGAGTAAAAGAAAACAGTGAAAAACCTCTAAGCCTATGGCTTCAAGGTGTACTCAACAAAAAACTCATACCCAGAATACTAGAACAGTCCAAATGCAAAGTACGCACAGAAAATGCTCTAGATAGAAAAGAGATAAACCGCCTTGCACACGCCATCAAAAACCTCAAACTCAGTATCTCGGATACCAAAGGTTTTAAAGGAGCAGAAGCCGCCGCAGGAGGCATAAATACCACTGAAGTAGATGCGCAGACGATGGAATCTAAACTCGTACCTAATCTTTTTTTTGTAGGGGAGATACTCGATGTCGATGGAGATAGGGGAGGGTTTAATTTTCATTTTGCCTGGGTGAGCGGGATGAGGGTAAATAATTTATAAAAGGATAAAATAATGGACATAAATACAACAATTAATATATCAATACTTATATCAGCATGTTTGGCAATCTTGGGATGGATTGTGAATAATATATTAAGTCGAAGGCATGAAATAGCCAAAAAGAGGTTAGACTATAGATTAGAGACTCTTCATTCATTTATACCTGTTTATTTGTCATTAACTAAATCACAACAACCTTTTATTGATGACCCAGAACTTAAATAGTAAATTTAATGATGCTAGTGTAAAGTTTCAACTATATGGATTAGAGGATGAAATAAAACTTTTAGACTTGTGTATGTCAAATGTTACAAAACATGACATTATAGCCTTAACTACTAACCTAAATCGATTAATAGAGTTAACAAAAAATAGAATACGAAATGAATTAAAATTACCAAAGTTGAAATGGTCTTTTAGTTTGCTGTAGGTTTGGCTGAACAGCGTGAGTAGAGTGAGGGAGTGTACGTTAAGTACATGACCGAACGAAACGAAGCCGTTCAGCAAAAGATGCAGTGAAATAAAAGAACTATTTCGCGTTTTTTTTATCTCTTGCTAGACGTTTTCTTACCACTGGGTCTAATGATTTCTTGCGTATTCTAATAGACTCGGGAGTTACCTCTACTAGTTCATCGTCCTCTATCCACTCCATGGCACTTTCTAAACTCATCTCTCTAGGCGGTACAAGTTTAATAGCTTCATCCGCCCCCGAGGTTCTCATATTTGTGAGTGCCTTTCCTTTAAGAGGATTAACATCAAGATCTCCCGGTCTTGAGTTTTCACCAATTACCATACCTGAATAGACCTTGTCTTGCGGTTTAATAAAGAGTGTACCCCGTGACTGAAGATTAAAAATAGAAAAGGCGACTGCTTCACCGTCATCCATGGAGACCAAAGCTCCCGGCGTACGGCTCTGTACGGTACCCGTATAGGGTCTATACTCTAAAAAAGAGTGATTCATGATACCTTCACCTTTAGTATCCGTCAAGAACTCGGAACGAAATCCGATAAGTCCGCGTGCAGGAATCTCAAACTCTAATCTTACGGTACCGTCCGGCATTGGGGTTAGGCTTGTCATATTTGCTTTTCTTTTGCCTAGTTTTTCTATAGCAACACCCTGAAACTCCTCCGGTACATCTACCACTAAATGCTCAAACGGCTCCATTTTAACACCGTTTTCCTCTTTAGTGACAACTTCCGGACGAGCCAACATAAACTCAAAACCTTCACGTCTCATATTCTCCGCTAATATACCAATTTGCAACTCACCGCGACCTGAGACCTTAAAAGAGGCATCTCCCATTGGCTCCATTCGCATTGCAATATTTGTCTCCATCTCCTTTTCAAGACGCTCTTTGATTTTGTTTGAGGTGACATGTTTTCCCTCTTGTCCTGCTAAAGGACCGTTGTTGACAGACATAATAACAGACAAGGTGGGCTCTTCTACATGCATAGGGTCTAAGGCGACAGGATTTATCGGATCACAAACCGAGTCACCTACATCAATGTCCGAAAAGCCTGCAATTGCTACAATATCTCCCGCTTCTGCTTCTTCGATGTCGATACGTTCAAGCCCTTTAAAGCCTATAAGTTTAGAGATGCGTGATTTTGTTTTGGAACCATCAGCCTTGATTAGCAGATACTCATCACCTTTTTTAACTTTACCGTTAAAAATACGTACAATACCGATACGCCCCACAAAGTTGTCACTATCAAGCGTAAATACCTGTGCTTGTGTATCATTCGTAGGTGAGCCTTTCGGATAGGGCACTTTTTCTAATATCGCTTCAAAAAGAGGAGTCATATCCTTGTTTTCATCTTCCATTTCCCATTTGGCATAGCCGTCTCTAGCAGCAGCATAAAGTACGGGGAACTCAAGCTGCTCTTCATTGGCATCAAGAGCTACAAGCAAATCGAATACCTCATCAAGTACTCTCTCCGGATCAGCACCGTCTTTGTCTATTTTATTAATCACTACTACGGGAATAAGTCCAAATCCTATTGCTTTTTTTAATACAAATTTAGTTTGAGGCATTACGCCCTCTTGTGCATCAACCAGAAGCAGTACCCCGTCAACCATCTTAAGCACACGCTCGACCTCACCACCAAAATCAGCATGCCCCGGTGTATCGATGATGTTAATCTTATGATCACCGTAGTTAATCGCTGTATTTTTAGAGAGAATCGTAATTCCTCTCTCTTTTTCAATAGCATCCGAATCCATCGCTCTCTCTTCTACTTCCTGATGTGCCGCAAATGTACCTGACTGCTGAAGAAGTTCATCTACTAGTGTGGTTTTACCGTGATCGACGTGTGCTATTACGGCAATATTTTTAATTTTTTGCATTAAAGTATCCTAAAATAAAGACTCAAGCCTTTTATAATTTCGCGAATTATATCCTAAAATTACTATAGAGTAGATTGCAGAAAATCATGAAAAACCTTGGCAGAGTATTCTAAATGAAATATAGACAGAAGCCTTGTCTTTACACCCTTATTTATAGGGATAATCCATAAATCTCATGGTATGTTTTCATCGCATATCTGTCTGTCATAGAGGCGATATAGTCTGCAATTACACGCTCCTCTTTACGTACTGAAAAAAGTTCCTTTTGATAAACGGGAAGAAGGTCTCTGTCTTCTCTAAATGCTCTATAAAGTCCTTTAATACACTGTTTTCCGGCATACATCTTTCGTGCTATTTTTTCATGAGTGTAGAGCTTATTAAAAAGCAGTTTTTTAAGTATTTTCAAGGCACGATCCGTCTCTTTTGAAAATCCTACAGGGAGTTTTTGGTCTGCCTCCAATGTAGCAACAATAGGTGTTTTTTGACGATATTTTTTTACTTCCTCCTCGGAGTTTTTGATAACATCTTCTACAAGTATCTTAATAAGTCCTGCTACAAAACGATGACGATAGAGTTTTTCCTCTCTTTGTATACCCTCTTTTTGTACCATCTCGTCTACTTTTTGACAAAGTGGATCTTGAAATAAATCTTTAAAAGAGATAAGACCGTACTTCACGCCATCGTCTATATCATGCGAGGTATAGGCTATCGCATCTGCATGGTCAACTACCATAGCTTCGAGGCTTGGGTGCTTCTTTAAATCATATTGTATCTCTAGCTCTTCTAAAAAAGGTTTTTTATAGGGGTAGGAGTGTTTTAATACTCCTTCTAATGTGGCAAAAGTAAGGTTGAGTCCATCAAAGTGCTTATAACGTTTTTCCAATCTAGTTAACACTCTAAACGACTGAAAATTATGCTCAAACCCCAAAACTTGACCGTCTGATTTAAGTTGTCTGTCTAACTCCTCTCCTCCTACGTGTCCAAAAGGCGTATGTCCTAAATCATGTGAGAGAGCAATGACCTCTGCCAATGTTTCATTAAGATCCAACATTCGTGAAAGCGTACGTGCAATCTGAGAGACTTCAAGCGAGTGGGTAAGTCGCGTACGAAAATAGTCACCCTCATGATTTAAAAAAACCTGTGTCTTGTACTCTAATCGTCTAAAAGACGAACAGTGCAATACCCTATCTCTATCCCTTGCATAAGGATCTCTAAAGTCTTCTTCAAAAGCGTAAAATCTCTCATGGGGCTTCATAGTATGCCTTTAGTAAAAATTGATATAATTGTATCAAATTATCAGAGGTTTATGGCATGCAAAAGATAAAAGAGTATTATATAGAATACGAAAAACCGAAAGTAATCCTCTTGCAAGAGTCGGGATTGGGTGTGGCCGAAATAGCTGCACGTACCTGTTACGATTCGTTTGAAAACTCTGAAAATACATGCATTAAAGATGCAATGCGCGATATGGATAGGGATGCCATAAACCATATAGAGAATTCCGAGCTGCTCTCAAACCTTGCATGGGTACATCACCACCACTCTATTATGGAGCATGCTACACTCTCTTATTTAATACAAGGAACAAGCAGAGGCGTATTACAAGAGCATGCACGCCATAGGCTCCAAGCCATTTCGGTACGAAGTACCCGTTATACTATGTCCTCCGTCATCAATGCTTTTACTGCATCACTGGAAGCTAAAGAGGGTTTTGATTTCTTCTTAAACACAATTTTAAAGCTCAATCTTTTTGTCATTACCGATACAACTTATTTAGAGATAGAAATCCGCTCTATTTACGATAAGTTCATGTTTCAATACAGACGCAACCCTGATTATCTCAAAGATGCCGTAGCAAAGTCCTCTCTCTCTTTTATAGAACAGCACAAAGGAGATCCGGAAGCACTCTACCGTGCATTAGAGTGCGGAAAGAAAAAACGCAACGTAGGTGACGGCTTTAAACATATCGTAACAGACAACTGGAGAGTCGACATGGTAGTAAGTTTTAATATTCGTTCTCTTAAAAACTACTTTGAATTGCGTGATAACGGTGCTGCATGGTTTCAAATACGGTGGCTTGCGCAGGAAATGAAAAAAGTAACCCCGGTTAAATATTTAAAGCTGATAGACAAGCAGTATAAAAACGGCTAAAAAGATTTCTTTGGATATGGTATATTTTTTAGATTTATACATAAATTTATGAAAGGAAAACATTGTATTATTTTAAATTTTTACTTATTCTTTTGTGTCTACAAAATTTCGTCTATGCTAAGGTACTGTCTTTAGAAAGCATTAGCAGTCAAATACAAAACTCCTTAGAGACCCGTCTAAAAGGTCAAAACAAAAATATTGTAAAACAGCTCTATAACAAGTCAGGTAATATGCCGATATGGATAGGAAAAGAGAATAAAACAAAACTTACACAGCTTATTGCAGCACTTAAAGATCCTCTTTATAACTATAAAAACAAAACTTTTGATCAAAGAGCCATAGGACGCCTGTTTTATCAACTCGATAACGAAGAAATACAAGAGAATAAAAAAGCTGCCGTGTATGCCAGACTTGATCTGATGCTTTCTAACTCCTTTGTACGTTTGGTTCGCTTTATCGTACAAGGAGACGTAGACTGGAAACTTGTGCAAAAAAAACTAAAAAGTCTTGAACAGACAGACAATATTATCTCACGATGGGAAATGACACCCAAATCGTTTCCCTCAGTCGATTCTCTTACTTCTGCTGCACTTGAAGGTGATATCAAAGGCTATTTAAACTCTTTGCTTTCTATGGAAAAACATTATAGAAAGCTGGTAAAACTTCTAAAAAGTTATCGTGTAATGAGCAAGTTTCCAAAAATTCCATACAGCAACAAGGTTTTAAAGTTGGGTGATCGCGCATCTCGTATAGAAAATATAAAAAAACGCCTTCAAATCTCCGGAGATTATCCAAAAGATGCAAAAATCGATACCAAATTTGACAAAACTCTTCAAAAAGCAGTGCTTACCTATCAAAAACGTTATCTTCTTAAAGTAGACGGAAAAATAGATAAGACCATGACCTATTACCTAAATCAGCCTGCTAAAAAAAATATACAAGCAATTATTACCAATTTGGACAAAACAAAACTTTATCCTAAACATTTTGAATCAGAACACATTGAAGTCAATGTTCCCGATTTTAACCTACGCTACTATAAAGAAGGTACTATGATTATGAAAACGGGTGTGGTCGTCGGTAGAATAGACAGACCTACGCCACTTTTTTCGGAGAAAATAAAATATATGGTACTTAATCCTACTTGGACTATTCCCGATAGCCTTATTAAGCGTGATCTTATCCCTGTACTGAGAGAAAACCCCATGTATCTCGAAGAAAACAATATTCATGTATTTCAAGGAGAAAAAGAGATCAAAATCACACAAGAGATGCTTGATCCTTATGAACATAGTAAAAAACCCGTACCTTACCGTTTTGTACAATTTCCCGGAGAGAATAATGCGCTTGGTCGCGTGAAGTTTATGTTTCCTAACAAATATGCCGTATATCTTCATGACACCGATAACAAATCTTTATTAAACCGTAGATACAAAATATATAGTTCAGGATGCATACGCGTAGGAAAACCGTTTAAGCTTGTAGATTTGCTTCTTGAACATGCCAAAGGCTCTTATTCGAAAGATAAAATAGATACCATTTTGCAAAGCAACACACCGACAACTATTAAGCTTTCTGGACCTGTGCCTGTGCATATTGTTTACTTTACCGTATATGAAGAGGATGGTTTAGCTTACTTTAAAAATGATATCTATCTCTATGACAAAATTATAGAAGAATCCGTAGCAGGCCATAAGAAAAGTACGTTTACCGTACCTAAAAAACGTATGATTTCTGTTAAAAAACAGGGCAGAGCTCTCACTAACTAGTTTTTCTTTTTACGTATTTTTATCCTTTGCAGATGTGTTAATGCTATAGCCATTGCATCTGTAACATCCAAAGGTTTAATCTTTTTTTTCAAACCAAAAACTTTTTTTACCATAAAAGATACCTGTTCTTTAGTAGCTTTTCCGTTTCCTGTAACCGATTTTTTAACCTGCAGTGCCGTGTATTCATGAAAATTTCCTATCTCTTGAAGTATTTTTAAACACAATGCACCTCTAAACTGTGCCAGTTTAATAACTGATTTTGGATTATAGGCAAAAAATATATCTTCGATAGCCACCTCATCTATACTGTGGGTTCTTAAAATAAGGTCAATCCCCTCTATCATCTCTACTATTTGTGACTGTAATTCTTTCTCTTTCATTTTAAGCAAACCTGCTTCTACAAGCGAAAGATTTTTTCCGTCAAAATCTATAATACAGTAACCTAAATTACGGCTTCCCGGGTCAATTCCTAATATTTTCATTCACACCTTTGTTCACATGGTGAATTACTCTATTCACCTATGCATAATGACGCTATTTTAGCTGAATTTGGATAAAATCTTAAAAGTTATTCACATATCACTTCAAGGCACATAGATGAATATTGGTCAAAAAGTACTTTTTGAGCTTAAAAAAGAGATAAGTGAAATAGAATATAATCGTTATATTAAAAAACTGACTTATGATACTAAAAATTCCAGATCAAACATCGCCTATTTTATTGCCCCTAATATGATTATTGCTAAATGGATAAAAACTAAATATGCTGCTAAAATAGCCCATCTTTTTGAACTTCAAAATAACTCCAAACCAGAAATAGAGATCACCATAGGAAAAATAAAAGATAGACAACCTGAAACAAAAGCTCATCATAAAACAAATAGCTCAAAAAGCACCTATTTAAATCCTTCACTTACCTTTGAGAGTTTTATCGTGGGAAGTTCAAACCAATTTGCCTATACGACCGCAAAATCTGTTGCCGAAAAACCGGGAGAGCAATACAATCCTCTTTTTATCTACGGGGGAGTAGGATTGGGAAAAACACACCTTCTTCAAGCTATAGGAAACTATCACATCAATTTAGGAAAAACAGTCATTTATACAACTTTAGAGCAGTTTATGAACTCTTTTACTTCCCATTTACGCTCTCAAACAATGGATAGATTCAGAGATAAATTCAGAGAGTGTAATTTACTTCTTATAGATGATATTCAATTTCTAAGCAGAAAAGAGCAAACACAAGAGGAGTTTTTTCATACCTTTAATGCGCTCTATAACAATAGCAAACAAATTGTCCTCACTGCCGATAGAGCTCCTAATAAAATCGCAGGACTTGTTGACAGACTGCGTACACGTTTTGAATGGGGACTTATGGCAGATATACAACCTCCGGGTCTTGAGACAAAAATTGCCATCATTGAAAAAAAGTGTGAACTTGACGGTATAAAACTTGATACAGAGATTATTCACTTTATTGCTACACATATGGGTGATAATATTCGGGAAATAGAAGGTACGATTATTAAACTTAATGCCCTTTCTCATATGCTTAACCAAGATATTACACTCGATTTTGCACAAAATGCTATAAAAGATCAAATTAAAGAAAAAAAAGAGAATATCACTATTGATGAAATAGT
>JALSJI010000075.1 GCA_026989435.1 Sulfurovum sp.
ATACATAATAGCATATGCCATTCTCTTTTGTATATTATAGCATGAAATTTATTATATTATTTGTTAAAAATTTGATAGAAGGTTTTGGTGGAGGTGAGGGGAATTTTACTTCCCCTTGACACCGTACGTTGAGAGCATAGACTCCAAATCGTGTACCAATCTGTGTACCACTTGGTACACGGAACAGGGTTCAATTCCATTTAGTGGGATTGAAGTCACTCATTATAGCTCATACTCTTTTAGAAAATAGCATAGTATCTCCATTCATGGCTACAATAAAGTAAGTATTCCAAAAGTCGTCAATTTGACTATTTTTTTAAAATAAGATAGAATAGTAGATATTAAGAAAAAAGGAGAGCCCATGAAAATAGATCATACGCTCTTTGTCCGCACACTGAAAGCCAGAGGGATCACCCAAAAAGAGTTTGCCAGCTATGCAAAGATCCCTTACGATACTGTCACAGGATGGAAAAAGAAAGGCAAGGTACCCGCCTATGCAATGGTGATCGCCAAAGATATGGCATACAGAAAAGAGCTTGATACGCAGGCTCAGATGCAGATGCAACGTAGATTTAAGCAAGATAAGACTCCCGTGTCTTATTTGACACCAAAGGAGCAGAAGCGTATCGAAGCTGCTTTTTGGGGGAGCAACTACACAGTAAGAGAGATTATTGAGAAAGTGCTACAAGGTGATGAAAAGTTTGTGAAACAGTTTCACCAAAATGTACCGCAGGAGTTACAGAAAAAAGTGATGGCAAACACAATGGATGCTCTAAGTGCATAGAGAAGATTGGGATGCCGTCTATCTAAATCAAGATAGAATTTTAAACAGCCTAAAGAGACTGGAGTCGGATATATTTTTAGCAGGCGGTACAGGTCTGCACCGCTTTGTGCTTGATGAGCCTTACAGACATTCGGAGGATCTTGACTTTTTCTTTCCTATACTCCGTGACAATGAAGAGGTGGCAAGTGTTGTCAAGCAGATTACTGATCGTATCACTTCCATTCCTGGAGTCACTATTGAGGAGATCCGCCGTATCAAGGAGGAGCGTGCTTTTAGGCTTTGGTGCAGTTTTGAAGACAATGACGAGATCGTCAAAGTAGAGTTTCTCAATTTTACCTGTAAGCGTTTTGGAGAAGATGATTTTATCACACAGAATGTACCTTTTAAAACGGAAAATCTTTACAATATTCTACTCTATAAACTCAAAGCCTTGTGTGACCGTCCAGATACGATCAAGGATCTGTTTGACCTCTATTTTATCTTTAGAGACCTGCCACCTCTATCTGTTGGAGGGATTATTTCAGATCTTAATGCCAAGTTTGAGGATGCCATCGGCATACGTTATGAAAAGAGCCATATCCTCCAAGCACTCGAACATGATCTCAAATGGGATATAGAGATAGGTGAGATAGAGCATCTGTACGATTTACAAAGTGAAGTCAATGCCTTTCAAGGGCTTCTCAAAGAAGCTATTGCTAATGAAGAGATATTTGACTTTTCCTACCAAAAACGCATCAATCAAAGAGCCAAGGTGTTTGATCTTGATACCTCAAACTATCTGGAGTTGATAGATGTGCTTGAGGAGAATAGTTTTTGGATTGATGAAATTAAAAGAAGGCTCTCTAGTGGGA
>JALSJI010000076.1 GCA_026989435.1 Sulfurovum sp.
AAATGATACAACAGTACTGTCTTATTGTGGCTTTTGAAAATATGATCACTCATTTGTAATCATAGCATATCTTCAGTTCAAGCCTGACTCCAACCGATGCAAGCATCGGGGAAATCTTTTCGATTATTATCTATTTATATAGATAACTTTAAATAATATTAAAATATATTTTGTTATAATTAAGTAAATTAAAATAATAATATAAAAGGATTTCCGATGGGTATGTTAATGATTTCAATTGGAATTGGTTATTTTGTGGGTTTTGCTATATTTTTATGGATGGAAGAGCTCTCTTTAAAAGATGCAAACTTTTCTGACATGAAAGATATGTTTTCAGAGGAACTCAAACTTGAAGAGTGTAGTAAAAAATTTGATACCGTGCGCTATATGCTTATTTTTATCGTTTTAACTGCTCTTTTGGCATTTTTAGTAGGAAAATATTTATTGCCTCATCCTTTACAATGGTATACTATTTTATCCTATATGTTGATTCCCTCTGCAATAGGTTCTTTGATTATCCTTTTAGTGAAATGGAGGTTTCAACCGTTTATTAAATTTGTCTCCTCATTTCTGTTTGGTGCAGGATATATGACAGCCTCCGGTATAGGTCTTGGAATAGTTTATATACTTACGCATGATTTTCTGTAAATAGTGTCTTAAATTTTTGAGGTATACGACAGGGTTTTCCCCTGTTAATATAAACCAATACAACTTTCATACTAAATAGTTTTCGATCATCTCTCCATATTTCTTGCAAAAGTGTCAATGATGTATGCTTAAGTGTCAGGATTGTAGTAGTAACATCTAAGATATCACCCAAAGTAGCCGTCGATAAAAAAGAGGCCTGAATATTTTTTACGACAAACCCGCTCTCTCTACCGAGCGTAGGTAGCATATCCTGACTAAAAAAGATCTCTGAACGCGCCCGTTCGCAATACTTTAAATAATTGGTATGATACACAATTTCGCCAGCGTCGGTATCTTCGTAATAGACCCTTATCTTCACTCTCTAACCCCCGTATTATCGGCATCTTATGAGTCTCCTTTTGTAAAAGTGACCATTTTAGTGCCTATTTCTGCTATTTTCTTAAGTCGCTTTTCGTCATCCTCTTCTATGAAGTGGGTATAGATTGTAAGCGTGATATTCGGATTGTCGTGTCCAAGTTGTTTGGAGACATAAACAATATCTACACCGTTACTTATCATATGACTAGCGTAAGTATGCCGTAAATTATACAGAACTCTTTCTTTTATGCCAGTCTGTTTTAAAATTCTTTGAAAATTAACTCCTACTACATCGTGGGAATAGAAAGGCTCCTTTTTTGAGCTGATGAAAACATACTCATAATCTTTTGTATGTTCATATTGATCTCTTAGTGCCTCTTCTGCCAACGGCAGCATATCTATTGTTCTGTATGATGCTTTTGTTTTAGGCGGACCATCTTCCCCTCTGATGCGAGTTTTTGTGATGCTGATAGTTTTTCTCTCAAAATCAATATCGGACCACTGCAAAGCTATTATTTCACCAGGACGCATCCCCGATGCAAACATAAGCAATATGATATTACGCATATAGTGGTTACGATTATATATATTGGAGTTATCCAGTATTGTCTGTATCTCATCTGCCGTAAAAGGATCTGGCTTTTCTTCATCGCTATATTGCAAGTCAAACATCACTTTTGGAGCCGTCACTTTATCAAGAGGGTTTTTTTGAAGAAGATCGTTTTTTACCGCTTGATCTAAAATAGAATAGAGTACCGAGCGGTATTTCTGAACGGAGGAAGATTTGTATTGCTCCAGTAGATTGTTTTGCCATCGCTCCAATTCCATAGGTAAAAGAGTTGTAATTACCCTTGATCCAAAATAAGGAGACACATGGTTGTTATAATTGGCAATGTTCCGTTTTAGTGTATGTTTCCTCATTTTGGACCCTTTTTTTAAAGCCCAAAACTCTTCTGCCATATCATCAAGAGTCCACTCTTTATCTTCATAGGGCGGTATGACATTATCAAGTAGTGATGCTGCAATTTCAGGTAGCAATACTCTTTTAACCTCAATCAAACCATCTTTTGTAGCAGGTACATTGGTATCTCTTCGTATTCTTTTACCCTCAAAATAAAAATCGAGATACCAGCTCTCATATCTTTGTCTAATGGTGAATTTGATACCGCTATAGTTGTATTTGATTGATTGTTTTTTCTTAGCCATTACTTACCTTTTTGACATCTCCCAGTATTTTTTTAGCAACTGGATTAAGCGTTTTTTTCTTTGGAGTCTCCTCTTTTTGCATATCCTCTTTTAAGGGTGATGACCCTTTGTAGGGATTGTTTTTCAGCTCCAAAATGGCAGCAGGAATAAATATTAATCGTTTCCCGTCTCTGTAGTAGTGTGTGCCATCAAGTAGCTTTTTTTGCTTGACCCAAAGCTGTATCGTTCTTGGAGATACACCTAAAAATGAAGCCACCGCCTTAGTGCTGGTTAAGCTGTTTAGCGTAGCCTGCAATAGTGCCTGTTGCTCATCGAGGCGATCCAATATTTGTTTTAACATTTCCTCTAAATACATTTAGACCCCTTTCGTTTTAATGATATTCTCTGCAATGTTTAGTAGTCTCTCTTGACTTGCTTCAATCTTTGAGACGATATTGTCTATCTCTTGATAGGATCTGCTTCCCAATGTTCCAGTTCTTCCCTCTTGTGCCACCAACCATTTCTTAAACAATCCTCCGACACGCCCAAGATCCGCTCTAGTCTGGAGTAACTCATTAACGGCTAATTGATCCACCATTGATTTTAACGGATAGCTACACGCTACACGCCGCATATATTCAGATGCCGTGTAGCCTGTAGCTTTAGCCTTTGAGGTAATCACTTGATACTCCTGCAAGGTCAAGCGGCTATCTATATGGTGAGTCCGCTTTTGCTTCTCTTTTGGTACTGTCATTTGTCGATCCTTTTTGGAGCCATAACCCTTAAAAGAGGATATTGCCTATATCCTCTTTTATCATTACGCTTCATTATTTTCTCCTGGTACACCAGAGATATATTTTGAGTTGGCAGAGGCTATAGATCCCTCCACTTTTTCAGAGTCATTATCGCTAGATCTACTTTTCTCTTGATCCTTATTAGGCGTACCTGTAAGCATAGATGCAACTGCCGCACCGCTTTTTCGTCCTGCTCCATGTGTGGAGAAACCTGTTAAACCTTTTGCTGCACCGCTAAGGGCTCCTGCTGCTGCCGATGAAGCCACCGTAGCAGATGCTTTGGTCTTTTTAAAGTTACCTGTCTTTTGTGTGCCCTTGCCGTTTTGTTCAGCCGTACTACTACCTGCACCAGTAGCGGATTTAACACTTTCCATTGAGCTTTTTGTTTCTGCTGCTGCCGCTGCTGCTTTAACACTTGAAAGCCCTGCTGCTGCTCCGCCTGTTGCACCAACCGCCGCTCCTGCTGCTGCACCTTTGAGTACTGATGCCGCATGATCGCTTGTTTGGGCTCCCATGCCGCTAAACCACCCTTCAACTAGACCGTGTACCATTTGTGCTAAAGCCCCAATGAGAAGTACCATAATCAGCAAGGCTACCATAGAGCCATAGTTAAGCATTGCTTTGGGTACATAAGACACAATATTGGCGATAGAAAGCCCTATGATAAGTTTGATGAGCATATATTCCGTGCCGGCTCTTAACATGGCAAAGATGGCATTTACAGCGATGTGTCGTGTTGCTGCCATCGCTCCAAAGGCAAAGAAGAGCACCGATGCATAAACCGTGATAAGGAACTTCACATAAGTTGCAACTAGGCGAAGAGCCAAAAACAAAACACCACCTGCTGCAATTAATCCAATGAGTCCTAATATTAAGGAGTCTACAGGATGGAAAATGGATTGATGGGCTCCAATAGTTCCTAGAATGAAATAAGCACTATCCGTTAGATGATCTACCGATATAACCGTAGAGACACCTGCTGCGGCATTGGCTCTATCTGCCAATATGGAAAAACTGCTACCTTTTAAGCCAGTAGAAGTCATTTTCCCAATAAGCGTATCAAAAAATTCAGGATGTGCAAAAAATACATTCCAAACACCCCAAAGAAAAGTAAGCCTTATGAGTTGGGCAAAAATACCAGATAATTCCAAGCTTCCCTCAATCGCTTTTATTGAAAATATCCAGATTAATTCTATTACTGCGAGTGAAGCAAATATGAATGTAGCAGCATTTTTAAATACTGGATACCATTTTGATGTATGGATTGAATAGTTTAAAACTACATCCGAGCCTATATTGTTTCCTGCCGCAAAGATAAAATCAGATAACAGGACGATACCAAGGAGTATCAGGAGTATTTTTTTCATTTCTCTGTATCCTTTTGGTGTTTACGCTGTTTATATTCCCAATTTGCCTTGATAATCATAAGTATTCCTGCGATAAAAAATGCGATAGCTCCACTATTGCTAAAATGATTGCCTTTATTCCAAAATAGGAACGAGAGAGAGGAGACAATCAAAAAGGCTGCAAAAAATACTTCAATATAGTTTTTAATCGTTTTTGCTTGATCTTTTGTAGGCATTACACATCCTCCTTATGGCATTGGTCTATCATCATCATGGTTGATGTAATAGGGTGATTGAGGATCGGTTGTATCCACAGTAAAGTCATAGTCATTCTTTTTGTCGCTACAAGCTTGTAAACTCAATAAAATAGCTGCTGTTAAAATAATTTGAATCGTTGCTTTCATAGTTCCGTCTCCTTATGGCATGGGTCTATCATCTGTATTGCTTGGCTTTTCATAATCAGATAGATAGGCTTCTTTGGATGCTTGTTTCATCTCTTCTTTTTTCTGCTGATCTAAAATCCATTGGCTCTGAACTCTGGTCTGCTGTATAACCGTCTGCTCTAGTTTTTTCAGTTGATGGGTTTGATGTAAAGCTATCTCATTGGCTGCCTGTATTGCTGCTTTCTGCCCTGGAGCAGAAGAACTAAGAGTCTGTAGCTGTCTCATAACCGCTTCATCGTTCTGGAGATCATTTGCTCTTAACCCTAAAGATTTGAGAGCAGAATTTACCGTGTCTGTAGTTGAGGCGGAGAGATCTTTGTATGTCTGCTCAAAACTGTTTCCGTTTTTTGCATCTGATAGGTATTTGTCAAAGCCAGGAAACATCTTTTTAAAGTCTGCATCATAGCTACTGGCTGTAAAGTTCAGCGATTGTCCAAAATCAAGAGACTTTTTTAATCCCATAATAGACTGTGAGAATTGATCCCATTGCTGCTGTGGCAGTTTGCCTATGTTTTGGAGCATCATTCTGTAACTGTTAAACTGATTGACATACTGCTGCACCTGTTGTTGATACTGCTGTATTTGCATAGCATACTGTTGTAGCTGCTTGGTGTAGGCATTGGCTCTATCTGCCGTTTCTGCCCCAAATCTAAGCCATTGTGTGCTTTCCAAGCTACCACCGAAACCACCAACGGATCCTGCATTAAGTGAAGTTGTTATAAGAGCTGCTGCAATAGCACTAAGCCCGATTTTTTTCATAGTAGTTTTCATTTTGTTTTCTCCTTTGATTGTTTTGTAGTTGGGATGTCGAAAACTGCATCCATCATCTGATAGGTATTGTCAAGTACCTGCTTGATCCTCATCATCTCCAATAATTGGAAACTCCCTGATTTATTCAGTTTTACCTCCTCATAAGTGAGTTTTGCAGTTTTCATCTTGGCGATTGCCATATCGTGTAGTTGGCTTGATTTTCTAAGATAAATTACTCCGTAAAGCTTTTCTTTGACGGATTGATATGCTTTAGTCTCCTCGAAGCTGTTACCATGTTCATCGATGAGCTTCCCGAAGAATTCATTAGCCCATACAACTATTTTGGTGTGATCTCCAAAGAGTTCTACTAGGTACTCCATACCGTTCAGGGTATCGTTAAGTGCCTCTCCACCCACAATAGGGATGTTCAGGTAGATGTCGAATTTCTCTGAAAGCAGAGGCATGATTTGAGAATTGATACAGTAGGACACAAAGCTCTGAAATGCCGTTGCTCCTAAGTCCACTACTGTGAGATGCTCCGTCACCGTATCGAGAAGATAGTAAATCAGCTTATCCCACTTTTCAGGCTGTATCTCTAATCCATTCTCATCCATAATCTCAATGGTCTTTACAGGAAGTCCTGCATAGTCTGCCAATGAAGAATTGGACGGGTCTGTGTCTATAGCCGTAGCGGTAATTCCGTGATCCAACGCCCGTGATAGATGCGACCAAGCGAGGTGCGTCTTGCCACACCCTCCCTTTTGGTTGATTGTAAAGTGTAGTTCTTTTTTCATTCTGTTTATTCCTTTGTGTTGAGTTTGATATGGTGTTCTTTGAGATCCGCCAGAAAGTTAGTAGCAGACGCAGACGCATAGCTAAGTTTTCGGTCTTGATCGATAATGACTATCTTTAGAGCTTCTATTTCACTATTTACTGGTGGAATGACTCTCATCCTGCCCTGGAGTGTCTCTTCTAGTTTTGGATCAAGATTTTTATAACCAAGTAGATCAAGAAATTCATTCTCATCAATCCCCATCCAATAGGCGGCAGCTATTGTGGATCCGCCGAAGTGGCATAGCCAAGCGTGTAATATTTCATTCATGCTGTTTTCTCCTTTCCTTTGTGGATCCAGCCATAAGCCTCTTTTTTTGATACACCAGCCAGTAGCTCACCATTGTCTAAAATAATGTCTATGTGGTTTGATGCAGGGTCATTGATTATTTGCTTGATTGATTCACCGTTGATTTTTGCACCTACCATAGTGCTGTAGTCGTGCGATTTGATCCTTGTATCCTCCTCATGCTTTTTTATTTTTTTGAGATAGGATATTTCCCACTCCTTGAAAGCATCTATTGCATCAGTATTTCCCTCTTTTATTTTTTGTCTCATTTTTGCTTTATAGGCGGGAGGAGATTTTTTATCCAAGGAATATTCATCAAGCCATTTATGAAAAAGTGGATTTTTCTCTATCTCTGTGTCTGTCTCTATCTCTATCTCTGTCTCTGTCTCTAGAGTTACATTTTCGTTACACCCTGTTACAGTAGCGTTACAATGTAACGACGGCAACTTTTTAGTGTTTGATTTTTTGTCTCTGTATTTCCTAACTCTTTTCGCAGAAGCCGACTCTGATCCAGTATTTTCAGCTACATATGGAAGAAAGAATTTCCCCTCTTCATCCATCCCTTCAAGCATTCCATGTTTGGAGGCATACTCCAAAACAAATCTAACCGTCTTTGGATCTTCACGGATTTCAAGAGTTATTTCCTCTTCAATGGTTTCAAAGATCCCTTGATAAATGATAATCCCGCTCGTAGAGATGCTGTAAGTAAGGATTTTGATGTAAGTCAATACATAAGTATCACCACCTGCTATGCTTTGCAACTTTCGTATCCGCAAATCATCGAAAAAATCCAATTTGAATTTAAGCCAGTAGTAGCGTTTTTCTTTTGCCATTAGTCAGCCTTTGGCTTTGGTTCTTTGGTGTGCTGATTGATGTATTCATCCCACCATTCTTTCCTGTAAACTACCCTGCGACCAACCTTAGTGTATTTCACTTTTCTTTTGGAGCGAAGTGTATTTTGTGTTTTAATTGGTATAGGCGGGAGTCCATTAATTCCATCTGCAATATCCTGTGGGGTAAGCCATTCCATCTTTTTCTCCAGTTCTATATATTTGAATTAAATTCTAAATAGCATTGTAACTTCTAAAAGTTTAATATACTCTTAAATATTCTATATTTTTAGATATAATTCTATATATTGATTATTACAGAGGTGAGTTATGGCAGAAAAAAAGGGTAAAGAATATAAAGAAGTCGCGTCTAAAATTTTAGGATGCACACTTGCCAGTTATTATAATTGGGACAAACAAGGAAGACCGATAATTTCTCTTTTAGAAAAATATTTCTCCAAAGAAGATTTGGAGGAGTTTTTGGAGAGGGGAGATATAAAAAGATTAAATACGGGTGATAGTTACAGAATAGATCCAATGCTCATAGATCATATTAAGCATTCGCTGAAAACAATTAAAGGTAGAGGTATTTTTGAAAAACTAAATCATTTAATACCATATAAAATATTTATTTCAATACTTGAGGATCTTAAAAATGATTCTGAAATAGAACTCCACCGTGAAGACAGTAAAAAACTGCTTATAGAGAGAATAAAAGGTTATGCTGCATCATCTTTGGAGAAACCAAGTCAAAAGCAATTAGTGAATTTAGTAAATGATAATTTTTCAAGTATAGAGTGTTATGTGTTGATTAAATATTATGATGAAATTTTGAATAAGGATTAAATATGTCTAGCTATGTAACAAGTTTTGAAAATCAACAATTTCATACACATTGGAATGGTATAAAAGAAAAAATTGATAGTGCAGATACAAAAATATTTACACCACAATTTCAGGAAGATTTTGCACGGTTTGTAAAGGTTTATACCTTTATAGATTCCTCTATGAATAATTTAGATCCAGAATTAATACCTAAAAACTTATTAGATAATTTAACAAGTTATGCTTCAAATACTTTAACAAATATGACCAATGCCTTGAGCGGAGGAAGGCAAGACTATTTAAATAATGCAAATGCACATTTAGATACAATTTTAAATGTAATTAAGCCTTATAGTTTATACGCTACAAAATTAAAAAGATCCTTGAGAGATGCGATCAGTTCTTATATTGAAGAAATTGATACGCACCTTGAAAATATACCAAATACACAAGAAGAATATAATAAAGCAGTAGAACTTAGAGAAAAAATTCAATCTTACTACAAAGAGTTATTTGAGAGTGATGAAGAGTCAGATGCAATTAAAGATCAAATTTCTTCTATATTGGAAAGCATTGAGGAGCAATTTGGAGAAATTGATAAGTTTCACACAAAACTACTAATAGATGATGAAGATGAGTCGTTAAATACCCAAATTGAAAATGCTAAGAAAAGCATAGATGAGGATACGGAAGAAGCTAAAAAGCTTTTAACTGAAACATCATCTAAAGTTCAAGAACTTAAAGAATTTTACTTTAAAATTTTTGGTACTCCCAATGAAGAAACTGGGGTATTGGAGGGTGGATTAAAACAAGAATTAATCACACGCCTAAAAGAGCTTGATGAATATAACAATAAGCAGGTTGAAACTTTTGAGACTTTAATACATGATAAAATCAAAGCATTCGAAGAGTATGAGGCGGAGCAAAAAGAAAGAATTGAAAATCTATATAAAAAAATTGAAGAGCATCTGCCAGGTGCAACAAGTGCTGGTTTAGCAAAAGCTTATGAGAAAAGAAGAAAGTTTTATCAAATCCCTATATTTACTTGGAATGTAGTTTTTGTTATCGCTATGCTAATCATGATTTATTTCGGGTATAAAAATTTACAAGATGTAAAAAATTGGGAAGATGCTCTAAAACATATTTTGCATTATACTCCAATATATCTACCTGCTATTTGGTTAGCCATATATGCAAGTAAACGAAGAAGTGAGAGCCGTGCATTGGAAGAAGAATATGCACATAAAGAAGCCTTGGCTAAGTCTTATTCTAGTTACAAATTACAGATTGAGGAAATAGGTGGAGAAGATCAAGGCTTAATTGAAAAGCTACTAGATAAAACGATTGATACAGTTTCGGATAATCCCAGTAAAGTACTTGATCGAAAACATGGTGACAATTCACCAGTAATGGATTTAGCAGAAAAGGTAGCCGATAAGGTTGTTTCTAAGATACCAACAGAAAAATAAATTTACCCTATATTCTCCCGTTCCGCCCTAGTATTCTTTTTAATCTTTTTAACCTGCCCAAAGTTACTATCAACGATTTTGGGACCCTTGGTAGCAGGTGAGGGAGTAGAGGTTTCCTCTTTTGGCGTTTGAGCCTTTGGCTCTTCCTGGATAACTTCTGCATCTGGAGCAGAGGATCTCTCCGATGCAGAAGTTTGAGATACACTATTGTCGTTTGACTCTATAGCTCTTTTGAAATGATACTTAAATGACTCCAGAGACATTCTCCATCCAAGCTTTTCTTTGAGCGTGCGATAGAGGTATGCTTTTTTTCTATATCCCTTATTCCAGTAGTAATCTTTAATCATATCAAGCGAAGCGTAAAACTCTCTAACTGCTTCACCGTTTGGTAATTTTTCACCCGTATTAGCCATTGTGATCCTTTTTGGAGTCATATCTTATCGTATTGTAACATTTCTTATTTAAAATATATCGTAAATTACTGTATATTACCGAAACTTACCGATTTTAATCTTTTTTTCCAAAAAGTTAAGATATAATACATTATGAATAAATTTAGGTAACGGAACTAAAGGGCAAGATGGGTCTATATCCGACAAAATTAAAATTTTGCCTGTTATAGCCGTCTTGAAACTTATTCGCTGCCAATGGCAACTCAACGAAAGAGAGGAAAAAGAATGACACTATCAGCAGACAACCAACAGACTTTTGATGAAGCCTTGGCAGCATCTACAGAGCAGATAAATAGCTTTTACAAAGCAGACAATCCAAAAACTCACTACATCTTATTTCTGGAGTACCTCGGTCTTTCTAAAATATTTGCCGACCTAAAAGGGATAGATTATGATAATGAAGAGATGCAGGAGATTACAGAGTTTGTCTTCGAGCGTATGCCTCATAAAGAGATCCTTGCTAATGTAATGACTCCAGAATATTTTCCAGATGCTACGGAGATGATGCGATATATGATGATGTCTCCAGAAGATCTGGAGCAGGAAAAACAAAAACTATATAATGAGACTGGTCTATGGAGTGTGTAAAATATGTCAATATGTCATATTTTAGTCTTTTTTTGATAACAAATGATAGTCTTACATTTAATATAAAGAGGAAACACAAATGAATGCACTAATAAATAAGCATCCGAACATAAAGCTTAAAAGACTTTCTCCTATTCTTAAATGGGCAGGCGGAAAAGAACAAGAATTAAAATATATTCATCCCAACATGCCAAAGAAAATTAAAAATTACTATGAACCTTTTATTGGCGGTGGTGCTGTTTACTTCTCAATAGATGCAAATAAATTATTTATTAATGATAAGTCAGATGAGCTTATAGCACTATATAATACTATTGCTCGAAAAGATCAAAAGTTTTATGATGTTATCAATGAAATAATGCATAACTGGGAATTATTAGAAAGAATCATTGAGAATAATAGTAAAGTGTTTATAGATAAATATGTTAGCTATTCTCAAAATAAAACAAGTGATTCT
>JALSJI010000077.1 GCA_026989435.1 Sulfurovum sp.
CTATGAAAGTAACAGATGCTACAAGAAAAACAAATGAAATCATTAGAACAGGTAAAAATGTTATCGCTGTAACAGGTAACGTACTTCGTGACCACTTAACAGACATGTACCCAATCTTAGAGCTTGGTACATCAGCTAAAATGCTCTCTATCGTTCCTTTACTAGCTGGTGGTGGACTATATGAAACTGGTGCTGGTGGGTCTGCTCCTAAACACGTAGACCAGTTCTTGGCTGAAGGTCACTTAAGATGGGATTCTCTTGGTGAGTTTTTAGCATTGGCTGAATCACTTAGATTTATCGGTCAAAAGTATGATGATACAAAAGTTAAAGCGCTAACAGCTGCTTTAGATACTGCGAATAATGGTTATCTTGACAACAATAGAGAGCCAGGCAGAAAAGTTGGACAACCAGATAATAAAGCATCTCACTTCTTCCTAGCTCAATTTTGGGCTGATGCATTAGCAAATGGAGAAGATGCAGAGTTGGCTGCTAAATTTGCTCCTGTGGCTAAAGCACTTAAAGAGAATGAAGAAAAAATCATGGAAGAGCTTTTAGCTGTTGAAGGTAAAGCACAAGATGTTGGTGGGTACTTCCATCCAAGTGACGATTTGGCAGCTAAAGCTATGCGTCCAAGTGCAACACTAAACGCAATCATTGACGCTATATAAATAGCCAATAAACTTACTTCTACACAGAGTATTTACTCTGTGTAACCCCTCTCTTATAAAATTTATGTATTATAGTCATAGGGTTTAACTTCTATAACATTACAAAACATTATTGATAGTAAAAGTTATGAATTATGTTTTATTTAAAAGTAGTCCTCATAATATTTAGGTTTAATATTTTGAATTAAAAAATATAAATGAAAAACCATCCTATAAAGAATAGTTTAAACCCATAGCGGTATTTTATAGACAGAGGTATCCTGTTGGATTCTTTGAGTATTTGAAAAGAATATTCAAATGATCAAATAGATATTTAACAATATTTGGTCAGTGTTCACTAAAAACTCATTGTTTTCACAAGTGCTAAAACTAACGTGAATATTTATCTTTTTGGGATAAATACTCTTTGCGGTTCATAAGGTTTATTATGTTTCACAATAGAATACATGATAGCAGCGATTTTTTTTGTAAGAATGATCAATACTTCCTTTTTGGATTTTCCAGCTGAAATCTTGTCTCGAAAGAACTTGTTCATCTGAGGATTATGTAATACCGAACCAACAGTAGCCATAAAAAGTGCATACTTGACAATAGGTATACCTCTTTTGGCAAGCATGCCTACAGAGTGAGAGTTTCCTGACCAGTATTGTGTAGGGTAAAGACCTATATAGCCAATAAAAGCTTTGGCAGAATCAAAGCGTCTAAGATCTCCACACTCTCCAAGTATGGCAGAGATGGTCTTGTCAGAGACTCCAGGAATGCTTTGAAGATTCTCAACGGTATTGTCCTGAGTATTTATCTCTTTCCCAATTAATTGTTTAATTTGAAGTTCTGTCTCTTACTTCTCTTGACAATAAAGTTCTAATATCCTAATATTAAGAACTGAGCCGTGATGCTCTAGCTTTGTAGGTACGACCAGCATACACTGAAGTTTGAGCAAGATCAATCAGATACTTTGCTTTATCTTCAGAGAAGTTGTTACCTTTGATGTGTCGAAATAGACGGGTCAGCTTCTATAGCGTAGCCTGTGCTATATCGTAGCAGTAGGATAGACTTTGATGACTTCTAATGCAGTCTTCATAAAGATATTGGGAAATACTCTTATAATCTCAGGATTAACAGTCGCTATGACAGCAGAGATTACTCTCTTGATAGTCTTAGTTTTATCCATTAAAGATTTCTTTGTAATCACTGTCAGTGATATATTCATACAAGTTCTCTGAATAACTCCTGTTGATTCTAAACCTACAAGAAAATCGTCATTATCCCAAGATAGTTCAGTAAACTTCTCTAGCAGTTTTCTTTAACCAAGAAGATTCGTATAGATCCAAAACGGCTTCACGGCATATTCACCTGTATCATCCAAGATACACACATAATGTTTTTCTTTAGCAACTTATACAAGGTAGAAATTCTTACACTCCTCCTTAGCATCCTATAGATGATTTTATAAAGCTAACACAAGACATTAATTTGCCGGTATAAAAGTCCAAAAAGGAAAAAAACTCGTTTATTGTTAGCTTTTGTAAAACTATGAGTCTTTATTGAACTCAACCTTATTTTATCGATTTGGTTAATAAATATATTATACGAAGGAAAGACAATGAACAAAAAAGAGTTTAACGATGCCCTTTTAGAATTTTTGGATGCCTCACCGACACCCTTTCATGCAACGGACAACATGGCAAAGATGCTTGAGAATGCAGGTTTTAAAGAGCTTAAAGAAGAGGAGGATTGGAAATTACAAAGAGCAGGGAGATACTATCTTACACGTAATGATAGCTCAATTATTGCATTTACCTATCCCGAAACGTCACATTACCTTATGTTGGGTGCTCATACAGACTCGCCTAACCTCAAACTCAAACCTAATCCCCTTATTAAAGAGCACGGTGTCATTAAATTTTCCGTAGAACCTTATGGAGGTTTGCTACTTAATCCATGGTTTGATAGAGATCTATCTTTGGCCGGAAAAATCTCCTATCTTAATACCCAAAACAAGATTGAGGAGAGACTTATAGATGTACAAAAGCCTATAGCAGTAATACCCTCTTTGGCAATACATTTGGATAAACAGGCAAATAAGAATAGAACGGTAAATAAACAAACTGATATATCTCCTATACTCTCTTGCAGTGATACTTTTGAGTTTGAAGATCTGATACGCAAGGCTATGAAAAAAAACAAAATTGATACTATAAAAGAGCTGTATGCTTGGGAATTAAGTCTTTATGATACACAAAAAGCTTCTTATGTGGGAGTAGATGAAGACTTTATTGCTTCTGCAAGGCTGGATAATCTTCTCTCTTGCTATATATCGCTGCTTACTATGTGTGTATCAGATCCCAATTCGCCCATGCTTTTTATTGCCAGTGACCATGAGGAGGTAGGAAGTAGGTCTAGTGCAGGGGCTGCAGGAAGCTTTTTGGAAAACACACTTACACGTATCTTTCCTCATTATGATGATTATATGCGTATGATACGCACATCTATCATGATAAGTACAGACAATGCCCATGCCCTGCACCCAAATTATGCAGATAGACATGATAAAAATCATGCTCCATTGATCAATAGGGGTACCGTGATTAAAGTTAACTCTAATCAAAAATATGCATCCTCCATTACAGGTATCTCAAAATTTATACATGTTGCAAAAAGTATAGGGGAGCCGTATCAGCGTTTTGTTACCCGTTCGGATATGGGATGCGGCTCTACCATAGGTCCAATTACCGCTACTAGAATAGGTATAGAGACATTGGATATCGGACTGCCTACTTTTGCTATGCACTCAATTCGAGAACTTGCAGGTACATATGATGCATATTCTCTTTGGAAAATACTTACACAGTGGCATCAGTACTCTATGTAGTCCAAGGCAATATCTAGAAAACGGTGTCACTTTCCGAAATATTTTTGAATTTCTTTTTTGATATAAATTTGTATGAATCCAAAAAGAGAAAAAAGCCTTGAAAAGAGTGTAGAATAGTATCTCAGAACAATAAGGAAATAGACCATGTCTTATACAAAACGCTACATACCTAATCTCTTTTTACTTACAATCCTTGCTTCAGGATACTTAATTTACCAAGATAATCTAAGCCAAAAAGGTGTATCGGAACAATCTGCCAAGATATCCGATAGACAAGATAGTGATACAAATACTCCTATTGCCAAAGCAAAAGACAAAGATATAGATAGGGGTGAAAATTTTATAGCACAAAATACGATAGCTTATAAAGAAAATCAAGAGAGTAGCGATGATAAAATCATTGAAGAGGAGAATCTCTTTTATGCCAAGGTAATGATGCAAGCAGAGAGACTTTCTGAATATTATCAAAATCATGATGCCACGGATGAGCTGCTTAAAATAGAGGCTATTAATGATGCACTCTCCTCATACTTTCCCAAGAGAGATAGAGAAGATAGCTCGGATATTCAAGTACTTCCCTCAAAAGACCAGGCATATCTCTATAGATCAGAGTCTCATCCTAAAAAAGTACAAACTTCCAAAATAATCAGGGTTGCTAGTAATAATAAGGAGTATACGCCTGCAATCATCGCATCTGAAGTAGTCTATGAAGATAGAAGCGAAAAAGAGTTAGCCGATTCGAAGAATAAAGAACAAAAAGTAGAACAGACAAGCCTCTATGAAGGATATATAACAGGTTCTGCGATTCCAAATAATGAGGATAATCAAACCGTCTCATCACAGCGAAAAATAGCCAATAATCGTACGGTTTTGTATATCAATAACAGCGGTTTTTCTTTATTGGACGCCAAAGAAGAGGAGCATGAGTGTTCTAGAAACAATGAAGATGTAATGATATGTAAAAAATCAATCACACGCTGTACACCGGAGGAGAATATCGGTCTGGTCTGTATCCGCTCCTATTATTCTCAGGGTATATGGTATGAAGAGAACGTGCCGCTTACCGTCCACAGCAATAGTGACTGGATACGTGAACACCTACGCAAAAATACCTCTTTTGCCACTACAAAATTTTCAGACTATTTTGCACAAAGGTATCTAGAATTTGGGCTTATTAGACCTGATTTAAATGCAACAAACTCTCTAAAACTTCTACAACACAAAAAATACCTACAAGAAAAAACCTATTTAGATGTAGGTATTGAGAGTCTTATGTATCATAAAGAGAGTCTCATCGCACAATCTATTTTTCTTAAAGGTACACAATTTGGTACGGGATCTCAGAGCATAGAGGGTGGGCAGAATGTTTTTTTTGAGGCACTCAAAGAGTTTCTTGGCACATTGAGTTATACAGATGATAGCAATATCTATACGGTTAGAGATTATTGGAATATCATGGACATGAATCAAAATAGGGGAGACAACGAAGATTTTGCATTGACGGCAATGGAGTGGCTTCTTTTAAATGGAGTTGATCCTCAATACATTACATTGACCGAGCTAAGAGATGAGATAGTAGACAGCAGAGAGATTGTGCTGGTCTTGGAAACCAAAAACCCTTCTGAAGTATGGGTTGTTAGAAACAATGAGGTACTTCCGGCATCAGAGATCTATCCTGAAGGATATGAATCCTTTATTATTAATGAGTATCGTTATAAAGAGTCTAATACAACAAAATAGCAAGGTAAAAACTTTTTGATGTGTCATATGAAAGCTTTGTTGTATAAAATAAATTTACTTAGACAATTAAGCTCTTATATTTAAAAAGTTTCTAGTACTGATGTCGTCATAATATTTGTTGAGTCTAAAAAAAGAGTCATAGCTTTGAAAGACACGTTTGAAATCCTGGTTTTTCTTACTTTCATCATGAATTACTTCATCAAGAGCTGCTTTTGCTGCATATATAATCTCTTGTGAGAAGCTTTTTATCGTCACATCTTTTGGTAATTCCTGCAGTGCTTTGGCATTTTTGTACCTAAACTCTTGAAGCATGGTATTGGTCATCTCCTCACTGGCAACAGTAATGACGGCTTGATGTGTGTCACTTAATTTTTCCCAACGAGCTTTATTAAAGGTAATCTCCAAAATACTGCCTGGTTCATGCCAGCCGGTATAGTAGTACTTTGCTACTTTGGAAAATCCCATCATACTGTCAAGTGCCGGTCCTACCCACTCTGTGGCATCAATCGTACCGCGTTCAAGCGAGGTGTAAATCTCTCCTGCAGGAAGAAGTATGGGGGTTATACCCAATCTCTTCATTACCTCTCCTCCAAGTCCCGGGATACGCATTTTTAAACCTTGTAAATCAGAGAGAGTTTGAATCTCTTTTTTAAACCATCCACCCATTTGTGGTCCCGTAGTACCTCCTATGAGTGGATAGAGATTAAATTTAGCATAGAGTTCACGCCATAGCTCATAGCCACCGCCAAATTTGAGCCAGGTAATCATCTCTTCACTCGTAAGTCCAAGTGGCATACCGCCAAAGATACTAAAGGCGGAATTTTTCCCTTTCCAATAGTAGACTCCCGAATGAAAAGCATCAATCTGTGTTGCAGAGCAGGCATCAAAAACCTGTAGGGCAGGTACTAAAATATTTTTAGGGTATATTTTTATCTCAAGCGACCCGGCAGAGAGTTCGGCACAACGTTTAGCAAAATACTCTACTCCTGTTCCCATGATAGGAAAATGTGCAGGCCATGATGTAGCAAGCTTAAGCGTAACTCTCTTTTTTGTTACAACGTTTGTGGCACCGTTGTGCTCCTCTTTAGGTGGTCTATGACATCCACTTAGAGCTAAAGCCGTTGTACCGAGTGCCGTAGCTGTCATAAAATCTCTTCTTTTCATGTTAAATACCCTTGCATTAATAGAGTTAATAGTAACATAAGATAGTTTTTAAAGGGGTGAAATTGTATTGTCATTTATGTAACAAAAAGACGGAATATTTTTATGATAAAAAGAAAAAGATACTCTACTATCACTGTATGCCATGTGAATATATCTATAAATCTTCAGAATATTATCAAGATTTACAAAAACAAAAAGAGCGTTATGATTTGCATCAAAATAATGAAGAAGATAGGGGGTATAGAGCCTATTTTCAGAGATTTTTAGATTATATATTCACAAAAATACCTCCTGTAAACAATGCACTGGATTTTGGTTGCGGTAAAACATCTCTTTTGGCTAGAATGTTTAATGAAAATAATATATCTTGCGACTATTATGACCCTATTTATCATCCTCAAAGAGAGTATAAAGATAAGTACTATGATCTCATCGTATCCGTAGAGGTGTTTGAACATCTACACCGTCCCCGAAAAATTTTTGCCTCTCTTATAGAGAAATTAAAAATAGGAGGTTATCTGGCAATTCAAACAGAGTTCCATCCAAATAATAAAGAGAAATTTAAAAGCTGGTATTATCACCAAGATCCTACACATATAGTATTTTACAGGAAGAAGAGTTTTGAGGTACTAGCTGAGATGTATCACTCCAAGTTTGTTGCATCCAACGAAAAAAATATAGTGATCTTAAAGAAAGAGTATTAAAAGAGGGTATACTCCTCTTTGATGCTTTTTAATGCATCTTTACCGGCTTGATAGATAAATGCATAATGAAAGAGTGTATGCCTAAGGATATCTCTTACTTGCAATTCATCTTCAAACCAGTATGGTCTCTCTATATCAGGTATTTTAGTCTTTACAGGAGTAAGTACAATACTTTTTACCCAGGTGTTGCTTCTTTTTATATACTCCCTTGCTTTTACAATATCTACAATATTATCCGTAAAAATAGCTACCTGTTCGCTTTGTCCAGAAGGTCTTCTTTGCAGATGCTTATCGATAAATACCGGTATAAAGTGTGTCGTATAATGTAAGCGTTGTATATCATAAGTGAGATGATGTTTATTGCAAAAGTGAATGACTCTTAAAAGATACTCTAAGTGAAAGGGGGCAAGGTCTTTCTCCTGATAGAGGTAGCCACCTACTTTAAAGGTAGTTTTAAAGAGAGTATCAAACACGGCATATCCCTCCACATTCTGCTCTAGTTTTTTGATGTCCGGCTTAATCAATTTCATCATATTTTCATCTGTACCTACATAGAGATTTCCCTGTGAATTGACTATCTGCTCAAATGCTCTTTTCCAATCATTGGCTATAAAATAAACATCATTTTTATGTATAAGCAGCATTTTTAAAAAACTCAACTCATGTGGCAAAAGGAGAAAAAACTCTGCCTCTTTTTGAATAAGTACATAACGTATAAGCTTAAAAGCAGCCAATTTAATATCTGAAACTTGTATCCAAGCAATTTCATCATCATTTTGAATAATGGTATCATCATCGTAAACGATGGCATATGCACCGTTTGCCAAAGCCTGATCAATCTCCTCTTGATGAGAAGAGAAAAAGAGATCACCGTGTTCTACCTTAGAGGGATACACCGTAGCTGATTCAATAGCGTGTATCTGAGGAGTATTACTCAATTTCCCGTCTGTGAGGTTTAATATATCTTCAATTTTCATATAAAATCAGCGTATAGGGGTGCCACTTTTTTTAGGCTTCTCAGGGCGTATCATGGATAATCCGCTCTCATCTTTCGCGGCAAGCAACATCCCTTCACTTTCAAACCCCATGAGTTTTGCAGGTTTGAGATTAGCTACGACACAGACTTGTGTGTGGAGCATATCTTCAGACGAGTACCACTCTTTAATACCTGCTACTATTTGTCTGGGTTTAGCCTCTCCCACGTCTACTTGTAGCAATAGTAGTTTTTTACTTTTAGGTACCTCTTGGGCTTTAACTACCGTTCCTACTTTGAGTGAAGTTTCAAAAAACTGTTCTATACCTATAAGGGCTACACCTTCAGTAGATTTCTCTTTTGTAGCACTGTTTTTGTCGGTTTCTTTTTTAGCTTCACCTTTTTTATCTACAGGTTCTATCTGAGTTAGTAAAGGTTCTTCTATTCTAGGAAAAAGAGGGGCTATCTTCTCTATTGTAAAAGAGTTAAGTAAGGCAGTGCCTTTGATCATACTTTGCCAAGTGTCGTTGTTGATCTCAAAGTCGAGTGCTGTTGCAATCTTTTTACATACAGCGGGCATCACAGGCGATAGCATGATGGCCACCTTGGAAAGAATAGCTGCAATCAGCCCGTTAAGTGCCATGGCTTCTTCCTCTTTTCCCTCTTTCATCAGCGTCCATGGTTGGTACATATCTATCGCTTTATTTGCTACGCTAAGCGGTCTCCAAAGCTCCTCTAAATAACGATGGATTTGCATCTCAAAAAGTAGCGCTTCTAGTTTATTGAGTGAAGCATGTACTTCATCGAGTTCTCTTTGGTAGTATTTGGATACAAGAGAGGAGTCTACTTTACCGTTAAAATACTTTCCTGACATACCGATAAGACGGTTAAGCAAATTACCAAGGTCATTACCCAAATCAGAGTTAATACGGTCTATGAGTGCTTTTTGGCTAAAATCACCATCCCCTCCAAAAGGTACCTCTCGGAGCATAAAGTAACGAAAGTTATCCAATCCATAAGCCTCGGTCACTTCTTTAGGATTGACTACGTTTCCTTTAGATTTCGACATCTTCTCACCATCACGTGTCCACCACCCGTGTGCTGCAATGTGCTTGGGTAGAGGAAGCCCCAAACTCATCAAAAATGCAGGCCAGTAGATCGCATGAAAACGCAAGATGTCTTTACCTATGAGCTGTACACGTGCAGGCCAAAAGTCCATATTTTTCTCATCTGTTCCATAACCAAGTGCCGTCACATAGTTCATCAGAGCATCGAGCCATACATACATCACATGTTTTGGATCGTCAATCTCTTTAGGAAGCTTCACACCCCAATCAAATGAGGTTCTTGTAATAGAGAGATCTTCAAGACCACTCTCAACAAAACGAACAACTTCGTTTTTTTTGCTTCTTGGCAAGATACATTCGGGGCTCTCCTGGTACCATGCAAGAAGTCTCTCTTCATAAGCCGAGAGCTTAAAAAAATAAGACTCCTCCTCTACCACTGAAGTACTTTTACCGCACTCGGGACAAAATTCACCATCAAGAAGCTGAATCTCCGGGAAAAAGGTTTCGCAAGAGATACAGTAGTGCCCTCTATAGATATCTTTATAAATATCACCTTTGCGATACATATGTAAGAAGGCTTTTTGAACTCCCTTTTTATGATCTTCATCCGTGGTTCTAATAAATGCATCATAAGAGATATGAAACTCATCCCACAGCTCTTTGAAGCTTGCGGATATTTTGTCTGCATAGGCTTGCGTACTTTCGTCTCTTTTCTTTGCAGCTTCTTCTATCTTCTGTCCATGCTCGTCCGTTCCTGTAAGAAAAAATGTCTCCATTCCTGCCAGTCTGGAGTAGCGTGCAAGCGTATCTGCTATTATGGTTGTATAGGCATGACCAATATGTGCAATATCATTCACATAATATATAGGGGTAGTAATATAGGCTTTTTCGCAAGACATCATCTTCCTTAAACATATAAGTTTTGGTTTTGCTTTGTTCATTAAGTTATTAAGGGTATTCTAGCTAAAATATTCTGTCTTAGGGGTTATAGATAGAGAAGAAAATCCATATGGTAATACTAGGGTAAGGTATGGGTGTTATAATCGAAAAGATTTCCCCGATGCTTGCATCGGTTGGAGTCAGGCTTGAACTGAAGATATGCTATGATTACAAATGAGTGATCATATTTTCAAAAGCCACAATAAGACAGTACTGTTGTATCA
>JALSJI010000078.1 GCA_026989435.1 Sulfurovum sp.
ATTATACTTCAGCTCTTGATGTCGTATATACCTATGAAGCAACAGAACATATCGGTATTTTTGCTAAGGTTGGATACGAATATGAATGGGAAACTATCGATGAATATCATATTGATTCACAAGAGCATGATTTTGTATTTGGTGCAGGAGTAGAGATAGCTATGAATGAGTCATATAAGTTACTGTTTGAGTATGAATATTCACTGATAGAAAGTCCTAGAGGGGCTGCTGCTTTTGCGGGTATCTTGATTAACCTTTAAACTTCTTTTGTAGAAGCGTCTTAAAACACTTCTACTTTTACAGTCTTCTCTTCCTTGCTTTCCAAGTCTTTCACCCACACTCTGCCACTCTTTAGTTCATCTTCACCTATGAGTACCACATAGCGTGCATTGACTTTGTCTGCACCTTTCATGTGAGATTTGAAGCCTTTGGCGTTGTACTCTACGGTTACTTTGGTCTCTTTTCGTTTAGCAGTAGCTATGGGAAAAAGTTTTTCTACAGCATCTTCGGTCATAGCACCTAGGTAGATGCCCTCACGTGAGGCTTCAGGCATCTGCACAAGCTCCATGATGCGTTCTATGCCTATGGCAAAGCCTACAGCCGGTGTTGGTTTGCCGTCTAAAAACTCTACTAGTTTGTCATAACGCCCACCACCTGCGATGGCAGACTGTGAGCCTATCTTGTTGCTTACGAACTCAAATGCTGTTTTGTTGTAGTAGTCTAGTCCACGTACCAGGTTTGTGTCTACTTTGTAGGTGATGCCTGCATTATCTAGAAGTTTTGTGAGTTTTTTGAAGTCCGTGTCACACCCCTCACACAGGTTGTTTATGAGTTTTGTCGAGTTTACAAGTAAGCTCTGACAGATTTGGTTTTTACAATCAAGCACACGGATAGGGTTTGTCTCTATACGTCTGTTACAGTCTTCACATAAATCATTTTTTATCTCTATTAGAAAGTTGACTAGGGTTTCTTTGTAGGGTGGCATACACGTAGGGCAGCCTAGAGAGTTTATCTGCAAGTTAAAACCTATGCCTAGTTCATGAAAGATTTGGCTTATCATGGTGATGATGGTAAAGTCTTCATACACGCTGGCCTCGCCAAAACTCTCACAGCCAAACTGATGAAACTCTCTTAAGCGACCTTTTTGTGGTCTTTCGTAACGAAACATAGGACCATAGTAGTAGAATTTTTGTTTGATAGGCTGACGGTCTAGTTTTGCATGCACAAAAGCACGTACCACACCTGCCGTACCCTCTGGACGCATACAGACATCGTTGCCCCCTTTGTCTTCAAACCGGTACATCTCTTTGCTAACAATATCCGAGCTGTCACCCACGGAGCGTTTAAAGAGAGCTGTTGCTTCAAGGATTGGGGTTTCAATATAGCTATAGCCGTAACGTTTAGCAATTTTGATAGCGGTAGTTACAATATGTACAAAAAGTTTGCCGTCTTCAAAAGTGAGGTCTTTCATACCTCTTAGGGGGTGTATCATCTGTAGAGCCTTTTGTTGTCCTTCATCATACTCTGATGAGATATCATGAATTAAAATCTATATAATTATAGCAGTATGCAAATTAAGAAGGGTGTATAACAAGGATCTACTCTAGGTTAAACGGTTTGTATAAAGGGTTTATTTTATTTTCGGAGATGAGTATTTTTTTTTGTATATTATCCCATTTTATCATACCTTTTTTAGGACTCGTCATGGCATTTTTTTCCAGCAGTATTTCTTTGGGACCACTACTGAGACGCTCAACAGTCTCTTTAGGTATAAAATAGCTGTTTTGATAATCTTTTGCTTTATAGTAGGATTTGCCTCGAAAGTGGTGTATTTTTTTGGTAGATAAATATCTTTTTAAGTATTCATTCATAGAGTTTACTCCCTTTTTGAAGATGATGTATTTTAATATTATAGATTTAAGTAACTAATAATATCTTTATGGATCTCTTCGATATCTCTGCTTGCATCAACTTCAAGATAGTCTATCTCTAGTTTTTGCAGGCTTTGGAGCATACAGGCTTGTACCCTGAGAAGATACTCCAAACCACGCTGCTCTATAGCATCTAAACTTTTTTTAAAGCTTCTTTCTTTGAGCGTTTCTTTATCAATAAGAAAAAGAATAATGTTGTTTGGTAAATCCCCGCTGAGGGCAAAGGTATTAAGCAAGAGCAGTTCATTAAAATCAAAATCCCCATTGGCAAGTGCATAGCCTATGCCGGAGAGAAAACCTCTGTCAGAGATGACGGTTTTGTTTTTATTTGGCTTGATGACCTCTTCATAATGTTCTGCACGGTCGGCTAAAAAGAGTAGAAGTTCTGCACGTTTGGAACTCAGTGAGTCGGAGAGAAGTATTTCTCTGGCTTTGAGTCCAAAAGCCGTACCTCCCGGTTCATGGGTAGTAATAAGGTGAGGATATCTTTTAGCAAGCAGTTCTATTTGTGTGCTTTTACCGCAAGTATCTATCCCTTCAAAAAGTATATACATTACTTTTGATACTCCTCTATCATTTTTAAAATCGATGCAGGCAGCAGATGATCTACCTTTCCGTTAAAAGGCAAGATAGAACGTACTACGGAGGAGCTTACAAACCCATACTCTAGACTAGGCATGAGAAAGACGGTCTCTAGCTCTTTTTTAAGTGAGGAGTTTGCATAACCCATTTGTAACTCATATTCAAAATCACTTACTGCTCTAAGCCCGCGAATAATGATATTTGCATTGAGTTTTTCCGAGAGGTCTACAAGCAATCCTTCAAATCCGACAACATTGATCTTGGGAAACTGTTTTGTGGCTGTCTTTACCATAGCAATGCGTTGCTCTAGGTTAAACATAGGTTTTTTTGATGCATTTTTGGCCACGGCTATGGTAATTTCATCAAACATCGTGCATGCACGTTTCATAATATCTAAATGCCCTACCGTTACCGGATCAAAGGTACCCGGGTAGATTGCTTTTTTCATGATAACTTCTCCTTGAAAAGATGCAAAACTACTTTTAGATCTATATTACCTAAGTTTTGCTTTTGGCGTCGTCTATAGTGTATCATCATTTCCATCTTTTATATAGACTATTTTCGATACCTAAGGCATCATACCATTTACCGATAATAAACTTTTCCATATCCTTAAGGCTAGAGGCCTCAGAATAGTACCCTATTACGGGCGGAGCGATTATAACACCAAGTGCAGCCAACTTTTGCATATTTGATAAAGCAATAGTTGAAAAGGGTAACTCCCGTGGAGCCAGAAGCAACTTTTTTTGTTCTTTTAGGGCTACGGCAGCCACGCGGGTAGGGAGGTTGTCGCTAATACCGCAGGCTACTTTTGCAAGGGTATTCATACTACAGGGTATAATAGCAGTGGCATCTACTTTAAATGAACCGGAAGAGATAGATGCTGCGATATCATCCGAAGAGTATAGGGTGACTTGTCTATTTTCAAAACTCTCAACACTTAGAGCATGATTGGAGACAACCAAATGCGTCTCAATATCCGAAGGGAGGTAGTCTATAAATTTTTTGCCCAGTCCCACACCCGAGGCTCCCGTAATGGCCACTGTAAGTTTTTGAATCATCATATACCCCGTATGTTTACATCTAAGGTAGATTATAGCAGAAATTATTTAGCGTGTTGATACCACATGATTTACAGCCTTTAGAATCTGTCTGCCTCTATAGAGAAAATAGAACCCTAAGCCCGTAAAGAGGAGAGCAACTATTTTTGCCGTTTCTGATGTATCGGGTGCGAGGATAAACCAAAAGTAATACCCGGCAAAAAGAAAAATCACTGCAGCAAAAAATCTTTTTCGATATCCTAGATTTTCGCTGAATGAGGTAGTGATATTTTTATAAGCATAGGCAGTGAGTGCTCCATTGTCTAGTGTACCGCTTACAACAACAGTGTCTCCCGCTTGTATCAAGAGAGGTTTTTGGCTCATGACGATAACAGGTGTATGGTTTAAATGAAAGTGGGTAATGTGTCGGGTTTGAACAAAAATACCACTGTGTCCGCCACTGACGTCAACATGTTTTTGAATATCGGTAACCTTGCCTTTTTTCGTTTCTATCATACGAGATACCTTTTGATAAAAAGATTGGATTGTGCTATGATAACATATATAGTGTGATGCTACAAAGACAATTAAAGAGATGAAGGGTATTGTATATGACCAAAAAAGAGCTTTCAGTCAATATTATATGGGATGAGTTTGAGATAGGAACATGTCGTCTGTTTATAGAGAGTCTACAAGCCTATATTCCTGTACTTTTTTTTCAGGATCATAAGCCAAATCCTACTATCTCGGATACCATGTTGCAGGCAGTCAATGAGATACTTTGCATGAAGAGAGCAGAATTTGAGAGCTTAAAGCAGCTACTTCAAGTGGAAAATCATAGCATCAAAGAGATACATATAGACCAGGATAATGATATCTATGCAGGGGTATATTCCGAGTTTATCATAGATACGGGAGAAGACCTCTCAAAAACGGTCATTGTGAAAAATGGAAAATTTATTGCTATCAATGAGGGAAACTACTTTGATACACTAGATAGAGAGGAGATCAAGCATCGGAATAAGCATTTAAGTACAATTGAGAGGGAAAAGATAATCGCATTGATGCGTTCTGAATAGTAATGTGGTACCGCAGGTCGGATTCGAACCGACACGCCCGAAGGCAGAAGATTTTGAGTCTACCAAGTCTACCAGTTCCATCACTGCGGCATTGACGCTAATAACGTAAACGGCATTCTACATACTCTGTACTTAAATATCGTTTAGAGAAGGACTAAAAGGCTTTTTTAGATAAACTTGATATAATTCTTCATTAATTAATATCAAGGTGATTTTTTGAAGATATCTCTCATTGTTTTAGGTATTGTTTTTATCTATATTGCATTTTCTACATTTTATTATGATACTGCACTCATTGGCAATATAGGCAGGGTTATCGGCAAGACAAATATAGGGCTTTTTGGCTACTTGGCATATGTGAATATTTTTATTTTACTCTATCCGATATATAAGCTCTATACAG
The DNA here is from genome assembly GCA_026989435.1 of Sulfurovum sp. Classification (GTDB taxonomy): domain Bacteria; phylum Campylobacterota; class Campylobacteria; order Campylobacterales; family Sulfurovaceae; genus Sulfurovum. The sequence continues at coordinate 5,036 of JALSJI010000078.1, forward strand.
ATAGTAGATCAAGAGGTAATATCGACTTTTATTTGGGATGGATATTGATATATATCTCGCTTATTCTTTTTGCAGCGTTGGTCTTTGAAGCTCCACATGCGGGATTTATAGGGAGGGAAATTATAACATTTTTAGAGCCGTATATCGGAAAAGCAGGATTGTGGCTCTTTTGGTTGATGGTAACCTCTTTGGCCTTGGTATTTGTGATTGACGATGAGGTTGATTTCCTTAAATGGAGAGCATTGCCTTCATTGTCTCTACCTACATTCACATGGATAGGAGGTGCTTTTGAGCTAATGAGAGGTTTCTTTAAAAAACTCTTTACAAATCCTTTTGACTCCCCCGAATTTGAAGAAGAGATGATGCCTGAGGTAGAGAATGTAGAGAAGTTACCAAAACAAAAAAATGCGCCAAAACCTAAAAAGGCGGTAAAAAAGAGGCTTCCTAAACCAGAAACAACGGTATCTTCAGAGAGACCGATATTAGAGCATAAAGAGTATGAAGAAGCTGAAGAGATGGTTAAAATAGAGCAGCAGATGGAAGCAGAGTTGTTAGAGAGACGGACAAAAGCATCGGCACAGCCTGCTTCCAATGTGAAAATAGTAAGTGAGTTGGAAGAGAACTCAAAGCTAATGAGTGAAATAGAAAAAGGGAAGGTGGCAAAACCAAAGAATTTCAAACTCCCTAAACTTGATTTTTTACAAAAAGCACCTAAAACGAGGAAAAAGGTTAATGAAGCAGAAATCGATAGAAAAATCGAAGATCTGCTCTCTAAACTTGCGCAGTTCAAGGTAGAAGGAGATGTGGTACGTACCTATTCGGGACCTTTGGTTACTACCTTTGAGTTTAAACCCGCACCCAATGTAAAAGTCTCTAAAATTTTAGGTTTGCAAGATGATCTTGCTATGGCACTAAGTGCGGAGACTATACGTATACAAGCACCCATTCCCGGCCGTGACGTAGTTGGTATAGAGATACCCAATGAGACTATAGATACTATTTACCTGCGTGAAATTTTAGAGTCGGATATTTTTCGAGAAGCCTCTTCTCCGTTGACGGTGGCACTAGGAAAAGATATCGTAGGAAACCCTTTTGTGACGGATATTAAAAAACTGCCCCATTTACTGATAGCAGGGACAACGGGTTCAGGTAAATCCGTAGGTATCAATGCCATGATACTCTCACTGCTCTACCGAAATGATCCGGATCAACTAAAACTGATGCTTGTTGATCCTAAAATGTTGGAATTTGCAGCCTATGAAGATATACCGCATCTTATTACTCCGGTGATTACGGAACCCGCCAAAGCGATAGCGGCACTTGCTAATATGGTAGGTGAGATGGAAAGACGCTATAAACTGATGGCAGAAGCACGCACAAAAAATATTGAAAATTACAATGAAAAGGTTAAAAAAACAGGAGATGAGCCTTTTGCTTATATCGTTGTCATTATAGACGAGTTGGCTGATTTGATGATGAGCGGCGGGAAAGAGGTTGAGCACTCCATTGCAAGGCTTGCGCAAAAGTCACGTGCTTGTGGTATCCATTTGATAGTAGCAACGCAACGTCCGTCAGTGGATGTCGTTACGGGTATGATAAAAGCCAATTTACCGTCAAGGCTCAGTTATAGAGTAGGATCGCGTATAGATTCCAAGGTGATTTTGGATGCAACGGGTGCCGATTCTTTACTCGGGCGCGGTGATGGACTTTTTACTCCTCCGGGGGGCACGGGTCTTGTACGTATTCATGCTCCATGGAATACCGAAGAGGAGATAGATAAAATTGTAGAATATATCAAAGCCCAAAGAGTACCGGAGTACGATGAAAGCTATCTTGTAGCAGGTGCTTCCTCCTCTTCTGAAAATGGAGGAGAAAAAGAGATAGAATTAGACGCACTCTATGAAGAGGCGAAGAATATCGTATTGACAGACAAGAAGACATCGATCTCCTATTTGCAACGTAAACTACAAATAGGCTATAATCGATCTGCCAATATAATAGAGCAGCTTGAAGTCAAAGGAGTGCTTTCTGCTCCCAATGCAAAAGGCAACAGAGAAATTCTTCAATAGTAGGCTACTTTTGTCACTATATGATACATATAATACAAAGATTCATGTTTTTTTAATCTCTAGAGGAGCTATCCAAATAATTTTTGGATAGTATAAGTTACCAAAATACCACATAGATAGAGGAGACCGAAAAATGGCCTTATTGGAAGAATATAGAGCACATACGCAGGAGCGTGCAAAGCTTGGTGTACCACCGCTTGCATTGACGGCAGAACAGACAGCTGAACTGGTTGAATTACTTAAAGAGAATCCGGTAAAAGATGCAGAGTATGCTATGGAGTTGTTTAAACACCATATTCCGGCAGGTGTAGATGACGCGGCATATATAAAGGCAGCATTTTTAAATGATATCCTTGAAGGGAAGGCATCTTGCACAGAGATAGACAAAGTATTTGCAACGGTTATTTTAGGTACGATGCTCGGCGGTTTTAACGTATCGCCGCTTGTAAAAGCACTATCCTCTTCAGATTTGAAAGTAGCAGAATCTGCAGCAGCACAACTAAAGAATACAATATTGGTCTATGATGCCTTTAACGATGTGAAATCTTTAATGGATGCAGGAAATCCTTTGGCAAAAGAGATTATAGAATCATGGGCAAATGCAGAGTGGTTTTATAACAAGCCCGAAATGCAAAAAGAGATTACGCTGACAGTCTATAAAGTTCCCGGTGAGACAAATACAGATGATCTTTCACCTGCTTCTGAAGCCTTTACAAGAGCAGATATTCCACTCCATGCTAATTCATTCTTGGTAAACAGAATGGAGAAACCTTTAGAGACTATAGCAGCGCTTAAAAAGAAAGGTCATCCTTTGGTATATGTCGGTGATGTTGTAGGAACGGGGTCATCAAGAAAATCGGGTATTAACTCACTTCAGTGGCATATGGGCGAAGATATTCCTTTTATTCCCGGAAAAAGAACGGGTGGTGTGGTAATTGGGAGTATTATTGCACCTATTTTCTTTAACACGGCAGAAGATTCAGGGTGTATTCCTATACAAGCACCGGTTGATAAACTTGAAACAGGTGATGTAATTACACTGAAACCTTTTGATGGTGTGATAGAAAAAAATGGAGAAGTCGTCTCTGAATTTACCTTAGAACCAAACACGCTTCCGGATGAAATGAGAGCGGGGGGACGTGTACCACTCATTATCGGAAAAGGACTTACGGCAAAAGCTAGAGAGGCACTAGGTCTTGGGGCTACCGATGCTTTTATCGCACCGGCACAGCCAGAAGACGATGGAAAAGGGTATACTCTGGCACAAAAAATGGTAGGAAAGGCCTGCGGCTTAGAGGGTGTAAAACCGGGCGTTTACTGTGAACCCGTATGTACTACTGTCGGATCACAGGATACAACGGGTGCGATGACTAGAGACGAGATTAAAGATTTGGCGGCTTTGAGCTTTGGCGCAGATTTTGTATTGCAGTCTTTCTGTCATACATCTGCATATCCTAAACCGGCCGATATAAAACTGCACCACACGCTTCCTGATTTTATGGTGGAGAGAAAAGGTTTTACGCTTAGACCGGGTGACGGTGTAATACACTCATGGCTTAACCGTATGTGTCTACCGGATACCGTAGGTACCGGCGCAGACAGTCATACGAGATTTCCTATAGGAATATCGTTTCCTGCTGGTTCGGGACTGGTTGCCTTTGCAGCAGTGACGGGCATGATGCCTCTTACAATGCCGGAGTCTGTACTTGTTCGTTTTACGGGTGAAATGCAACCGGGTATTACACTGCGTGACATGGTTAATGCTATTCCTTATCAGGCGATTAAAGATGGTCTACTAACGGTAGAAAAAGCAGGCAAAAAAAATATTTTTGCAGGACGTATATTAGAGATAGAGGGACTTGAAGATCTTAAGTGTGAACAGGCATTTGAGCTTGCAGATGCTTCAGCAGAACGTTCAGCGGCGGCATGCACGGTGAAATTAAACAAAGAGCCTATTATAGAGTATCTTGAGTCTAATATTGCACTGATAGAAGAGCTTATTGCGCAAGGTTATGAAGATAAAGCTACGCTTGAAAGACGTGCAGAGAAAATGAGAGAGTGGATAAAAAACCCGAAGCTTCTGGAGGCAGATAAAGATGCAGAGTATGCAGCAGTGATTGAGATTAATATGGATGAGATCAAAGAGCCCATTGTCGCATGTCCTAATGACCCTGATGATGTCAAAACACTCTCAGAGGTACATGCCGAAGGGCTTAGAACTGAAGTGGATGAAGTCTTTGTCGGTTCATGTATGACAAATATAGGTCTATTCCGTGCGAATGCAGAGGTGTTAAAAGGTGAAGGTCAGGTAGATACAAGATTATGGATCTGTCCTCCAACAAAAATGGATGAGAAAACACTACAAGAAGAGGGATACTATTCTATTTTCGGAATGGCTGGAGCTAGGATAGAGCCTCCGGGATGTTCACTCTGTATGGGTAACCAAGCATCGGTAAAACAAAACGCATGGGTATTCTCTACAAGTACGAGAAACTTTGACAACAGACTTGGTAAAGGGTCACAAGTATACCTAGGTTCTGCAGAGCTTGCAGCAGTAGTTGCACTTAAAGGAAAAATACCGACAGCTCAAGAGTATCTAGAGATTGTACAGAATAAAATAAAACCTGAAATGACTGATGATATCTATAAATATCTCAATTTCAATAGGGTCTCCAAAGAAGAACTCGAAGCGATGGTTGAGTAATCAGCCTATAATTAATACCTGATTCTCATTGAGATAATCAGGTATTTTTATTTCCCCCCCCCCTCCTTCATCTGTTTTCATTAAAATCCAATTATAAAATGAGTATAACATGGGTAGTTTAATGAACTACCCCGCTGCAAGCAACGGGGTATCCATTTCCGTTCAAGCTTACAAGTCAAATTTTAGCTGACCCGTATGCACCTTGTTGTATACTTTTCCTTGATTTTTAACATA
>JALSJI010000079.1 GCA_026989435.1 Sulfurovum sp.
CGCCTATATTCGGCAAAGCATCCGAAGCGATTAAGGCATCAAACCATGCTTGTGCTATCTTGGCATACCCCTTGGCATTGGGATGAAAGTCGTAATTATTATTATCATCTGCATGAAAGGGTTGCATATCTCCAAGCTTTGTCCCGCAAGGATTATAGGTTAACCCTGCGCCCTTCTCTAAATCTACCATAATGATATTCTCGCTCTTTGGATGATTCTTTACCATAGTCTCGACAGCATTGTTTAAATCTTCGGTATTCCAGTAGCCCTGCGGATTTGAATCACTCACTATACCGCCCGAGTTTCCGTGTGCGCGTCTAGCCTCTATAATACGTGCTACAAAGACTTTGGTTTGAGGATTTTTTTCAAAAATAGTATTAAGTATCTTTTTTACGTTATTAACCGTGGTATCGGCATCTTGATCCGAAGCATTATCCTCACCTATAGGGATACCTTGCGCGCCGTCGTTGGTACCTATATGCAGCAGTACGATATCGGCAGGATTTCTCTCTAGCCAGCTTGCTATATTGTCTCTGATATAAGAACTTTTAGCACCGCCGGTAGCCTGATGATCCCTATCAAAGTCACCATAATTACCGCCGCTGTTTCTAGAACCTACAAAATCCAAATCATCGGCAGCTCCCCCGATCGTATACCCCTGCTCTTTCAACAGATCATAGAGTCTGCCTCTATAGGCTACCATATCGGGATTTTGGATAAGCCCGCCGGTATAGGTACTGGTATTGTTCTCCGGAGTATCGGGCTTATCTCCGGCACCCTCCGTAATAGAATCTCCTAGCGGCATGATGCGTATGGGTGCGGCGTTGAGCGAAAGCAACATTATCATAGACAAAAATAACCATAGTGCTAATCTTTTGTAGTGTTGGTAGTATCTTTTTTGAATCATCTCTTATCTCCAATTATAAACATTTTATATTATATTATACCATGATATTTCTTATTTCTCCTGAGTACCTTAAGAGAGGTTTTGCTAAAAAACCTAACTATTTTATCCGTACAAGTTGAGCATCTCCATACATCAAAATATCCTTAATCACCGATTTTGAGATAAAACCGTCACTTCCTACAGCGAGTAAGATATCGCCCTTTTTCTTTCTGAAATTTCTTTGATGAATCAGAGCCTTGGCATAGAGTACTGCCCCCTTGCCTAAATCTTTTATATAAGAGTAGTTACCTTTCTCTCCCGGTACCGTAATATATACCCTGCCCTTTTGTTTCTCCAAACCTACTGCTTTAAAAAGATACCTTTTGTTCTTCTCTTTAATCGCATGTCCTAAATTAAAGTAGAGTGTCAAGAGATCATCCTTGGCATAAAATGCCAGTTTCTCTATACTCTCTTTGACCAATTTTCCCTTTACCCATTTTCTATAGCGTTTTTGTACATACTTTTTTTTATGATTAATCGTGTAGGCTTTTTCTGTTACTTTCTCTTTCTTTCTGCTTGTCATCATATACGTATCGCTAATCATCAATCCATCTTGCATATGTCCCTTAGAGATATACTCCTCCGTCTGTCCCCCCATAAGCATTTTTGCAAGCCCCGCAAGCTTTACCGTGGTTTTAATGGTATAGCTTTTTTTATCCTGTATCAATCTATTTTGAATCGTACCTACCGTACCGAAAATACCAAATGTTGCCTTGTAGTCTAGTTGAATAGTTTTTCCATATGTCATAGTTCCCATACCAATAATCAGTACTACAAAGATTAAAAAATTGTTTCTCATAACCGCATAACCTTTTTTAGAATTATTGTGCCAAATTTTACTATAATGGTGTGAATAAATCGTGGGAGTATCATATTATGCAGAACAAAGAGAGTAATCAAACAGTCACGCTTAACGTTATAGATGGACTTGATATGAATCTTGACCATCTTGTCCAAAGTGCTCTAGCTCCCCTGTATGAGAGCTTTCCTATTCTCTCTTATACCCTTTTGGGTATCCCTGTAGCGAATTTGATTGCCGCTTTTGTTATTTTTCTCTTTTTTCTGGTTTTGCGACGATTTTTTGCCTATATTGTCATAGTCTTCTTGCAAAAACTCGCTACCTATACCAAAACTTACTATGACGACAAAATTATTTCTGCACTCAAAGCACCCGTGAGTTTTGGCTTTATCGTCATAGGACTGCACCTCTTTTTTGCTCTTGTCTTTTGGGAGAGACCTATAATTAAAAATATGCTCAACACACTTATTGTTTTTGTGATATTCTGGGCACTCATTGCCATAGCAGATGCGCTTCGCGGCATATTTCACCAAACAACTGCTAAATTCCACTCCGATCTCTCTAGGGAAATGGGGGATTTTATACTTAAAATTGTCAAAATACTCATAGGCGGCATAGGTTTGGGAGCAATATTACAGGTTTGGGGTATCAACGTAACGGCACTCATTGCCTCACTAGGACTTGGCGGACTTGCCATAGCCCTTGCCGCAAAAGATACTGCTTCTAATCTCTTTGGCTCTTTTGCACTGCTTATTGACAAGTCTGTACGTATAGGAGAGTGGATAAAGGTAGGAGAGATAGAAGGGATCGTAGAGACTATAGGTATGCGTACTACCAAAATACGCTCTTTTGAACATTCACTCATCACCGTTCCCAACCAATTTGTCGCCAACACCCCTATAGAAAACTATTCACGCAGAGGTATCAGACGAATCAAGATGTGTATAGGTCTTACCTATGCTACCTCATCAGAGCAGATTCATAAGATTGTAACAGAGATTAGTTCTATGCTTCAAAAACATACGGATATCTCATCTAATGAGACTCTTTTGGTCAACTTTGAATCCTTTGGGGACTACGCTTTAAATATTTTTATTTATGCCTTTGCTGCAACATCCAATTGGAAAAGATATCTTGAGATTCGCGAAGATATTCATTATAAAATTATGCACATCGTAGAGAAAAATCATGCTAATTTTGCCTTTCCTTCGCAGAGTATCTATGTAGAGAAAATACCAAAAAAGAGCTAAATATATGAGTAGTAATGAAACATACTTGTGCACTTCATTTTGTCGTTGAAACAATTATAAACTTCGATAAAGCAAAACATTACTAAAATATTAACTCATTAAGAGGTTAATTCTGTCTTATGTGCACTCTAAACTAAAGTGAATAAATAATGTATACTAAATGGTTTTATTTTTCAATCATATCTCTTGTTTTGTCTCTAGTACTCTCTGCCTGTGGAGACAGTACTCCAAAAGATACCAATTCAACCAATGAAGGAGTAGACCAAAACGATACTGTATCCCAAAAGCCTACCCCCTATGGAGACAGTACTCCAAAAGATACCAATTCAACCAATGAAGGAGTAGACCAAAACGATACTGTATCCCAAAAGCCTACCCCCTATGGAGACAGTACTCCAAAAGATACCAATTCAACCAATGAAGGAGTAGACCAAAACGATACTGTATCCAAAAAGCCTACCCCTGAAAGCTCTAACCCTCTCTCCATTACTCTTAAGGGCGAGAGCAATATAACACTCACGATAAGATCCGCCTATCAAGAAGCAGGTGCCGTTGCCACCGGTAATGAGGGTAAAGATATCAGTGATAGTATCAAAATCACAGGTGAACTCAATACATCAAAAGCCGGTTCCTATACACTTACCTATACAATTAAAAATAACAACGACTCAACAAGTACCGCTAGAGAAATACATGTCGTATATCCATGGCACTATGGAGCACTTAAAGTATCCGATAATAATCGATCACTTCAACATGCAAACGGCAAAGGGTTTTTCTGGATGGCTGATACTGCGTGGGATTTATATCGTAAAACAAAAGAGGATATAAGCCTATATGTGGATAATCGTGCCCAGAAAAAATTCACCGTGTTGCAGATTGTAGCAATGCATTATGCTAAAGTATATAGTAATGATAAGCAAGCTTTTATTGATGGAGATTTATCCAAACCAAATGATGTGTATTGGGAACATATAGATTTTTTAATTGAAGAAGCTCAAAAGAGAGGTATGTATGTCGCACTACTGCCTGTTTGGCATGATGCCATAGGACAAAAATCCTTTAAGAATCCCGATGATGCCAAACAGTATGGTGCGTGGATAGCAAAGCGATATAAAGAGAAACCCAATCTTATTTGGGTGATTGGAGGAGACACTAAAGTACTAGATGGTGGGCGTGTTAATGGTATCAATATGACAGCTTCTATTGCCAGCTGGCTATACCCCGACAAAAATATCACACAAGAAAGAGAGATGACAAAAGATGAAAAAATAGCATATGAAAAAGCTATCTGGAGTGCCTTGGGTGAGACGATAGATAAATATGACACAAAACATCTTATTACGTTTCATCCCATGCAAAGTATTCCAAGTAAGATATTCAACAGACCAAAATGGCTGGATTTCAACATGCTACAATCAGGACGAGGAAGTATAGATGAATCCATAAGATATGTGGAAGAGGCCTTAGACGAAGGACTAGCAGTTGTTGATGGTGAATCACTTTATGAAAACTTGGTCTATGGGGGAGGTAGTGACATCAAACGAACTCCTTTTCAAATGAGAGAAGATGCCTATAGTCAACTCTTTGTCGGAGCTTTTGGGAATACCTATGGACACACGGCTGTGTATAGATTTTGGGAAAAAAATCCAACATGGCAAGGCGATAGATGCCAAAATCCAGGTATTTGCACTCCTGTGATGCATTGGCGTAATGCCCTTGATGCTAATGGCGCCAAACAGATGCAATACGTTACAGAGCTGATGCAAAGTAGACCTATTGTAAGCAGGATACCTGATCAGTCATTACTAGCAGGTGAACCTTCTAATAAGAATGGCATAGTTGCAACAACAGGTGATGGATATGCTATGGTATATACTTCTCATGGTCAAGAGTTTGAAGTAAGTATAAATGAAATAGCCGACTCAGAAGTTAGAGCATGGTGGTACAACCCTAGAAACGGAAAAAGCAGAATCATTCGTGAATATTCTCCTAATAACTCACTAGTATCATTTGATCCCCCCGGTAATCCTACCGATCCCGATGAAGATGTTCGTAACGGTAACGATTGGGTACTTGTAATTGACGATATAAGCAAGGGGTTTCCTCTTCCTCCGGCTGATGAGGTCAATGCAGACTAAGCATATATAAAGGCACTATATATTATAGTATTATGTTATATTTAATATCAAATAAATTTAAAAAGAAACATAAGTTATCATACATTACATATGAATACCGGTAGAATTCCAAAGTGCTTTAGTGGCTGTGAAAAAATAAATAAGGAGATTATAATATGAGTAAGAATTTCGCACTAATTGGAGCTTCGGGATATATTGCTCCAAGACATATGCAGGCAATCAAAGAGACAGGCAATAATCTCATAGCGGCTCTTGACCCTTATGATGGTATAGGCATCATAGATAGTCATTTTCCTCAAGCAAATTTTTTTACTGAGTTTGAGCGTTTTGACAGGTTTGTGGACAAGTGGCGAAGAGATACAGGAAAAAAAATAGACTATATGTCTATATGCTCACCCAATTATTTACATGATTCACACATACGTTTTGCATTAAAAAGCGGGGCAGATGCTATTTGTGAAAAACCTTTGGTTTTAAACCCTTGGAATATTGATCAACTTAAAGTAATCGAGCAAGAGACAGGGAAAAAAGTCTATAATATTTTACAACTTCGCTTACACTCTTCGATTATTGCGCTTAAAGAAAAGGTATCAAAAGAACTCAAAGAAAACCCCAATAAGGTATATAATATTGACCTTACCTATTTGACAAGTAGAGGCAAGTGGTATTTTATTTCATGGAAAGGTGATCAAGCCAAATCAGGGGGTATTGCCTCAAATATAGGTGTACATTTTTATGATATGCTTACTTGGATATTTGGGGATGTTGAAGAAAATGCAGTGCATGTCAAAACTGATGATTGTAATGCGGGTTCATTTAAACTTAAACATGCCAATGTAAGATGGTTTTTATCGGTTAATTACGACTACATCCCCCAAGAGATAAGAGATGCAGGACAACGAACCTACAGAAGCATTACTGTTGATGGCGAGGAGATAGAGTTTTCGGGCGGTTTTACAGATTTGCATACAAGAAGTTATGAAGAGATACTTAAGGGAAATGGTTTTGGGCTTGATGAAGCCTACGGGTCTATTTCTATAGTCTCTACCATTAGAAATTTGGATGCCATTGGGCTTAAGGGCAGCTATCATCCTTTTTGCAAAAAGGTACTGAAATGATAAAGGTAAATGTGTAATGTGTGACTATTTTTCAGATGAGACAGCCATCATCGATGCCGGAACGAGCATAGGAGAAGGCACTAAAATTTGGCACTTTTGCCATGTGTTGCCAGATACAATTATAGGCAATGACTGCTCTTTTGGTCAAAATTGTGTAGTAGGTCCCAAGGTCACCATAGGCAATGGCGTAAAAGTACAAAACAATGTTTCTATCTATGAGGGTGTAGAAGTAAAAGATGATGTCTTTTTAGGGCCGTCTATGGTCTTTACCAATGTGATAAACCCAAGAGCATTTATACAAAGAAAAGAGGAGTTTAAAAAAACGCTTCTTAAAAAAGGATGCTCCATTGGAGCCAATGCAACAATAGTGTGTGGCGTGACTATAGGTGAGTATGCTCTCATTGGCTCCGGAGCAGTTATAACTAAAGATGTAAAGCCATTTGCTCTTATGGCAGGAGTTCCTGCTAGACAGATTGGCTGGGTTGGTATTTCCGGAGATACTTTGCAATTTGTAGATAATAAAACTGAAGATGAATTTGCTCATTATGAACTGATAGAAAATAGTTTGAGGGTGATTAAAAAATAATGAAAATAGACTTTGCAAAACTACAATACCAGTACCAGCTTTATAAAACAGAGATAGATACAGCTATGCACTCTGTATTAGATAAATCCAACTACATCATGGGGGATGAGGTAAGAGATTTGGAAGAGAATCTACAAAACTTCACCGGTGCCAAACATGCTATTACCTGTAGTTCCGGCACTGATGCTCTGCTTTTAGCCATGATGGCACTAGAGATTAAACCTGATGATGAGATCATCACTACGCCCTTTACCTTTATTGCTACTGCTGAGACTATTGCTTTTTTGGGAGCAAAGCCTGTATTTGTGGATATAGATGAGAAGACCTATAACATAGACCCTTCTAAAATAGAAGAGAAGATTACAAAAAAAACAAAAGCGATTATGCCCGTAAGTCTTTATGGGCAACCTGCCGATATGGATGCCATAGGGACTATAGCAGATACATATAATCTAAAAATAATAGTCGATGGGGCACAGAGTTTTGGTAGTACTTTTAATAATGTCAAAGATAGTTGTGTGGGTGATATTTCTACCACTAGTTTTTTCCCTGCCAAACCTCTAGGATGCTTTGGAGATGGGGGAGCGGTGTTTACCGATGATGATGGCCTGGCAAAGAAAATGAAGTCTCTTAGGGTGCATGGTCAGTCTAAACGCTATCATCATCAGTACATAGGTATGGGTGGTCGTATGGATACCTTACAATGTGCTGTTGTAGATGTAAAATTAAGGCATTATGCAAAAGATTTGGCACTGCGTCAAGAGGTCGCACAAAAATATACTAAAGCATTGCAAAGCAAAGAGTTAATTTTACCATTTGTTGACAAGAGCGCTACTTCTGCATGGGCTCAGTATTCAGTGAGAGTCAAAAATAGAGATAAAGTGCAAACTAGATTAAAAGAGCAAGGTATTCCAACAGCAGTCCATTACCCTATGCCCTTGCACCTTCAAGAGTGTTTTGCATATCTTGGGTATAAAAAGGGGGATTTCCCTGTGGCTGAAATAGTCTCAAAAGAGATAATCTCTTTGCCTATGAACCCCTATTTGAGTGATGACGAAATCACTTATGTGGCAGAGCATCTTATTGCGGCTACTCATTTTTCAAAAATAGATAATAACTGAATATAATAAAAATGCCTTCGCCTTTTGCTAAAAATGTACTTACTTTAATGACCGGTACAAGTATTGCCCAAGCCATACCTCTACTTATAAGCCCTCTGCTTACAAGACTGTATGAACCGGAAACATTTGGTATACTTGCTATTTATATGAGTATACTTGCCGTTATAACAGTCTTCTCCACAGGTCGCTATGAATTGGCCATTGTCTTACCCAAAAGAAAAACAGATGCGATACATCTTGTGATACTCTCTATTTATATTACTATTTTTATCAGCGCTATAACACTTCTTTTGGCGTATCTTTTTGGTGAATATATCGCTGCATTACTCCATAGTGAGGAGATCGTTTTTTGGTTGTTTTGGATACCTATTTCCGTTTTATGCGTAGGTATTTTTCAAAGCCTCAATTATTGGTGTACCAGAAATAAAAACTTTAAAATGATTGCTAGGGCAAAAATCTTGCAAAGTATTATATATGCTATTACTACTATCTCTATAGGATTTTTTGGATTTGGTACATCAGGGCTAATATTGGGACTTATTTTTAGTCAAATTGCCATGGCACTCTATCTTCTTAAAGATAATCTGCTCAACGTGGTCTTAGGTATCAAAACGATCAATTTCTCTAAAATCTTTTATCTTGCAAAACTATATAAAAAAATGCCTTTGCTCAATCTACCAAATGCATTTGTTGACAATATGAGACTATCGGGTATCAATATACTTATTGGCAACTTTTACACCAATGCCATACTTGGACAATTCTCATTGGCATGGAGAATGGTACAAGCACCGTTTGCTATATTGGGTGGTTCAATTTCACAGGTTTTTTTTCAAAAACTCACTGAAACAAAACCCGGATACCTAACGCATACTATATATAAAATAATTTCCAAGTTATTTTTAATTGCTCTTATTCCTTTCACGCTTATATTTTTTTATGCAGAGAATCTCTTTAGTATTGTTTTTGGCGAAAAATGGGTAATTGCCGGTCAAATAGCAAGTATACTGACCCCTTGGCTCTTTATCAATTTTTTAACCTCTCCTATATCATCTGTTTTTATTGTCTTAAACAAACAAGAGATTATGCTCTATTTTTCTATTATATATATGCTAACTCCTTTATCTATTTTATATATTTTTAAAGATACTGAGATTTTACAAATTTTGCATATCATCAATTTAAGCATGAGTATTTTATTACTTATATTTATTTTAATGGTACTCATATATGCAAAAAAATATGATAAACTATCGTTACAAGCGAAAGGACTCTAAATTATGCATATATTACTCATACCGTCTTGGTATCCAAATATATATAATGAACTTAATGGTATCTTTTTTAAAGAACAAGCTGAAGCATTAACAAAAAATAATACTAAAGTAGGAGTCATTGCTCTTACTCAGGTCACTATTCAAGATATTTTAAAAAATAAAAAGCTAACTTTTCAAAAAAATAAACATACAATTAACAATGTAATAACCTACCAACAGGACTACTTTATATTTCCCAAGATATATAGAAAACTAACTGTTTGCAAAAAAAGAAGAGAGTCTTATTTTAAAAAACTTTTTAAAATGTATGTTACGGAAAATGGTCTTCCTGATGTTGTACATCTACACTCTTTTTTTTATGGTCATTTAGCAAAATGGATCAAAAAAAAATACAATATTCCCTATGTAGTGACAGAGCATAGTTCAACATTCTCAAGAGATCTTTTGAGTAACTCTGAAATAAAATATGCTACTGATATATATAAAAATGCATCTAAAACTTTAGCTGTAAGTAATGAGTTTGCTAAACTACTTCAAGAAAAAACAAAAATTAATTTTGATTATTTACCTAATATTGTAAATGTTGATTTTTTTAAACATAAACAAAAAAAAATAACTAATAAAAAGATACGATTTATCAATATCGGCTATTTGCTACCTAAGAAAAATCAGGAAATGCTCATACGTTCTTTTTCTAACTCCTTTGCTCGAGAGAAAAATG